>JAGWAN010000049.1 GCA_021296345.1 Acidimicrobiia bacterium | reverse complement strand
GTGATCGCGTACGCGCTCTTCATCATCCCGCCGGGCGATGGTAACGGCCCGCCGCCGGGTTACCCCCGAACGTCGGGTAACCTGTCAACCGTCCGAGGAGGCCGATGGGGTTCAGAACAGACCAGATACACGCCGGCGCGACGCCCGACCCGGTCAGCGGCGCCATCCTCACGCCCATCCATCAGTCGACCACCTTCGTGCAGCCGTCGGTGGACGACTACATGGAGACCGGTTACTCGTACTCCCGCTCGGGCAATCCCACCGTCACGGCGCTTCAGGCTCGGATCGCAAAGCTGGAGGGCGGGATCGGCTCAGCGGCATTCGCGACCGGCATGGCCGCCACCAACGCCGTCTTTATGGCCCTGGTCAACTCCGGGGATCACGCCGTGGTCAGCGATGTCGCCTACGGAGGCACCTACCGCCTCGCCACCAAGGTGTTCGCCCGATTCGGGGTGGACTTCACATTCGCCGACACATCCGATCTCGATGCGGTGAGGGCGGCAGTCAACGAACGGACCAGGCTCGTGTTCACCGAGACGCCTGCCAACCCGACCCTCAAGTACACGGATATCGCCGGAGTCTCCGAGATCACCGCCCCTCTTGGCATCCCCCACGCGGTGGACAACACCTTCCTCACCCCCTATTACCAGCGCCCGCTCGAACTCGGCGCCGACCTGGTGGTGCACTCCACCACCAAGTACTTCGACGGTCACAACGCAACCGTGGGCGGAGCGGTGGTATGCCGGGCGGAGGCGCTCTTGGAGGCGGTGGCATTCGTACAGAACGCCGCCGGCCTGATCATGTCGCCCATGGTGGCCTGGCTGACGCTCCAGGGAAGCAAGACTCTCAGCGAACGCATGGAGCGCCAATCGGCCAACGCCATGGCCGTGGCCGAGTTCCTGGATGACCACCCCAAAGTGACCAGGGTCTCCTACCCGGGGCTGGCGTCGTTCCCCCAGCACGAGTTGGCCACCAAGCAGGCCTCCGGATACGGCGCCATGGGATGGTTCGAGGTCGAGGGCGGCGTGGAGGGTGGTAAGTCGCTCATGGGATCGCTACGAGTTTGGATACTGGCCGAGAACCTCGGGTCGGTGGAGTCGCTGATCACCCATCCGGCCACCATGACCCACGCCGATATGGAGAAGCCGGAGCGTCTCCGGGTCGGCATAACCGACGGGCTGGTGCGCATCTCCGTCGGCCTGGAGGACGTCGAGGATCTGATCGAGGACCTGGCCCAAGGGCTGGACCTGCTCTAGCCCGCCATCTCCCGCCGGAACTCGCGAAAAACCGGTGCTCCGCACCGGGCCCACCCCCCGCCTCCACCGCCGTGCTGTTTGGATCGTGGTCGGCCATGCCCGGATGGTTACCGGGAGTCGCCCCTCGCTCCATGTAGCTCGTATGTTCCGTCGGACCGGTAAAGCCAATGGCACAGTTCACATACCGGTTGTCAGTGCTTGGCAGTGGGCAACATACTCCGGGGGTAGGACAGGCTCAACCCCTTGCTGCGGGTACGCTAAGAATGCTCGTGCCTTCGCTTCGGATCCTGTGCCCGTCCGCGCAGTTGGGCGCCGGTCCGAAGGCCAGTACCGCCTTCTAGAATGGCGGCCCATGTCCGGCTTTGTAGCCCCGCTCAGAGACGTCCGCTTCGCCCTCGAACACATCGCCGGCCTAGATCACGTCCTCGGCCTCGAACCGTTCCGGCACGCCGAGCGGGACGTGGTGGGCTCGCTTCTGGAAGAATGCGCTCGCTTCGTCCAGGACCTGGTAGCACCCCTCAACCGGGTCGGGGACATAGAGGGGTCGACCCTTGAGGACGGCCATGTGGCTACCCCGCCCGGGTTCCAGGAGGCCTACAAGTCCTACGTCAATGCCGGATGGGGAACGATCGGCGCACCGGCCCGGTGGGGCGGGGCCGGTATGCCCCGTATCCTCGGGGTGGCAGTCGAGGAACTCTTCACGTCCGGATGCCTCTCCTTCAGTACCGGCCCGCTCCTGACCGCCAGCGCCATCACGGCCATCGCCGCCCACGGAACCGATGACCAGAGGGACCTGTACCTTCCCAGGATGATCACCGGCGAGTGGTCGGCGACCATGAACCTCACCGAGCCCCACGCCGGGTCTGACGTGGGCGCCCTCGACACCAGGGCCCATCCTGCCGGGGACGGGACCTACCGGCTCACCGGCACCAAGATCTTCATCACCTACGGCGACCATGACATGGCTGCCAACGTGATCCATCTGGTGCTTGCCCGCATTCCCGGTTCCCAGCCCGGCACCAAGGGGATCTCGATGTTCATCGTGCCCAAGTTCCTGCCGGACGTGGCCGGCGAGCCAGGCGAGCGCAACGATGTCAAAGTGGTATCGCTGGAGCACAAGCTGGGTATCAAGGCCACCCCTACCTGTGTCATGGTCTACGGCGAGGACCGGGGCGGTGCGATCGGATACATTCTGGGAGACACCGACCAAGGCATGCGAAACATGTTCACGATGATGAACACCGCCCGGATATCGGTGGGTATCCAGGGTATGGCCGTGGCAGAGCGGGCCTACCAGCAGGCGGCCACCTACGCCAGAGAGCGGCGACAGGGGCGTGCGGTCGGCGCTACCGAGGCGATGTCGCCGATCATCGACCACCCTGACGTGCGCCGCATGCTGATGACCATGCGGTCCTACACGGAGGCCATGCGATCCCTGATCTACCGCACGGCGATGCATCAGGACCTGTCCCGTGGCGCGCCGGACGAGGACCAGCGCCGGCGGCACTCCAAGTGCCTGGCCCTCCTCACGCCCATCGTCAAGTCGTGGTGCACCGAGATCGGCACCGACGTGGCTTCGATCGGGATCCAAGTGCACGGGGGCATGGGCTACATCGAGGAGACCGGCGCCGCCCAGCACTGGCGCGACGCCCGCATCACCCCGATCTACGAAGGAACCAACGGCATCCAGGCCATCGACCTGGTGATGCGCAAGCTCCCCATGGACGGAGGCAGGTTCGTCGAGTCATACATCCGGTCGTTACGGCCCTCCGTGGCCGCATTGCGCCAGGTGGAGTGGTACGAAGCGGCGGACAGTCTCGAAGCGGCTCTTTCTCGACTCGAGGATGCCACCGGCCGGCTGCTAGCCGAAAGCGATCGGCCCAACAGGGTGCTGGCAGGCGCCAGTCCCTACTGCCTCATGTTCGGAGGTGTAACCGCCGGAGCGATGATGGCGGAGTCCGGCGCGGCGGCAATCGCCGCAGGAGACCGCCATAAGCAGGCCACCTGCCGTTTCTACCTCGAACAGCTGCTACCGCTCAGCACGGCTCTTCACGGCGCCGTCACCGGCGGGGAGGGGGTCCTGTTCGACATCGGGGCTGCCGACCTATGAGCCGGACCTAGCCCGCCGGTCCAGCGTTCACGACAGCTCAGAGCCTGGCCCGGGCAGGCGTCATGATCTCGACCGCTTCGGCCACGCTCCGTTTCACGGCCCGGAGGGCATGGGCCGGTTTGCCGCACAGGGTCTCCGCGAGTTCCCGGACCGCGTCATCGAGCTCTCCGGGAGGGACCACCCTGGTCAGGAATCCGGCTGCCTTGGCCTCCTGAGCAGTGAAGGGACGGCAGGTCAACATCAATTCTCGAGCCAGGGAGGGTCCCAGTTCACGAACCAACCGGGGAACCCCGCCCCAGCGAACCGGAACTCCCAGGTCGACCTCCGGAAGGGCGAAATGGGTGTCCTCGGCGGCGATCCGCAGGTCGCACGCCGCCGCTAGCACCACACCGCCTCCCACGACCGCCCCTCTCAGGACGGCCACGGTGACCGCAGGGATGGCGTCGAATGCCTCCATGACGGTCTGACCACCCCGGACGATTTCCCGGACCGGGACTCCGCAGTCGGGCTCCAGCATGCGCAGGTCGAGCCCGGAAGAAAACGCCCGGCCCCGACCCTCCAGCAGCACCACCTTGAGCGAGTCGCGACGGGTCGACACCTCGGCCGCCGCACGGGCCAGGGCGGTCAGCGTGGACCCCGCCAGAGAGTTCAGCGTCTGGGGCCGCTCGATGGTGATGGTGGCCTGGAAGTCGCCGCAATAGCTGATCGATACTTCGTCCATGCGACTCCCGCTACCTTCCGCCCGAGACCACTCCCCGCCTTCCCAGCCGGCACGCCGGCAGCGTTAGGCTCTGTTCTCCGTATAGGAGAGCCGGTGGTTGATCCCAAACTATTGAACTTCGACACGCTGAGCGTGCACGCCGGGCATCATCCCGATTCCGACCACGGTGCCCGTGCCATCCCAATCTATCAAACCACCTCCTATGTGTTCCGCGACGTAGAACATGCGGCCGGTCTGTTCAACCTGGAGCGGCAGGGTCACATCTACAGTCGGATCTCGAACCCGACCGTGGCCGCCTTGGAGGAGAGGCTCGCCGCGCTCGAGGGTGGCGTCGGGGCGATAGCCACCGCCTCTGGCATGTCTGCCCTGTTCCTGGCCATAGCCACCCTCATGGGCGCCGGCGACCACATCGTTTCTTCCTCATCCCTGTACGGAGGATCCAACAACCTGCTGGCTACTACCCTCCCCCGCTTCGGGATCCGGACCACGTTCGTAGACCCGCGGGACACAGACGGTTTCCGGAACGCCATCCGTCCAGAAACCCGGCTCGTGTACGGCGAGACGCTCGGCAACCCCGGCCTCGAGATCATGGACGTGGAGGCGGTGGCAGCCATCGCTCACGAGGCCGGGGTGCCCTTCATGCTGGACAACACCTTCGCCACGCCCTACCTGTTCCGCCCGTTCGAATGGGGCGTCGACCTTTCGTTCCACTCCATTACCAAGTTCATCGGTGGTCACGGGCTGGCCGTGGGCGGGGCGCTGGTCGACAGCGGGCGGTTCGACTGGGAGGCCTCGGGGAAGTTCCCCACCCTGACGGATCCCTATCCCAGCTACCACGGCCTCCGGTTCACCGAGGAATTCGGAACCCAGGCCTTCATCATCCGGGCGCGGGTGGAAGGCTTGCGGGACTTCGGTGCACCTCTGGCCCCGCAGAACGCCTTCTACATCCTGCAGGGCACGGAAACCCTGGCGATCCGGATGCAGAGACACGTCGCCAACACCCGTGTGGTGCTGGACTTCCTCACAGGTCGGGACGAGGTGGCCTGGATCAGCCATCCCGACCTGCCCCATCACCCCGACCACGATCGCGCGGCCCGGTTGATGCCTGACGGGTGTGGCGCCATCCTGGCGTTCGGCATCAAGGGTGGACGGGAGGCCGGCCGACGGTTCATCGAGCGCCTCCGCATCTTCTCCCATCTGGCCAACGTAGGAGATGCCAAATCACTGGTGATCCACCCGGCGTCGACCACCCATTCGACCATGAGCGCAGACCAGCTGGCCAGGGCCGGGGTCGGGGAGGATCTGATCAGGCTCTCGGTGGGCCTGGAGGATCCGGACGACCTGCTGGACGACCTCGCTGCCGCCCTGCGAGCCTCTCAGAGGTAGGTCGGCATGGAACTGACCGTCAGGGGCTCCAGGGTCTCTGCCACCACCGGCGGTCGTGCCCTTGACCAGGAGTTGCCGCTCCTCGTCTTCATCCACGGAGCGGCACTCGACAAGACCACCTGGCAGCTCCAGACTCGCTACTTCGCGCACCACGGCTTCTCGGTTCTGGCGGTAGACCTTCCCGGTCACGGCGCATCCGACGGCCCGGTGCTCGGCGCTATAGAGGACTACGCCGACTGGGTGGCGGAATTGGTGGCGGCGGCGGGATCCGGCCAGGCTCACCTGGTGGGTCATTCGATGGGCGCCCTGATCGCCCTCGAGGCGGCGGCGCGCCATCCGCATCGCGCCACCACCATCACCATGTGCGGAGGGGCGGCCGCCATCAGGGTTCATCCCGGTCTGCTGGCCGCGTCCGAGAAAGGAGAGCACGTGGCCTACGAGCTCTTGTCCTCCTGGGGTCACGGCAAGACCTTCCACCTGGGCGGCCACCAGACACCGGGCCTATGGATGATGGGCGGCACCACCCGGTTGTGGGAACGGGCACCGGCGGGGGTCTTGGCCGCGGACCTCCATGCCTGTAATGACTACACCGGCGGCGCTGAGGCGGCCGGCCGGATCCGCTGCCCGGCGCTTCTCATCCGCGGCTCGCTGGACATCATGACACCGTCACGCGCGGCAGCACCCCTGAGGGAACGCTTGGCCGGAATGCAGGAGGTCACCATCGAGGGCGCGGGTCATATCATGATGGTCGAGCAACCCGACCAGGTGATAGACAATATCGCCGGTTTCCTGCGAGGCTCAGGCTCTCGATAAAGGTTCGGGCGCTGCTGTCTCGCATAACCTTCTACTTGAAGAACAATCTGTTCAACCTGCGTCGAAGAGTACACCTTGGGGGTCCGGTCTCACGTAACGTGGGATCCCGGTCCAGGGCATGCGGTCCATGAACACCCAACTCCGGCGGTGAATGGCAGACGGACCCCATGCCTGTAGCGCGGCCTTGTGGGTCGGGCACGGATATCCCTTGTTGTTCTCGAAACCGTAGTTCGGATAGTGAGCCGCGACACGGCGCATCATCCGGTCACGCGTTACCTTGGCGAGTATCGAGGCGGCCGATATGGAAAGGGAGGTTGCATCCCCCCGGACCAGCCTGATGGTCCTCGACCCGCCCACGAAGTCCCAGCGACCGTCGACCAGGATGCGGTCGGGTTTCAAACCCAAGCCGTCGAGGGCGCGGCGGGCGGCCAGGCGTTGGGCGTCCGACATGCCCAGCCGATCACATTCCTCGTGATCGGCATGGCCGGTCGACCACCTAACACACCAGCCGGCCACGCGATCGAACAATGCCTCCCGCTCGGTTTCGGTGAGCATCTTGGAGTCGCGCAGCTTGTAAACGCGCCGGTCCTTCGGGATGACGGCTGCTCCGACCGTCAACGGGCCCGCCCAGGCACCCCTTCCGACCTCGTCCACACCTACGACCACCTCGTGTCCCACCTCCCAGAGCCGCTTTTCCACCCGAAGGTTGGGAGCCCGCTTCTTGAGGATCGGTCGGAGCTTGGGAACGGTGTTCGCCACCGGCTCAGACTACAACGCCTCGCCCACGGCTTCGGCCCTTGACTACACCTGCCAGCATCCGCTATTCCGCAGCGAGAGCGAACTCCTCTGCGTACATGAGATCCAGTTCCTCGGTGTATTGGAGGAGTACCAGCCTCTCCCTGGTCTGCAGCGCCGGATAGAGCGTCCGGTTGGCCGCGGTCTCGGGCATCAGGTACGAAAGGGATGCGGTATTCGGGGTGGCCTCCCCGATGTGATCGGCCACGAGTGCCCCCGTCCGAGGCTCGAGTATGAAATCTATGAAGGAATGAGCGCTGCAAGGATGCTGGGACGTGACGGGTACGGCCATCGACTCCAACCAGATCGTGGCCCCTTCACGGGGCAGGACGTAGAGAAAGTCGTCCGACCCGGGTGAGAGGGCCGCCATGAAGTCATCCGAGCGGCCTTGAGCAAGGTCGAGCCCCCCATCGGCCAGCCTGGCGGCGTAGTCGTCAGAATCGAATCCCCCCAAGTGGGCCTTGGCCTCCGCCACCACCCGGCCGGCTTCCCGCACTTGGTCCCGGTTCGTCGAGTTCGGCGAGTAGCCGAGGTAGAGCATGGCGGCAGCCATGACCTGGCGGGGATCATCAAGAAGCGAGACCCGGCCCGCGTAGATCCAAGCCTGGGAGAGATCGAAGATGAGCCCCCAACTCGTCTCGGCTGTGTCAGCCACCACGTTGACATTCAAACCAATCCCTACCGTTCCCCAGACGAGCGGCACCGAGTAGAACCCCTCCGTATCCGAAGATGGTTGCGTCAGTTGGGCGTCGAGGTTGACCCGACCCGGCAAGGCGATCGGGTCGAGAGTATGGAGTTGGCCTCCCCGCCAGAGAATCGCCGCCAGGTCCTGGCGGAGCATCACCACGTCGAACTGGTCGGCGCCTGCGGTTACGCGGGAGAGCAACCCTTCGTCGGTCTCGTAGAACAACTCCCTTACGTCCACCGCGTAGCGCCGCTCGAAGCGGTCGATGACCTCCGGTGATATCTGACCGGCGCGGCTGAGCAGAACCACTTCACCGTCGATCTGGCCGGACGCGCAAACCGGCGAAGATATCTCCTCGGTCTGGTCGGATCCGAATCCGCAAGCCACCAGGAACAGTACGAGAAACGTCGAGAGCCCGGGTCGCAGGCGCCTTCGACCTCTGATCCTTCTCGATGTGCCCGATCCCAGCAAGGATGCCCTCCCGGAGCTATGGCTCAGCCAGGAGGCCAGTTCATCCGTCGTCCGCCAAGGACGTGAAAGTGGAGATGATCGACCGACTGTCCCCCGTCCTCACCGATATTGGTGACCACCCGGTAGCCCGAGTCGGCCACCCCCTCCCGCGCCGCAACCACGGCACACACGTTCAGCAAATGGCCGAGCAGCGGCTGATCGTTCTCCACAGCGTGAGCAAGGCTCCGGATGTGCCGGCGTGGAATCACCAGCACATGGACTTCGGCCTGGGGGGCGATATCCCGGAACGCGACGGCAAGGTCGTCCTCGTAGACGAGATCGGCAGGTATCTCCCCACGGAGAATCATCCCGAATACGGTGTCGTTGTGCGGATCAGCCACGCGCCATCGCTTCCTTCCATTCGTCCATCGGCATCCGTTCGCCCTCGTCCACCAACATGACCGGAATGGTGCCCTCGATCCGGTAGCGCATCCTGGTCTCCGGATCGGTCGAGACCAGAGCGCCGTCGATCTCCTTTAGAGACGCCTTGCTGAGAGGGCACACCAGGATGTCCGCGAGCAGCGGATCGATTGCCATGGGGCTGAGTATCGCAGGTCCCTGGCGTGTTGCGGTTGGCTCGGATCATCACTCCTGCCACCATGCAGCGGCATCATGACCAACAACATCGCTCAGCGGGTACAAGAGGCTCTGGCAGCCCTCAAGGCCGACTTCACGGTCATCGACATCGATCCGGCATACACCCACACGGTGGACTTCTGCTCGCGGTACGGCCACTCCCTCGAGCAATCGGCCAACGCCATCGTGGTGGCTTCGAAGCGGCCGGTGGGACGCAACGCCGTGTGCGTTGCCACCGCCACCACCCGGCTCGACGTGAACCGCCGGGTACGTGGCCTCCTCGGCGTCCGGAAACTGTCCTTCGCCCCCGCCGAGTTGACGATGCAGCTGACCGATATGGAGATAGGCGGGGTGACTCCCTTCGGACTTCCGGAGGACCTTCCGGTCTATGTGGACGCCCGGATCATGTCACTGAACCAGATACTCGTGGGCGGAGGCAACCGTTCCACCAAGATCTACGTCAACCCGGAGGTGTTCGACCGGATGCGCTCGGTCAGCGTCATCGAAGACCTGGCTAATCCGTTTCCCGAGCCTTCCTCCGGCGGCCCGGCCTGAGCTCTCGACGCATCAACGCCACGTAGCCGATAACGGCAACGGCGCCGAACGAGAACCACTGCACAGCGTAGGACAGGTGGGGTCCTTCGCCGAGTTCAGGTAGCCCGACGGGGATCGGAAGACGGCCCGGGTCGTGCGGTTCGACCAGCTGGATCCAGAACGGCAGGAGCGGCAACTCCACCTGCTGCTGGATCCGGTCAATATCGATCCGGGCCACCGTATCGAGCGGGCCGGGAGGTTCCGCTCGGCCTAGGGCGGGCCTCTTCTGGTCGGCCCGGACCAGACCTGTTACGTCGACCTGCCCCGACTGTCCGAAAGCATCGGCGATCGAACCGATCTCCACGTCTAGCGGGAACCAGCCCACGTTCACCAGAACGGCGGTTCCGTCATCCAACTCCATCGCATAGACACCGTGCACGCCGGCCTGCCCGTTTACGACCTGGGAGCGGACCAGCACCCTGCCCCGGTCGCTCAGCCTTCCCGTGGCGGTCACCTTCGTGTGCTCGTAGTCAGCCGGATCGACCTCTATCCCCTGCTCCGGCGCGAGTGCGGATCTCAGGTCCTCAAGCCGGATCGGCTCGCGCGCCAACCGGCTCACCAGGACGGCGTTGGACGCCCGGCGCTCATCGAGACGACTCAGTTGCCAGAAACCCAAGAAAATGCAGGCGACCGACACGAAGGCCACCAGGACTGAGAAGACGATCCATCGGGGACGAACTACAACCCGCATGTAGCTCATTATCCCGTTCCGGGGCGCACAGTCCGCAATCCGAACCGGTGTGTCCCGATGTCCCTGGTAGCCATTCGTGTGCGGCCTGTCTGCCTGCGTGCCCGGGCATCCGGATTCAGGCTGTCGCTTCGATCCCGCCGAGTGCGACCTCGGTGGCCACCACCTCGACCCGGCTGTGACGGCCCTCGGCGTCGGTCCAGAAGCGCCGGTGCACCTGGCCGATCACGTCGACGGGAGTCCCGCGTTCAGCCTCGATGACGGCCGCATCCGGTTCCCAGATCGTTACCGGGATGACGTCGGTCCGGGTTCTCGGAGCGGACAGGCGGATCGTCACCAGCAGTCGGGCCAGTGACGCTCCCGATCCGAAGACCCGATGCTCCGGTGCGGTGGTAAGCACACCTCGCAGAACGACCTCGTTACGGTCGTGCCGCTGCGTATCCTCGGTTCCGGACGGCTTGTTGCTCTTGACCATGAGATTGGCTCCTTCATCACAGGGAGAAGTGCGATAGGTGGACCAATGTATGGAGTACGTGTGACAGAAATACGTACGTCTAGAGTTTGTTGGCTATGGCAGTCCAAAGAACAGAAATAACCCTCGGTATCAGCCGCGTAGACCGATCCTGGCTAGCTCCGTCCCGACCGGGCTTCCTCTAGCTGTTGCATCAGGTCCTCGAGTCCCGGCATGTCCGGATCTGCTCGGCGGATTGCGTCGGTCAACTGGGTGGCCGGACCCAACTCCCCCAGTGCCACCGCGGCTCGGGCGGCCACAAACCAGCACCGCCTCTCGTGCGGTTGGGCATCTTCAAAGATCCGATCCGGTCCTGCGATCTTCCAAGCTTCCGCTGCCCTTCCCCGGTCGAGCAGGTAAGAGGCATAGACGACTCTCGCCTCGGCCTCGGTGGGACGGTTGCCGCCGAGTTCCACGAACCGCCCCCATGTCGTTTCGACATCGCGGTCGCGCCTCAAGGCGCGGAGAGTGTCCATCTCCACGGGCATGTGGGTGGTGTCCCCGCTCAGTCTCCGGTAGGCGCGGAGCTCGGCCAGGGCTTCATCCCACTCCCGGCACCGGTAGGAGCTAAGCCCCAGGAGTTCCCGGATCAGGGATGACCGCGGACTGAGTTGCTTGGCCTCGATCAGCTTGCGGCGTGCGGCCGGGAAAGCCTCGTTGCCATAAGAGTCGACCGCGCCCGACAGCAGGAGCAGGGCGGCTTCCCGGCGCTCCTTCCGGGTGACCCGGTGGATCTCATCTCGCATCCAGCGCGGCAGGTTCTCCGCTCCCACTCCGGCGTGGGGAGGCTTTCGGTCCGGTCGCCGCCGGCGTGCCTCCGGCTCGGACCGGCCCCGCCGGTCCGACGCCTTGCGCCCACTCCGCGAACGGGAACCTGGGCCGGAGCGGGCGGACTTCGGACCCTTCGACCGGGGAGCAGTACCCCGCCCGGCCGTGGAGCCTCGACCCGCCACCTGCTTCGATGCCCGCTTGGGACCCGGCCCGCCCCTACGCCGGGAGGACGAGCTTCCCGGGCGCCCAGAGCGCCCGCCTGATCCCGGACCGCGGCGTTTCCCTTTGCTCCCTTTCCGGCTGGGCCCGCCAGGACGCGACGAACGGCGAGAAGGCCCGGATCCCGGGCGGTCTCGATGACGGTTGGTCACGGCTAGCCCCTTCCCGGGCGTTCGGAACTACGCGGCGCGGGCTCACCATGGGTTCCGAGGTGAGCCCGTGCTGATCAGGAAGGCTAATCGGACCTGACTTCTACAGCCTCCGACCCGGCTTCCTCAGGATCCGTGATCCCGACGGCCGCCAGGACCTTCGCCTCGAGCACCATCGCCAGGTCGGGATTCTCACGCAAGAACCTCTTCGCCTTCTCGCGGCCCTGCCCCAGCTGGTCGCCCTCGAACGTGTACCAGGCGCCGCTTTTCCTGACGATACCGACGTCCACCGCCACGTCCAGGAGACTGCCCTCGCGGGAGATGCCCTGTCCGAACATGATGTCGAACTCGGCCATGCGGAAAGGAGGCGCCAGCTTGTTCTTGACCACCTTCACCCGCGTCCGGTTGCCGATCTGTTCCCTACCGTCCTTGATCGCTTCGATGCGACGGATGTCCAGGCGCACGCTCGAATAGAACTTCAAGGCCCGACCACCGGGTGTGACCTCCGGGGAACCGAACATCACTCCGATCTTCTCGCGCAGCTGGTTGATGAAGATGGCGGTGGTCATTGATCGGTTGACGTTGGCGGTCAGCTTGCGCAAAGCCTGGGACATCAGCCGGGCCTGGAGGCCCACATGGGTGTCGCCCATCTCGCCCTCGATCTCGGCCCTGGGCACAAGCGCCGCCACCGAGTCGATCACCAACACGTCGAGAGCGCCGGAGCGGATCAGCGTATCAGCGATTTCCAAGGCCTGCTCACCCGTGTCGGGCTGGGAGATCAGGAGCTCGTCGATGTCCACTCCGACCGCCTTCGCATAGATGGGGTCAAGGGCATGTTCGGCGTCCACGAAGGCGGCCAGCCCTCCGTTGCGCTGGGCTTCGGCCACGATATGCAGGGCGAGGGTGGTCTTCCCGCTCGATTCGGGACCGTACACCTCGACTATGCGCCCCCTGGGTACTCCCCCGATTCCCAGGGCCAGGTCGAGGGATAGCGCCCCGGTGGAAATATGGGCGATCTTCTGGTGGGCGGTCGAACCGAGTCTCATGATGGATCCCTTGCCGAACTGCCGCTCGATCTGCGACATGGCCGTGTCCAGAGCCTGAGTCCGTTCCTTGTTCTTCATCAATAACTCCTTCGTGTCATCGAGCCGGAGGATTCGTGCCGGGCCCGTTACCCAACCAAAGGTAAGGAGAGGCTGTGACAGAAACTGCCGGTTCCTCCTTGCTCGGCCGGGCAGGCCCCGAAATCCGACTCGATATACACCAATTACACCTGTCGAACTACAGTCGTGTTATCCACAGCCAGGCTAGCATTCTTGGATGTCACGAACAAGTGTTCGTATCTCAGCCTACACGGCAGATCGGCGGAACACCAGCATTTGTCGGCCGGCCTAGGAGGGAACCGAAAAACGTCCAGTTGGCCCGGTAGTCGCCAACGAAAACCCAGGTCGAGGCGTCGCGGGCCAACCCACCCCCGTCTTTGTCAGCTCCCTCCTACCCGGCACGGGCCAGCGAGAACCTCTCCAACGTGTGGTAGGTGGTGCGTGGACCCTCCGTCCGACTCCGGTAGAACGCCACCTCCGTGGCGCGGGCGGGAATCCCCGCAGGGGCAGCGATGATCGCACGGAGGTCTCTGGGGGGCCGGATCCTCGCCAGGGTGAGGTGAGCTCGAAAGGGACGTTCCTCGTGGCCGAACCCGGCCGACGCCACCGCCCCATCGACCACCGCAGCCAGGAGGGATAGCCTGCCGTCGTCGCCCTCCAACCCCGCCCACGCCACCGTCGCCTTACGCGGCCTCGGAAAAACCCCGAGCCCGCCGATCCGGTACGGGAAGGACGGGCCGAGATCGGCAGTGTCCAGCGCCTCCATGATCCGCTCCTGCCCGACCTGGTCAGCCGGCCCCACGAACCGCAAGGTCACATGAAACTTCTCCGGCGGCACCGGCCGGCCCGGCAGGCTCAGAGTGTCACGCCAATCCCTCACAGCGAGGCGGATCTCCGGAAGGAGTGACAGGGCCACGAAGTAGCGGATCGGCGAGGCGGCGATCACTCCCCCCACCACTCGCCCAGGATGCCGAGCCGGGCCAGTTGGAGGACGGTTGTGGAGGCATAGGCCCGGACCCTTTCGCGGTCACCGGGCATCCGCAAGAGCCTGGATCGGGTATCGATGGGAGTACGCACCGCCACGGCAACCGTCCCCGGTGGATGACCCTGGTAGTCCGGGCCCGCTACACCGGTGGTGGCCACCGCCACGTCGACGCTCAGGACCTCGGCCGCTCCCTCCGCCATGGCCACCGCGGTCTCGGGCCCGATCACTCCATGGGCTTCGATAACCTCCGAAGGCACTCCGAGGATATCCCGCTTCACGTCCGTTGCATAGGCGATGACGCTTCCCCGGAACACCTCCGATGCCCCCGGAAGGAGGCTCAGCCGAGCGGCCACCATCCCAGATGTGACCGACTCGGCCGTTCCGATCGTCCATCCTCTCGCCCGCAACTCGTCCAGGAGGATTCCCTCGAGAGTCTCCTCATCGGTAGCGAACACCGACTCCCCCATCCGGCGGCGCACCTCCTTCTCGAGTGGTTCGATGAGCGCCCTGGCATCGCTCTCGGAACCCGCCTTGGCTGACAGGCGTACCTTGACCTCACCAGCCGAGGCGAGAAAGGCCACCGAAGGGTTGGACGAGGCGTGGTACAGATCATCGAGCAGCACTGCCACCGCCGATTCGCCATGACCCCACGTACGAAGTACCCGGCTTACCAGCACCTCTCCGGTGCCGGTGGCCGTGCGTAACCGGGGTAGGACGTGGTCGTCGAGCATCCGGTATAGCTCGGCCGGAACTCCGGGAAGGGCGAACAATAAGACCCCGTCATGCTCCAGGAACAGGCCGGGAGCGGTTCCTCGGGGATTGCGAAGCTGCTCGGCGCCCTCCGGGTACTCGGCCTGGCATAGGTTGCTCTCGGGAAACGGCCGGCCCAAGCGATCCCAGAAGGACCTCAGGCGGGCGGCCTCCTCCTCGCTGAACAGCATCCGGCGGCCGGCTGCCTCGCAGATGGCCACCCGGGTGATGTCGTCCTGGGTAGGCCCGAGGCCACCGGTGACGATCAGGGCGTCGGCCCGTGAGAGAGCGGTCCGGATGGCGTCCACCATACGGTCGTGGTTGTCGCCCACCACCACCTGGTAGTGGGCATCGAGACCCAGCTCCGCGAAACGCTCTCCTATGTAGGCGGCGTTGGTGTTGAGTGTCTGGCCCAGCAGCAGCTCGGTCCCGACCGCCAGTACTTCGACGATCACTCGGGGCGCCCTGACCCGACCGGATCCTTTACGGCTCGGGAGCGGACCTCGCCGGTGAGATCGGTCTCGTAACTGCCCGTGATCTCGACCTCCAGCCACTGGCCGGGCCTTCCGTCATCGAGGCAGATCATCCCGTCGATATCCGGCGCCTCCCGATAGGAACGCCCCACCGGCACACCGTCCTCCACCTGGTCCACCAGTACCGCATGCCGCCTCCCCACCTGTTCGGCATTGCGCCGGGCGGTGGTCGCTTCCTGGACCCGGCCGAGCTCCCGCACCCGGTCGGTCACCTCGTCCGGGTCTATCCGTCCCGGCAGGTCAACGGCCGTCGTGCCCGGCTCGGGCGAGTAGGGGAAGAAGCCGGCCCAGTCGAGCTCGGCCTCGCCCAGAAAGGCGATCAGCTCGTCCACATCCTCTTCGGTCTCGCCCGGGTAGCCGACGACGAACGAGGACCTCAGCGCGGCATCCGGCTCGGCAACCCGGATCCTGTTGATGAGGCGCAGGTGGCTGCTTGTGCTTCCGGGTCGGCGCATCGACCGGAGGAGCCGGCGGGACGCGTGCTGGAGACTGAGGTCGAAGTACGGCGCCAGCTTGGGGTTGGTGACCATCTCCTCTATCAAGGCAGGTCGGATCTCGGTGGGGTAAAGGTATAGCAGGCGCATCCGCACCAGCTCATCGACATCGGAGACGAACCGGAGCAGGTCGACGATGGTATCCCGAGTCGCCACTCCGATGTCGCGCCCGTAGGCGGCCAGGTCTTGGGCGACCAGGACGATCTCTGACACGCCGGCCCGGCATAGCTGCTCGATCTCGTCCCGGATGGAGGAGGGACGCCGGGAGCGTTGCCGACCTCGTATGAGCGGTATGGCACAGAAGGCGCAGGTCTTGTCGCATCCCTCGGCCACCTTCACGTACGCGTAGGGGAAGACCGGGGTGGGTCGATGCGTCAGATCGAGGATGTCCATCGGTGAGCGCCGGGGCCCCAGCCGCACCGGCGACCAGTTGGTAATCGAGTCGAGCATGCCCACCAGTTCGCCGTAGCGGTCCAGGCCCACGACCGCGTCGACTCCGGTCAGCGCCTCTTCTAGATCGGTTCCGAAGCGTTGCGCCATACAGCCCATCACCACCATCCGGGCGTCACCCGCCTTGGCGTCCTCCAACTCGAGGATGGTCTCGACCGACTCGGCTCTCGCCGCCTCGATGAAGGCGCAGGTGTTGACCATCACCACGTCCGCCTCCTCAGGAGATCCGGCCGGTTGGTAGCCGGCTTGGTGGAGCATGGCGGAGACCTTGTCGGAATCCACCTGGTTCTTGGAGCAGCCAAGGGTGGTTATGTGAATGCTGGGGCTGGTTCTCGACCTCACTGCGGAGAGTCTAGGAAGGTGGCCGGACTGCCCGCGCGACGCTCAGATCGGCTCCCGTTCCCGGTCTCCGTCCCCGTCCTCGTCGTCTGGTTGCGCCTCGGGGGGACAGCTGTTGCTGATCACGCAGGGGTGGGCCTCGATGATGGCGCGGACCGATCTGTAACTGACCCACCACGACTGACTCCTGTCCTCGCCGTTGACGGTGACAGTCCGGTCGATACGCACGGTCCAGCCTTTCCGAGCCGGCTCTATCACGATCGTCTCACCGATCCCCAGATCCGGGTTGGAGATGTATCGGGTCGGGGGCGGGTCGACATAGCGGTAGGGACGGGAGATCTGGCCGGTAACCACCCGTGCGTCCGGGCCGCCCGGCGTCAATACGTCCAGGGTATGCCAACCGTCCTTCCACTCCCCGATCACCGCTCTCCCGTCGTTGTCCCCGTACAGTTTGACTGTCAGAGAGGTGTCCGTGTAGTCGCTCACCACCAGGACCGGACTGTCGGTGTCGTTCCGGAACACCAGGTCGATGTAGGGATAGTAAAGAGTTCCTTCGATACCAGGTGGGTAACGAGGGATGTACACGCTGTGAGCCCGGTAGGAACTGCCGATGAATCCTCCCCAGAAAATGGCGTTGTACATAGTGGCTGCGTACTGGCTGATGCCGCCACCGACCGAGTCGGCTACCTGATCACCCATCCAGGTATCCGCCGGTAGGTATCCCTTCTCGACGGTCCGCGGCCCTGTAAGCGTATTGAGGCTCAGCCGTTCGCCGGGCTGCACCACCGTCCCGGTCACGGTGTCGGAGAAACGCTCGAGGTTGGTGACGCGGGGCGCGCAACAGTCGTGATGGATGGTGTACCCGGCTATTAGATGGCGGATCCCGTGCTCCTCGGCCACCTCTTCGTACTTTGCCGGAGGGGCCAGGTTGAACGCTCTGGCCATGAAGTTGATCATCTCGGCCCGGGTTACGGGTTCGTCAGTGCAGAAGCGGAGCGGATCCTTGGAACAGCCGTTCACCAACCCGGCAGCCACTGCCGAATCGATGTTCGGGGTATGCACCGTTCCGGCCAGGTCGCTGAAACCCGCATCTTCGGCGGGCTCCAATCCGAACGCTCTGGTGAGGAAGCTGGCCATCGCCCCCCTCGTGACCGCGCCGGAAGGGCAGAAACGCGACGGGTTTGCGGCGCACCCTTCACTGATACCCAACTCGGCGAGCCGCTCCGTGTAACCCGACCACCAAGCCTCCTCGTCAACGTCTGTGAAACGGCCGACGACAGGACCGGGTTCGTCCCGGTGGTCGACCGCCCTGACCAACCAGACCGCCATGACCCACCGCTCGATCGGCTCGTCCGGACAGAAGCGCCCGGTTCCGCACTCAGTCCCCTGGATTATCCCGAGCGCGTAGAGGGCTTCGATCATCGCAGCGCGCGGACCGTCCGGCGAGACATCCGCGAAGGGACGATGCTCCTCGATGTCGCTGGGTAGCACCGTTGTTACGGCCGCTGTTACGGGCGCGCCCGCCTGTACCAGGAGCATGGTGGTAAGCGCCAGCACCAGGCCCACCACCAGAAGCAGCGGCGGCCTCATCCTTGCCGGTCGGCGGCAGGTACGGCGCCGTGAGCCAGGAACGGGTCAGACCTCCTGGAACACGTAGCGAGCCAGCACTTCGAGGCGATCGCCGAAGCCGTCCGGATGAAGGTACCAGAGCGACGCGGCCACGGTGGAGCGCATCGGGTTGCCGTCCTGGGGTGTGAAACAGAACCCGACGATGCGGTTGCCTCCGCGCACCGCCAGCGTCTCGACCGGAACCACCGTTTGGCTGAGTATGCGCCCGTAATAGCCGTGATCCCGCCCGAATGAGAATATCTCACCGGCCGAACGCTTGTACGTGACCGCCACCCTCGGGTTCTCCATGAGGCGCCCTTGGGCCTCCTGAACGGTGATCTCCCGATCCAGAACGATCTCGAAGTGCAGGGCGTGCATGTACTGGCTGTTGACCTTGATCGCCGACGAGAACAGGTCGAGATCCTCCTCGATGGTTCGGAAGAGGTGATGGGCATCCCGGGCGTGGTGGGTGCCGAATCTTCCCTTGGAATGGGTCCCTACCTCCGGCGACGGGATGAACCCACCTGCCTGGCTGATGTCATTGGCCCGCCGGATGCATAGGAAGGATCCCTCGACTATGTGGTTGGTCCCGTCCGTGTCGAATCCGAGGGTCTTGAGCAGTACGGCGATGTTGTGGGTGTTGCATGACACGATGTGGAGGAAGCGGTCCTCCTCGCGGTGGAGAGCCTGATCGTTGATGCCCCGGGCATACATCTTGCCGAAGCCGAACTCGGAACCCTGGGCAAGGAACCCGCTGACGCCGGAGGCACTCCGGTAGTACTTGTCCTTGTTCTCGTTACCCGCCGGGGTGCAGTCAACCACTACCGTAGCTCGCTCGATGGCTTCCCGAGCCTCCAGCTTGGGGGCGTGACCCAGTTCTTCGAAGCCGGCCCAGCGATCCTGGTCGACCGAGAGAAGCGCGCCGCGGCTTACCAGCTCATTGACCTTGCCCCGCTCACGAAGCAGGG
>JAGWAN010000048.1 GCA_021296345.1 Acidimicrobiia bacterium | reverse complement strand
TGGTCAGTGGTCAGTGGTCAGTCAGTTAGACCTATCCAACCAGCAACCGTAGTAAGCCGTCGGGGCTGCACCTGCCGGCTGTGGGAACCGCTGCTGCAACTCCTTCCGACTAATGAATAGACAACTCTCTATATAGGTTGTAGTCTATATATTCTAATGCCGACACGGACCATCTTCGGGCTATCAAGACGGGCAGTCTCATGAGCTGGCTCTCGGGGTTGCTGGTTCAGGTGGGCAGTGACGTCATTTCCACTCTCCGGTTGACTTGGCCCTTCCTGGTCATCTCCATCTTGGCTGCGGCCGGTTTGACCACCTACGTCGGCACGGAGCGCTTGGAAAGATGGTTGCGCAAGCATCTGTGGGTAGGGATCGTCGGGGCGGTGGCCCTGGCCAGCCTGACGCCCTTCTGCTCCTGCGGAACCACACGGTACTCATCGCCGGAATGGCGTCCTCGACTCCGTGGGCGCCCCTCGTGGCCTTCATGGTGTCATCGCCGCTGACCAGTCCGGCCGAACTGCTGCTGTCGGCCGGGCTCATGGGATGGCCGTTTGCCCTGACCTTCTTCATCGGAACGATCGCCATCGGCCTGGTGGCCGGAGGCCTGGCCGCGGTCATCGAGCGGACCGGCTGGCTCCGGGACCAGGCCCGTGTGCAGGCATCCGACTCCCGTTGCGAGGATGCGTGCCCTAATCGAGTGGCCACCGGACCAGGCACCGCATCGGTCCTGGAGTTGCGACGCGAGGGCGCGAGGTTGAGGGACTTCGGCCGCGAGGTTCAGGTGACCGGGCGCCGGCTCCTGGTCTTCTTCCTGGTGTTCACGACGGTCGGGTACCTCGCGATACGGGCTATCCCCACCGGCTGGGTTACCGACCTCCTCGGCGGGGGTGCGACGGGAGCGATCCCGCTGGCCGCCCTGGTGGGCATACCGGCCTACGTGAACACGGAGGCATCGCTACCGCTGGTCGCCGCGCTGGTGGATGGCGGGATGGGCACCGGCGCCGCACTGTCCTTCCTGGTGACCGGCGCCGGGGCCAGCATTGGATCGGTGGCCGGTCTGCTGGTGATCGCCCGCCGACGGGTTGTAGGTCTGGTGGTGGGCATCCTCCTAGTAGCGGGGATGTTGCTGGGCCGGGCCGGCGAGATGATCCTATGAAAAAGGAGGTACTAGGTGATGGATAACGTGACCGATTGCTGTGCCCCGGCCGGAGATGGAGCTCCTCCCGATTGCTGCGCTCCGATTGTCGACGAACCCCTGACGGTGGAGCGGGCCGAACGGCTGGCCGGGCGGTTCGGAGTGCTGGCGGATCCCACCCGGCTCCGACTGCTCAGCCTCATCGGTGCCAAGGGAGAGGCTTGCGCGGCATGCGAGATGGTGGAACCTCTCGGTGTGTCCCAGCCCACCGTCAGCCATCACCTCAAGATCCTGCGACAAGCCGGCCTGGTGGTGTCCGAGAAGCGCGGTCGCTGGGTCTATTACCGGACCGTAGCGCAGCGGTTGGCCGCCCTCAGCCGGATCCTCCAAGCCTGACCCGAATCCTTGCCGGGTCGGCTGTTTCACGCCGTGGCAACTACCTCAGATGGTGCGGGAACACCGTTACCATGCGCGACCGATGAAGCAACGCCCCCCTCGGTACTCCGCGGCCCGGCTCGTCAGCCGGGCCGCCCGCAAGAGGGTCTGGCCGCGGGTGTGGCGGGAAGCACCGCTGCGGAACAGCTACGACGTGGTCGTCATCGGCGGTGGTGTTCACGGGTTGGCCACGGCCTACTACCTGGCCGCCAACCACGGCATCACCAACGTGGCGGTGCTCGAGAAGTCGTATCTGGGCAGCGGGGGCTCCGGCCGCAATACCGCCATCCTCCGGTCCAACTACCTGACGCCGGAGGGCGTGATCTTCTACGACCGCTCTCTGGATCTGTACAGAACCATGGCGATCGACCTGAACATGAACGTGATGTTCTCTCGGCGCGGTCACATAACGTTGGCGCACAGCGACGCCTCGCTCCGGACCATGCACTGGAGGGCCGAGGTCAACAAGCTACAGGGGGTCGACTCGAGCGTCATCGGGCCCGCCGATATCAAGAAGCTGGCGCCGGTGCTCGACACCTCGAGCCACCCCCGCTACCCGATCCTGGGCGCCCTCTACCATCCGCCCGGGGGCATCATCCGCCATGACGCCGTGGTGTGGGGATACGCACGCGGCGCCGACACCCTGGGTGTGGAGATGCACCAGAAGACCGAGGTCGTAGACATCAAGGTCACCGGCGGCGACGGCCCCGGCGGCAAGGGCCCCGGTGGCCGGGTCACCGGTGTCCGCACCAACCGCGGCGACATCTCCGCGCCGGTGGTGGTGAACTGTACGGCGGGATGGGCCTCCCTGATCTCCGATATGGCCGGCGTCAAGCTACCCATCAGCACTCGCCCCCTGCAGGCTGCGGTCACCGAACCGGTCAAGGTGTTCCTGCCCGTGGTGGTGGTATCCGGGACTTTGCACGTCTACGTCAGCCAGACCGCCCGGGGCGAGTTGGTGTTCGGCGCCTCAGTCGACCCCTACAACACCTACAACATCCGGGGTTCCCTCGAGTTCACGGAGGGGACGGCGGGACACCTGCTCGAGCTCATGCCCGGCATCTCCCGCATGCGCCTGCTGAGGCAGTGGGCCGGCCTGTGCGACATGACCCCCGACTACTCGCCGGTGATGGGTTTCACTCCGGTGGAGGGCTTCCTCTGCGATGTCGGATGGGGCACCTACGGCTTCAAGGCCGGGCCCGTGTCGGGCGAGCAGATGGCCGAGGCGATCGCCACGCAGAGGACCCCCGATCTGATCGGGCCCTTCTCCTTGTCCCGCTTCGAGCGGGACGCCCTCGTCGGCGAAAAGGGCGCCGCGGCGGTCGGGCACTAGTGCTGATCGTTCCCTGTCCCAACTGCGGTCCCCGGAACGCGGCCGACCTGAGGTACGTGGGCGAGTCCCGGCCCAGACCCGATCCCAACTCGGCTTCGGCCAAGGAGTGGCGCGCCTACCTGTACGAGAGGGCGAACCCGGCAGGAATGTTGCGCGAGACCTGGTACTGCCGATCCGGATGCCGCCGCTACTTCGTGCTCGAACGGGACACCGTCAGCAACGAGTTCACCAACCCGCCGACACCCGTTGCCAAGCTCGGGAAGAGGCCATGACCCGTCTCCCTGCCCAGCCCGGCGAGGTGATCGACCGGTCCCGTCCCGTTGACTTCACCTGGAACGGGCAGGCGATGTCGGGTTTCGCCGGCGACACCGTCGCCTCGGCGCTCGTGGCCGGTGGTGTCCGGGTCGTGTCCCGGTCGATGAAGTACCGCCGCCCCCGCGGCTACATCAGCAACGACTACTGGGATCCCAACGGGCTGGTGCAAGTGGGCGACGAACCCAACGTCCGCTCGGCCCATCGCCTGATCGAGCCGGGCATGGCGGTGGAGGCCCAGAACGTCTGGCCATCGCTTGAACGCGATTTGAGGGCGGTCACCGGGCTTGCGTCGCGGTTCCTGACCGCCGGCTTCTACTACAAGACCTTCATGCGACCGGCGTGGCTCTGGCCGACCTACGAGAAGGTGCTGGCCACCTTCTCCCCCGGTGGGAGGATCGACCCCGACACCCCTCACCGGTACCACGACAAGCGTTACGCCCATCCGGATGTGGTAGTGGCCGGGGGAGGGCCGACCGGCATGGCCGCTGCGCTCGCAGCAGCCGGGGCCGGAGCGAGGGTACTTCTGGTGGAGCATTGCCACCGCCTGGGTGGCCACCTCCTCTGGGGCGACGAACACGACCGGGCGCTGGCCGCCGAACTTGCCGCCGCGGTTGAGACCGCAGGGGTCGAGGTCCTGGTCGACTCGACCGTCGCCGGCCGCTACGAGGACAACTGGACGGGCATCGTCCAGCGCAGCCATCCTGTCGCGGTCGAGCGCCTGGTAAAGGCCAGGGCCAAGGTGCTGATCGTGGCGCCGGGTCTTATCGAGCGGCCCTACGTGTTCGACGGCAACGACAAACCCGGCGTCATGCTGTCGGGAGCGGTCCGACGCTTCGTGAACATGTACGCGGTGAGACCGGGCAGCGCCGCGGTGTTATTCACCGCCAACCCCGACGGAGACGCAGCTGCTATCGACCTGGAGCGGGCCGGTGCGGAGGTGACGGTGGTCGACGCCCGCCGGGGCGAAGGCATCGTGAGAGCCCTAGGAGGATCGAAGGGTGTCGAAGGTGTCGTATTGGCCGACGGCAGGAGGCTGGACTGCGATCTGCTGGTCACGGCTGCCGGATGGACCGCTCCCACCTCGCTGCTGAACATGTCCGGGGACCGACCGGTCTACGACGAAGCGGCAGCCCGCTTCTTCCCGTCGGTCTCGATCGGCAACGTCCTGGCAACCGGAGGTCTCGCGGGCGACGGCACCCTGGATGAACTCATCGAGCACGCTATGGCTACCGGCCGGCTGGCCGCTGCCCGGGCGCGGGCGGTGAGTCATCGGCTGCAGGCCGCCACGGCTCGGGCCGTGCCGGTAAACGGTGAAGAACCCGAGTGGCCGGTGGATGAGCGGCCGGACCTGGCCCGGGATCCCCATCCGGCCCTCTTCCGGTCGACCACTCACGGGGTTGTCGACTTCTCCGAGGATGTGAGTTCCAAGGACATGGTGGGAGCGGCGGCCGAGGGCTACGACTCGGTCGAACTGCTCAAGCGCTACACGACCGCCACGATGGGTCCGAGTCAGGGCAAGCTGGAAACCGTCAACACGGTGGCGGTGCTGGCCGAGGCCAGGGGACAGACGATCGCCGAGGTCGGGACCACCGTGTGGCGTCCCCCTTACGCGCCGGTCACCATGGGGGCGCTGGGCGGGCGCTTGTTCGAGCCGGTGAGGGTGTCGTCGATCCATCCCTGGCACGAGGCCAACGGCGCCGTCTTCATGCTGGCCGGCCAGTGGATTCGGCCCGACCACTACGGAGACCCGGCCGGCGAGGCGCTCAACACGCGGCAGAACGTCGGCATCATGGATGTGACTCCGCTCGGCAAACTCGACCTGCGGGGACCCGACGTACCGCAGCTGCTCAGCCATCTCTACACCAACAAATGGATGAAGCTGGCGGTCGGCTCGGTGCGGTACGGCATCATGTGCGGCGAGGACGGTGTGATCCTCGACGACGGGGTCACGGGGCGGATCGGCGATCAGCACTACATGATGACCACCACGAGTTCCGGTGCGGCGACGGTTTGGGAATGGGCCGAGAACTGGCTCCAGACCGAGCATCCCGACTGGCGGGTCCACGTCACGCCGGTCACCTCCGGGTACACGAGCATCAACGTGGCCGGTCCCAAGTCACGGACCCTCGTGCGGCGCCTGGTGGGAGATGTCGACCTTGATCCCGAGGCCTTCAGGTACATGCAGGTGCGCACCGCGACGGTGGCCGGCATCCGGGACTGCTTCATGTGGCGCATCGGCTTCACCGGGGAACTCTCCTTCGAACTCCACGTTCCCGCCGGCCACGGCCTGACAGTGTGGGAGGCCCTGCTCGAAGCCGGTGAGGATCTCGGTATCAGGCCGTTCGGCGTCGAATGCCAGCGCATCATGCGGTTGGAGAAGGGCCACTTCATCGTGGGCCAGGACACCGACGGGCTCACCAAGCTGCCGGCCGTGGGGATGCCACACCTTCTCAAGCTGGACAAGCCCGACTTCGCCGGCAAGCCCGAGCTGACCTGGGCACTGGATGACACGTCGACGCCTGTGCTGGTGGCCATCCAGCCCACGGACCCCAGTGTCGTGCCGGACGAGGCGAGCCAGATAGTGCGGCCCGGCACCGACGAGATCATCGGCCGGATCACCTCCTCGCGCATGTCCCCCACCCTGGAACGTTCGGTTTGCCTCGGCCAGGTGCTGCCCGAGGTCTCGCGCCCAGGCTCGGAACTGACCGTGGTCATGATCGACGGCCGCCGCATCACGGCTCGGGTGATGGAGCACCATGCCCACATCGACCCGGAGGGGGAGAGGGTCCGTGGCTGAGTCCCCCGCCTTCGAGAGCCCGGTGAGCACGCCCTACGTGTCCTATGGGGGCGTGCCGATCGAGCCCAGTGGACCGGGCTCTCCGCTGACCCTCCAGGACCACTCCTCGACCACCAAGTTCATCGTGAGGGCGGGATCCGAAACGAATGCCTTCCGCCAGTTATCCACCCCCTTCGCCACCAGCCGGACCGAGGATGGAGTGCTCATCGCCGGCCAGCGACCGGACGAGTGGTTCCTCGTGGGCCGGGAGCAGGCTGTCCGGGCCCTCGCGGGCAGGCTGGACCGGACGGGTCATGTCAGCCTGATCGACGGCACTCACGGCCGGGCCATGTTCCGGTTGACAGGCGCCGGCTCGGCCTTGGTTCTCGAGAAGCTATGCGGCCTTGACTGGAACGATCACATGACGCCGGACGGGGCCGCCGTGTCGGGTTCGGTGGCGAAAGTCACCTGCGACATCGTCCGCAACGACCTCGACGGCGTCCCCTCCTACCTGATCTCCTGCGACCGGTCCTTCGGCCAGTACCTGTTCGACGTCATCCTCGACGCCGGCCAGGAGTTCGGCATCCAACCGCTGTAGACGTGGCCGGCTGAGCGCCTAACCCCTGCGCCTGTCCCCCGGGATCCAATCCGTGCCGGCCACCGGTACCTGGGCCATGGCGGCTGCTTCCACCGTGAGGGCAGCGAGGTCCTCCGGTTCGAGGTTGGCGACGTGCGACTTGCCGCAGGCCCGGGCGATGGTCTGGGCCTCCATGGTCAGTACCTTGAGGTAGTTGGCCAGGCGACGCCCCCCGATCACCGGATCGAGGCGGGAGGTCAGCCGAGGGTCCTGGGTGGCGATGCCGGCCGGGTCGGTCCCGTCCTGGAGGTCGTCCCAGAAACCGGCTGCGGAGCCCAGCTCCCGGTACTCGTCGTCGTAGGCGGGATCGTTGTCACCGAGCGCGATCAGCGCCGCGGTGCCGATGGAGACTGCATCCGCCCCGAGCGCCAGGGCCTTGGCCACGTCAGCGCCGGATCGCATACCTCCCGACGCGATCAGCTTCACCGAGCGGCGGTGCACGTCGAGATCCTGGAGGGCTCGAGTAGCTTCCGGGATGGCGGCGATGGTGGGTATCCCCACGTGCTCGATGAACACGTCCTGGGTGGCGGCCGTGCCCCCCTGCAAGCCGTCGACCACCACCGCGTCGGCACCGGCCTTGACGGCTAGGGCGGTGTCGTAGAAGGGTCGGGCCGCGCCGATCTTGACGAATATAGGAACCTGCCAGTCGACGATCTCGCGCAGCTCGTGGATCTTGATCTGCAGGTCGTCGGGTCCGGTCCAGTCGGGATGGCGGCAGGCCGACCGCTGGTCGATTCCGGCGGGCAGCGTGCGCATCCCCGCCACCCGCTCGCTCACCTTCTGACCGAGGAGGATGCCGCCCCCGCCGGGCTTCGCCCCCTGGCCGACCACGACCTCTATCGCGTCGCCCCGGCGGAGATCGTCCGGATTCTGCCCGTAGCGAGACGGGAGGTACTGGTACACGAGCTTCGACGAGTGTTCCCGCTCCTCCGGCAGCATCCCGCCGTCTCCGCTGGTGGTCGAAGTGCCCGCCGCGCTGGCGCCCCGGCCCAACGCTTCCTTGGCGTGGCTGGACAGCGAGCCGAAGCTCATGCCGGCGATGGTGATGGGGATGTCGATCCGGAGGGGTCGGGCTGCTCGCTCTTCGCCGATGACGAGATCGGTTCCACATGACTCCCGGTAACCCTCTAGGGGGTAGCGCGACATGGACGCCCCCAGGAACACCAGGTCGTCGAGGGTCGGCAGCTTCCGTTTGGCGCCCCAGCCCCGGATCCGGTAGACGCCGGTGTTGGCCGCCCGGTGGATCTCGGCGATCACATGGCGGTCGAAGGTGTACGACTCGCGCAGGCGCCAACTGTCTCCGGTGCCGCTCATCCGGCTCTCCCCGCCACTTCGGCGTCGATGTCGTCGATGTGGAAGTTGTAGAGGCTGCGGGCCGTTCCGTAGCGCTTGAAATCTCCCGGGTCGGCGTCCATGCCGGCCGAGTCGAGTAGCCCGGAGAGGGTCCGGACGTGTTCGGGCCGCATATCTTTCCGGATGGCGTCCGCTCCGAGGCTCGCGACCTCGCCCCGCACGTAGAGGTTGGCTTCGTAGATGGAGTCACCGAGGTCGGCGCCCGCGTCACCGAGCACGACCAGGTTCCCGGCCTGGGCCATGAACGCGCTCATGTGGCCCACGTTGCCTCCCACGACGATGTCGACACCCTTCATCGAGATGCCGCAGCGGGCTCCGGCATTCCCCTCGATGACCACCAGCCCGCCGTGGCCGGTGGCGCCGGCCGACATGGTGGCGCTGCCCGTGATGCGCACGGTTCCCGACATGATGTTCTCGGCCAGCCCGGTGCTGGCGTTGCCGTCGACGTGCACCGACCCCTTCTGGTGCATGCCGGCGCAGTAGTAGCCGACCGAACCGCGGACCTCGACCGTGATGTCGGTGTCGATACCGCACGCCACGGCATGGGCGCCGCGCGGGTTCAACACCCGGAACGAGCCCTGCCGTGCCTGGTGGAGCATCCGGTTGAGGTCGCGCAGAGATGTTTCCGCCAGGTCGACATCGGTGACCGGACGCGGTGCGCTCACGCGGCCCGGGTCCACGTGTAGATGACACCCGGCGCGGGCTCCCATACGGAGGCGTGGCCGGAATCGGGGAGGTGGGTGATGGACCGGTACTCCGAGGACATGGCCACCCAGTCGTCGGTCTCGGCGACGATCGCCGGCTTGCAGGCGATGGGGTCCCGCAGGATCGCGAAGCCGTTCTCTATGCCGATTGCGAACGTGAAGAACCCGTCGAGCGCCACCAGGGCGCGCTCAAGCGCCTCCTTGATGCTGTCGCCTTCCCGGAGTCGCCACGCCAGGTAACCGGCTGCGACTTCGGAGTCGTTCTCGGTCTGGAAGATCTCACCCTGCCGTTCGAGCCGGGTCCGGAGCCAGTTGTAGTTCGACAGGGATCCGTTGTGGACGAGGCAGGTGTCGGCTCCCGTGGCGAAGGGGTGGGATCCGTTGGTCGTGACCGCCGACTCGGTCGCCATCCGAGTGTGGGCTAGGGCATGGGTGCCCGAACGTGCGCGGAGTTCGTAGTTGATAGCCACCAGATCGGGATCGCCGACCGCCTTGTATATCTCGATCTGGGATCCGTAGCTGAGGACGTCGAGTTCAGGGAAATTGTCGATCAACCACTGGCGGGCCCGGCCGCCGTCGCCCGGGGTTTCGAGAACGGCGTGATCCCGGATCGGCCGGACCGTTACCTCGGCATCCAGAACGGTTTCCAGGTTGGCTCCGGTGCGACTCCAGTCGGGCCTCTGCCCTTCCGCCAGCACGGTTATCCGGGTCACCTCGGCTCGGCCCTGGTCGTAGATGGCGAAACCGGCGCTGTCGGGACCGCGGTCACGCATCTCGTGCAGCATGCTGGCGGTGAGTTCTCCCAGCCTTGGCTGGAATCGTTCGGTCTTCAGGAAAAGGCCGACGATGCCGCACATGGTGCCCTCCGATCGGATCGCCCCAGCACCGTGGGGCTAATGTAGCCTCGCACACTACTAGTTAGGTCCCGTTTCCCAGCAGCCGTGGCCGGGGATCCGTCGCCGCCTCGATTGCCGGGAAACTGTCTGCCGGGAAGCTGTCTGAGGAGGTTGACGTGGGCTCAGTGGAGGACATCCGGTCCAGGATCGAAGCGGACGGTGTGGAGTTCATCTACGCCATGTTCGTGGAGATGCACGGCAAGCCGTGCGCCAAGTTGGTGCCCGTAGAAGCGCTCGACGGTCTGATGGCCGACGGCGCCGGTTTCGCAGGCTTCGCGGCCGGTCCCATGGGCCAGGATCCTTCCGGCCCGGACATCCTGGCGATTCCGGACCCCGCCTCCTACACCCAACTGCCCTGGCAACCGAACGTTGCCGCCATGCAATGCGACCCCACCGTGGAGGGCGAGTTGTGGCCCTACGCCCCCCGGGTCATCCTGCGTAGTGCCCTGGACTCGCTGGCGGAGCGCAACCTGGTCCTCAAGTCCGGTTTCGAAGCCGAGTACTCGCTGGTCGTGCGGGACGAGAACGGCGACATCAGCGTGGCCGACGAGAGGGATACGGATCCGAGGCCCTGCTACGACGCCCGGGGGCTCACCCGGATGCTGCCCCACCTGACCGCGGTGTCGAAGCACATGAACGCCATGGGCTGGGAGAACTACGCCAACGACCACGAGGACGCCAATGGCCAGTTCGAGCAGAATTGGAAGTACTCGGATGCTATGACCACCGCCGACCGTCTCATCCTGTTCCGTCTGATGGTCCATACCCTGGCCCAGCGGGACGGGAGGTACGCCTCGTTCATGCCCAAACCGTTCGCCGACAGGACTGGGAACGGTCTCCATGCCCACATGAGCCTGTGGACGGGGGACACGGACGAGCCGCTGTTCCCCGCCGGCGATACGGACAGCAAGGGTCTCGGCCTCAGCGAACTTGCCTACCAGTTCACCGCCGGCCTCCTAGCCCATGCCGAGGCGCTGGTGGCGGTGGCGTGCCCGATCGTCAACTCCTACAAGCGGATGGGGGTGGGCGCGCCGACCTCCGGAGCGACCTGGGCGCCGGCCTACGCGGCCTACGGCGGCAACAACCGCACCCACATGATCCGGGTACCCGAACCGGACCGGATCGAGATCCGGCTTCCCGACGGCGCCGCCAACCCCTACCTGCTGTTCGCCGCCATGCTGGCGTGCGGTCTCGACGGTGTTGACAACCAGATGGATCCCGGCGCTCCCAACACCGACAACCTCTTCACTCTGTCGAGCGAGGAGGTCGCCGCCCGGGGCATCGTGACCCTGCCGCCGACGCTGCTGCACGCAGCCGACAACCTGGCCGGCAACGACGTGCTGCGCGCCGGGTTGGGGATGACGCCCGACGGGCCCTACAGCGACTATTTCGCGGCGGTCAAGCGGCAGGAGTTCCTCGACCACCACCATCAGGTGACCCGCGCCGAGATCGATCAGTACCTGACCCTCGTCTGAGTCGGACGCCGAGAGTCCGGCGCTTCGGCTGAATCAAGATGACGGTGACATGGTCGGATTTCCGGCACGCCGAACCCGCTTTGGCTGCATCCGTCCAGGAGAGATTCGAGAGCCACTGTCACGCGGTGATGGCGACCCTCCGGCGCGACGGGGCACCGCGGCTCTCGGGTATGGAGGCTCCCATCCGGGATGGTCACCTGTGGTTGGCTATGGACATGGTCTCGCGCAAGACGGACGATCTTCGACGAGATCCTCGGTTCTCTATACACAGCGCTCCCGACGGGGAAGAGTTGTCTTTGGGAGACGCCCGGATCGAGGGACTGGCCCGGCCCGCTGTGGTCAGCGAAGTTGCCCTCTTCATCGAAGCCCACCGTTTTCCCGTCGATGATCCCTCGACCATGGCGTTGTTTACGGTCGATGTCACCCGCGTCGTTCTTACGCGTGTGGAGGACCGGGCCTTGCGGGTGATCACCTGGACGCCGGCCGGTGGGGTGGCCACAGTTCGCCTACCGTGAGCCTGGGGAGGGCTGCGTCCGTTCATCGTGCCCTTCTCCAGCGTGCCGGAATGCGGTCGAACCATGATTTCCGTGCCCACGACCCCGGTCCTCGTCGCAACCCCTTGGTCGCGCTCTGCTCGGTGACTGGGTCCTTCCTGACCGCAGCCGGTTACGCGGGCTCCGGGCCCACACCCACTGCCGCAAGCGGGTCACGACCTTGACGTGCAGACCTTTCACCAAGGAGCGAACAGTTACCGGACGAGGCAACGTGTTCCGGGCGGCTGCGGCGGTATGATCGTCCGGCACCGAGAACCGGCGACCGAAGGATGCGAGATGGCACTGCCCGGTATCAACGAGTTAGTCAGCCTTGATGGGAAGTGTGCCATCGTCACCGGGGCGGCCCAGGGGTTCGGCGCCGCAATCGCCCGCCGGCTCGGGGAGGCGGGAGCCGCGGTCTTCGTAGCCGACAGGAACGTCGAGGGCGCGGAGCAATCGGCGGAACGGCTCAGGAACCTCGGGTATAACGCGACCGCCTGCAGTGTCGACATCGCGGATCGAGGGAAGGTAACGGCGCTGGTCGACGCAGCGGCGGAGCGGACCGGCCGAGTGGACATCTTGGTGAACAACGCCGGCATCTACTCGAACTACTACTTCGCCCAGATGCCCCCGCAGGAGTTCGCCGACACGGTCTCGGTCAACGTGGTCGGCACCTTCCAGATGTCCCAGGAGGTGGTCCAGCGCATGGTCGCCGACCGCCAAGGCGGTTCGATCGTGAACATCGCCTCGGTCGACGCGTTCAACACGTCCGCAGAAGGCCTGGCGCACTATACGACCTCGAAACACGCCATCGGTGGGATGACCAAGTCGATGGCCATCGAGTTGGCGGCCCACAGCATACGGGTCAACGCCGTCTGTCCGGGAGCGGCCATGACCGAAGGGGCGATCGCCCTGGTCACGGCAGGCGCTCCCGAGGGTATCGACGTGGAGGCGCAGTGGGACGGCATCAAGGAGAGGACCCCCTTGCGGCGTCTCTGCGATCCGGACGACGTCGCGAGAGCCGTCCTGTTCCTGGCTTCCGACATGGCCGCCTTCGTGACCGGGGCGTTCCTGGTCGTCGACGGCGGCATCCTGGTCCAACCGCTCGAAGGCTACGTTCCTCCGTCTGGTCACTGACCGGACGCCGGTCACGAGGAGGCTCTGAGTGGGTCGAAGGATCACCGCCGCAGAGACATTCGACATCAGGTTCCCCACATCGCAGCAACTTGACGGGTCGGATGCGGTCCATACCGATCCCGACTATTCGGCCGCCTACGTGATCCTCCGGTCCGATGCCGGTGATGGTGTGGAGGGCCACGGGTTCTGCTTCACTCTGGGCAGGGGAAACGAGATCGAGGTGGCTGCGCTCGAAGCGCTCGCCCCGCTGGTTGTCGGTCTCGACCTCGACGAGATCGTGGCGGACTCGCGGTCCTTCTCCCGCCTCCTCACCCAGGATTCCCAGATGCGTTGGCTCGGTCCCGAGAAGGGCGTCGTCCATATGGCCGCGGCGGCCATCATCACGGCCGTTTGGGATCTGGCAAGCAAGGCGGCGGGCAAGCCCCTATGGAAGTACCTGGCCGATCTTTCGCCGGAGGAACTGGCGGCCATGGTCGACTACCAGTACCTGTCGGATGTGCTGACCGAAGACGAGGCGGTCGAGATGTTGCGTCGTGCCGAGAGCGGCAAGGCGGCGAGGGAGCGCCGGTTGCTGGAGCAGGGGTATCCGGCGTATGCAACGAGTCCCGGGTGGCTGGGTTACTCGGACTCCAAGCTGGTGCGGCTGTGCCGGGAAGCGGTTGATGACGGCTTCACGCTCATCAAGCTCAAGGTCGGTGGTTCGATTGAAGACGACCAGCGGCGCCTGCGGCTGGCCCGGGAGGCAGTAGGCCCCGAAGTGCTGATCGCCGTCGATGCGAACCAGAAATGGGATGTGGGGGAGGCCATCGAGTGGATGGGCGAGTTGGCGCCGCACTCTCCCTACTGGATCGAGGAACCCACCAGCCCCGACGATATTCTCGGGCACGCCGCCATCCGGCGAGCGGTCGCTCCCATAAAGGTCGCCACGGGCGAGGCGGTCCAGAACCGGGTCATGTTCAAGCAGCTGCTCCAAGCCGAAGCGATCGACATCATGCAGATCGATGCCACGAGGGTAGGCGGGGTGAACGAGAACATCGCCAACCTCCTGCTGGCCGCCAAGTTCGGCGTGCCGGTGGTTCCGCACGCGGGAGGGGTGGGGCTATGCGAGCTGGTCCAGCACCTGGCGATGCTCGACTTCGTTGCTATCGGCGCCGAGATCGAGGGACGATCCATCGAGTTCGTCGATCACCTGCATGAACACTTCGTGGACCCGGTGGTCGTCACCGATGGGTCCTATGTCGCACCCGGCCGGCCGGGGTTCAGTTCCCAGATCCGGCCGGCATCACTCGACGAGTTCCGCTACCCGACGGGCCTGGCCTGGCGTTGACCATTTCGTGAGGGAGTCATGTTATTATGGCGCCATAATGATGGTACGCACCCAGATCACGTTGCATGCGGAGCACCACGCTCGCGCCAAGGCCCGGGCCGCGGTACTGGGTGTTTCGTTTGCCGAATACATGCGAAGGCTGGTCGATCAGGATCTGGCCGGGTCGTCCAAGGAGGCGCATGTCTCCATCGTCTTCGATCTCGGCACCTCGGGACGTGCTGACATCGCGTCGGACAAGGATCGTATGGTGGCCGTGGCGACGGCCGCGGCGAAGCGCTTCCGTCCTGGCGGTCCGTGAGCATCTTCGTAGACAGTTCGGCCTGGTACGCGGCGGCGGATCATGGTGATCGGCACAACCCGCGCGCCAAACAACTGCTTGCGACCGACGAACCCCTCGTTACGAGCGACCACGTGCTGGTCGAGACCTGGCGTCTTCTTCACCATTGCATCTCCGCACACGCAGCAGAACGCTTCTGGGACGGGCTACGAAGAGGTGTCGCATCTATCGAGCAGACGACGGTTGCCGACATCGAAGCGGCCTGGGCCATAGGAGAGAGTTTCTCCGACCAGGACTTCTCCCTCGTGGATCGAACCTCCTTCTCGCTCATGCAGCGGCTCGGGATCTCACGGGTCATCACCTTCGACAGCGACTTCGCTGTCTTTCGATATGGCCGCGGCCGCCTAAGGGCCTTCGACGTTCTGATGTGACAGGGTGGGCGCACGAGCAGCATGGTCAAGGGTGGTGGTGGTTGGCCCGTCCGACGTGACCAGGATTGTGTCATCGACCGCCGGGCCAACTCGGTTTATTGGGGCACATTCCGAGGGGATTCTCCCGGCCCGCACACCGCAAGTCTCGCGCAGGCCGGCTGATCTAAGCTTCGGTCCCATAGGGCGGCGTCCGCCGGTCCCCAAGGAAAGCGTGTCCCGAACATGCGGCCGCATCGCGCAACGCCTCGACAGCCTCGGAAGTGTCAACACGCCTCAGAAGCCGGGTAGCTTGGCGTCGTCAAACCGGCCTGCCTCGATGTCGGCCAAGGCGCGGTCGAAGATGTCCAGCGCCTCGTCGGCGTCGCTCCGGGTGATGGTGAGCGGTGGGGTGATCTCCATCACGTTGCCGAACGCCAGCAGGATCAGGCCGAGTTCGAAGCAGCGGTAGGCCAGCCGGTAGGCGTCGGTATCGGCCGGCTCGCGGGTCTGCTGGTCCTTTACCAGTTCGACCCCGATGAGGAGGCCCTTGCCGCGCACGTCGCCGATCAGCGGGTGGTCGGCCTTCATCTCGTCCAGCTTGTCACGCAGGTAACGGCCCATCTTGCCGGCGTTGCGGACCAGTCCCTCCTCCTCGATGACGCCGAGCACCGCCACCGCGGCGGAACAGGAAACCGGCGAGCCGCCCAGCGTGTAGGCGGTGTACAGGTCCACATCGAGGATCTCCTGGCGGCCCACGACGGCCGACAGCGGGAAACCCCCTCCCAGCGGTTTCGCGAGCCCGACCGCATCGGCCTCTATGCCGAAGTGCTCGAAGCCGAACATGCGACCGGTCCGGCCCAAGCCGACCTTGACCTCGTCGAAGATCAACCAGATCCCCCGCTCGTCGCACAGCTCACGCAGAGCTGGGAAGTAGTTGTCCGGGGGGACGATCTCCCCGCTGTCCGACTGGATGCTCTCTGCGAAGATCGCCGCCGTCTCGTCGGAGGGGGACACGTTCACCAACAGGTCGTTCTTCAGGTAGTCGAGGCACCTCAAGGAGCATTCGTTCTTGTCGCACGGACCCCAGGCGCACCGGTAGGGGTTGGGATATGGCGCCTTGGTGATGTGACCGCCGGGTATGGGTCGGGTCAGCGCTCCGTGCCCAGAGATGGCGCCGGAACCGATCGTCATGCCGTGGAAGGCGCCGATGTAGGACACGAGCCGCGGCCTACCCGAGGCGATGGGCGCCACCTTGGCGAGCATGTCCATGGCGTCGGAACCCGATACACCCAACCAGGCCTTCTTGTCGAACTCTCCCGGGAAGATGTCGATCAGCCGCTCCGCCAACTCGACGCCGGGCTCGTGGATGTAGCAGACGAGAGGGCCCGTGTACTCATTGTTCATTGCGTCGATCGCGGCCTGGCGAACCTTCGGATGCCCGTATCCCGTTGCGGCCGTTCCTCCGGTCGCCATCCAGTCGAGGTACTCGTTGCCGTCCTTGTCCCACATGCGGACCCCGTCCGACCTGGCTACCACGAACGGATAGAGCCGGTACTTCATCGACGGCGTTATTACCGCCTCGTCGCGGGCGGCGACAGCCCGGCTCCGCGTCAGGGCTCGCTTACCGGAAGGATCTGGCATAGGGCACGCTCCTCATGGCGGCGTACTTGGGAGAATATCGAGCGGACCTTGGGGGCCATCGTGGTTCGATCACGTTGGATCGGGTGGTTCGATGGTCCTTCAGGGGTGCAACAGTTCCCACACCACATCCGGGCGCAGCGGTGTCCGGTCGATCCGTACGCCGAACGGCGCCAGTGCGTCTGCGACCGCGTTGGCGATCGCGGGCGGCGAGGCGAGGGTGCCCGATTCGCCGACGCCCCTCACACCGAGCGGGGTGTCCGACGGCGAAACCATGTTGTCCAGGGTCAGCCGCGGCACTTCCATCGCGGATGGGAGCAGGTAGGCGGCGAAGCTGGCGGACGGAACCTGCCCGGACTCGTCATGGCTGACCTGCTCGTAGAGAGCCTGTCCTATTCCCTGGGCGATCCCGCCATGGATCTGGCCGTCCACGATCCCTGGGTTGATCCCTACTCCGTAGTCGTCGACCGACACGAAGTCGAGGATCTTCACCTTTCCGGTTTCCGTATCCACCTCCACGACGGCGGCATTGGCGCCGAACGCGAAGTTGACATCGGGCGGGTCATAGAAGGCCGTGGCTTCGAGCCCCGGTTCGAACATCGGTCCGCAGCGCTTGAGGAAGTGGGCTTCCTCCGCCACCTCGCGCCAGGACACCATGGCCTCGGGGCTACCGACCACGGTGAACACGCCGTCCTCGTACGCGATGTCCTCTGCGGCGGCTTCCAGCATGGCAGCCGCTACCTGCCGCGCCTTCTCCACCACACGTTCGGCCGCCAACAGAGCGGCATGGCCGCCGACCACCGCGCCCCGGCTGCCATGGGTACCCCCGCCGAACGGGATGGTCTCGGTGTCACCATGGGTGACCGTGATGTGGTCGAAGGGAATCTGCATCTGGTCGGCGGCGATCTGGGCGACGACCGTATCCGATCCCTGCCCTTGAGGAGAGAGGCCCGAGTAGACGACCGCCTTGCCTTGGGGGTCCACCCGGATCAGCGTCGACTCGTGACCCGGGAAGAACTTCATCGGGTTCCAGTCGTGGCCCGAAGGCGAGAAGCCGCACAGGAGGTTGTAGGTGGCGAAACCGATTCCGATATGGCTCCCGGCCTTCCTCGCTTGCTGCTGGCGGGTCCGCACCGCCTGGTAGCCGACCAGTTCCGCCGCCCTTTTCAGCAGAGCCGGGTAGTCGCCGCCGGTGTAGGTGAGGCCGAAGGGGGTGCGGTAGGGGAGTTGGTCGGGCGCGACCAGGTTGCGCAGCCTCATCTCCACCGGATCGATGCCGAGCTCCCGCGCGGCTTCCTCGATCAGCCTCTCCTGAACGTAGGTGGCCTCGGCCCGTCCAGAACCGCGCAGAGCCTCGATAGACATCTTGTTGGTGAACACCTTCTCCAGCTTGATGTCGACGCTGGGTATGTCGTAATTCCCGGTGAGGGTGTCGATGGTCAGGTCCGGAACGACGGGCGTGAAGAAGTGGAAGTAGGCGCCGAGATCTCCCACGAAGTGGCTGCGGAGCGCCAGGATCTTTCCGTCGGCGTCCAAGGCGAGTTCTGCGTCATGGATCTGGTCCCTGGCGTGAACTCCCGACGTGAAGTTCTCGGTCCGGGTCTCCACCCACTTGACCGGGATGCCCAACTCCAGTGCCGCCCATATGACGGCCAACTCGTCCGAGTACAGGTTGAGCTTGCTCCCGAAGCCGCCGCCCACGTCCGGGGCGACGATGCGGAGCTTGGATTCGTCGAGTTCGAAGATGTGCGCGAGCCACGTACGGAGGGTGTGCGGCCCCTGGCAGGACAGCCACACGGTCAGATGGCCGGTAGACGGTTCCGGGACCGCCAGAATGGCGCGGGGCTCCATCGGGGAGGCCGAGATCCGCTGGACGGTCAGGCGGCGTGACACGATGTGGTCGGCCTTGGAGAAGGCATCGTCCGGATCGCCGATCACCTTGTGTATCTCGCCTATCTTGTTGGTGCCGCGGTCCGGGTGGACCAGTGGCGCGCCGGGGGAAAGCGCCTCCCACGGGTCGAGGACGTGAGGTAGGGGTTCGTAGTCGACGTCGACGCGCTCGGCGCCGTTGACGGCTGCCCGCGGGTCTTTCGCCAGCACCATCACCACCGGCTCGCCCACGTAGTGGACTCGATCCCCCGTCAGGGGAGTCCTCGGTGGAGCGTCATCGGCTGCTGCGGTCGGGATCAAGGGCATGTCCACCGCCGACTCGGACCCGGAGTACGCGGCGACCACTCCCGGCGACTTTCGTGCCTCGACGAGGTTGACCGATGTGATGTCGGCGTGCGCGAAGGGGCTTCGCACGAACGTGGCGTGCGCCATGTGGGGCACGGCGAGGTCGTCGACGTACCGGCCCTTGCCCACCAGGATGCGGGCATCCTCCTTGCGGGGTATGCGGACGCCGATGGCGGTCATGGCCGCCCGTTCCCCGCGGGATCGGAGAGTACGGCGTCGACTATGTGCTGGTATCCGGTGCACCGGCACAGATTGCCCTCAAGGGCCTTGCGAACCTCCGACTCGGACGGTTCGGGGTTCCCACGTAGCAGCGCGGTAGCGGCCATCAGGAAACCGGACGTGCAGAACCCGCATTGGAGGGCGAAGTGCTCGGAGAAGGCTCGCTGCAGGGGCCCGAGCCTTCCATTGCGGGCGAGCCCTTCGACCGTCTCGATCTCCCTGCCGTCGGCTTGGCCGGCGAGGACGGTGCAGGACTTGACGGCGGCGCCGTCGAGGATCACGGTGCAGGCGCCGCAACTACTCGTATCGCAGCC
>JAGWAN010000006.1:17943-71427 GCA_021296345.1 Acidimicrobiia bacterium | reverse complement strand
GAACCGACCACCCCCACGACACAGGCACCCGAAACCACCACCACGCAGGCGCCAGAACCGACTACTACCACCACCCAGCCCGCCAGGACGAGTGTTTCGGGAGTGGCGGATCCGACTCGGGCCCAGAGGGCACCGGTCGAGGGCGTGTCGGAGTTGATCACACCCAACGACGAGTTCTATGTGGTCGACACCGCTATCGGCACTCCCCAGGTCGATCATCGAACCTGGAGCCTCTCCTTCACCGGACGGGTGGACAATCCCTTCAGCGTCACATTCTACGAGTTGCTGGCCATGCCCCTGGTGGAGCGCTACATCACGCTCTGCTGCGTGTCGAACCGGGTGGGCGGGAATCTGGTGGGCAACGCCAAATGGCTGGGCGTTCCGCTCAGGACCCTTGTCGAGAGGGCCGGTGTCCGCAGGGACGGCAACCAGCTGGTCGGTCGGTCGGTCGACCGGTTCACGGTCGGCTTTCCCACCGCTGCGGTATTCGACGGACGCGAGGCTCTGGTGGCTATCGGGATGAACGGCGAGCCCCTTCCGCTCCGGCACGGGTTCCCGGCCCGTCTGGTGGTCTCAGGGCTGTATGGATACGTATCCGCGACCAAGTGGGTGTCCGAAGTGGAGTTCACCGGATGGAACGACTTCGACGCCTACTGGGTCCCGAGAGGATGGGCCAAGAAGGCGCCTGTCAAGACCCAGTCGCGGATCGACACACCCCGGGAGGGCGACATCACGGCCGGGAACAACGTCATCGCCGGAGTGGCATGGGCCCAGACGAGGGGCATATCGAGGGTACAGGTCCGGGTCGACGATGGTGAGTGGACAAACGCTCACCTTCCCCAGGAACTGTCCATCGACACCTGGCGGCAATGGTACCTGGAGCATGACTTCACGCCCGGCGCCCATACGATCGCGGTCAGGGCCACCGACGGCACCGGCAGGACCCAGACCGGCAGCGTCCGCCCGCCCCGACCCGACGGGGCAACCGGATACCACACCATCCAAGTGGTCGCCGCCTGACGCCCTGGAAGCTCTCCCGGGTCAGTGGTCAGTGGGCCAATGCCAGAAAACCCCTTGGGCCTTCCCTTGGACCACTCGTCTAACGTAGTAGCGCACTAGTACATTAATGTGCTATGGTCCGGGATCCCGTGACCTGCGACGAGCCGGTCGTATCTGGAGCAGCAACCCCATGAACATGCCCGATCGCAAATGGAGAACCGCCGACTTCGACGCTCTGTGCCGCGCCCTGCTCAGCCTCGAGACGGTTGATGAGATGGCCCTATTCCTGCGCGACCTCTGTACCCGCACCGAGATCGAGGGGCTGTCAAGCCGGTGGCAGGTGGCCACGCTGCTCGAGTCCGGCCTCCCCTACCGGCAGGTAGCGGAGCAGACCGGCGCGTCCATCACCACCGTGGGTCGGGTCAACGAATGGCGCCGGTTCGGGACGGGGGGATACCGAATCGCCCTCGACCGGCTCGACAGGTCCGGCCATGATGCCCGGTAGGTCGCTCCGCATCGCCGTACCCAACAAGGGCCGGCTCCGCGAACCCACCATCGCCCTGCTCAGAGAGGCGGGCCTGTCCTTCGAGCAGAGCGAACGGGTGCTGTCGGTCAGGGTACGCAACGCCGGCATCGAACTCCTCTTCGTGCGGGCCGAAGACGTGGTGGACCTGGTCGAGAACGGCGTGGCCGAACTGGGTGTGACCGGGCTCGACCTGCTCGAGGAATTGAGGCGGGGGAACGGTACCGAACACGTGGCCACCCTGCTACCGCTCGGCTACGGCCGGTGCGCCCTGACCGTGGCGGTCCCGGTCGATTCCCCGGTCCGGGAACCGGAAGACTTCGGCCACCGGATGGTGGTTGCCACGTCACACCCCAACCTGACCGGGAGATATTTCTCGAAGCTCGGGAGCCGGGTACTCGTGAAGCGGCTCCGGGGCTCCGTCGAGGTCGCTCCCAAGCTGGGTTTCGCGAGCGCCGTGGCCGATCTGGTCTCCACGGGAAGCACCATGCTCGTCAACGGGCTCCGGCCCGTGGCGATCATCATGGCAAGCGAGGCGGTGCTCATCGGCACCATCACGGCTCCCGACCCGAACCTCAATCAGCACCAACCCGAGATCGAGAGGGTGGTGACGGCGATCGAATCGGTGCTGGCCGGGAGGAAGAAGCGCTACCTGTTGCTCAACGCGCCCCGTGAGATGACGGAGATGATCACCGCCCTCATCCCGGGCCTCGAGGCGCCCACCGTCATCCCGTTGGCAGAGGACGGCATGGTGTCGATCCACTCGGTGGTGGGGCGTGACGAGGTCTGGAACCTCCTCCCCCGGCTCAAGTCGGCCGGGGGACAGGACATCCTGGTCCTGCCGGTCGGGCAGCTGATCCCGTGAGCCCTCCAGGCTCCTCCCGCCTGATGAGGTTTCGCCGGCTGTCCGACCTCGACACTCGCGCCCGGCGGCGAATTCTCGCCCGGACGGCCGTACCAGACTCCGGAGTCCGCCGGGCCGTCGCGTCCATCTGCCGGATGATCCGCCAGGATGGCGACCGGGGGCTGGCTGAAGCCGGCGCCTCATACGGCGGCGGGCGGACCGATCCTAGGGTGACGCCGGCCGAGATCTCCGCCGCCCTTGACCATGCCGAGCCAGGCGTGCTTGAGGCCCTCGAACGGGCCATCGACGCTGTAAGGCGCCACCACGAAACCCAGAAACCCACCGCCCACTCGCACGAGACCGCACCCGGCGTGCGGATCGACCGCCTCTGGACCCCTCTCCGGCGGGTAGGGGCGTACGTGCCCGGGGGCAAGGCCGGCTACCCGTCCAGCCTGCTCATGACGGTGGTCCCGGGCCAGGTCGCCGGAGTCGCCGAGATAGCGGTGGCGACCCCGTGTGACGCGAACGGACGGATCGACCCCACCCTCCTGGCGGCGGCAGGTTTGCTGGGCGTGGACGAGATATACGCCATGGGCGGCGCCCAGGCCATCGCCGCCCTTGCCTACGGCACCGAGAGCATCGCCTCTGTGGACAAGATCGTGGGGCCGGGCAACGCCTGGGTGACCGCCGCCAAGCTCGAGGTCTTCGGTGCCTGCGCCATCGACCTGCCGGCCGGCCCGAGCGAGGTCCTGGTGATGGCCGACCACACCGCCGACGCTCGCCTCGTTGCCATCGACCTGCTCTGCCAAGCGGAACACGGTCCCGACTCGCCGGCCGTCCTGGTCACCACCGACGCGGGGCTGGCAACCGGTGTGGAGACCGAGATCGCCGACCTGCTACCACTACTCCCCCGGCGGGACATTCTCGGAGCTGCGCTGGCCGACCACGGATGGATCCTCATGGCCGATACCATCAGCGACGCGGTGGATTTTGCCAACGAGTACGCGGCCGAGCACGTCTCGGTGCTCACAGCCGACGCGGAGGAGACCGCCGCCGGAGTCGTAAATGCCGGGTCGGTCTACGTAGGCCGGTGGTCACCGGAGTCCGCAGGCGACTACGCCACCGGCGCCAACCACGTGCTCCCGACCGGAGGATTGGCAAGATCGCACGGACCGCTGGGGGTGGACGACTTCGGATCGTGGCGGCAGGTCCAGACGCTGACCAGGGAAGGCCTGGCCGGCATCCGCCCGGTCATCGAGGAACTCGCCGCCGCCGAGGGTCTGGACGCCCACCGGATGGCGGCCTCCATGCGATTCGAACCGGCCGTTCGCACCACTACCGACAGCGAGGAGTCCTGAATGAGCCGCAAAGCCACTTGCCGGCGTAGCACCAAGGAAACCCGGGTATCGGTGATGCTCGACCTTGACGGGAGCGGAGACGCCACCGTCCGGACCGGGATCGGTTTCTTCGACCACCTGCTCACCTCGCTTGCCCACCATGCCCTATTCGATCTGGCGGTCACCACGGAAGGCGACGTGGAAGTGGACGATCACCACACGGTGGAGGACACCGCCCTGTGCTTGGGCGAGGCGCTCGGCGCCGCCCTGGGCGACCGGACCGCCATCCACCGTTTTGGCGACGCCCGCGTGCCGATGGACGAGGCCATCGCGGACGCCACCGTGGACGTGGGAGGCCGGCCCTACTCGGTCACCGACCTGGAACTGGCCAACCCGGCTATCGGCAACCTGACCGCCCAGAACATCCCGCACGCTCTGGAGGCATTCGCCCGATCGGCCAGGATCACGATGCACGTGACCGCCACCGGACGGAACGACCACCACGTCGCCGAGGCCACCTTCAAGGCTCTGGCTCGGGCTCTACGGGCCGCCGTCTCCCCCGACGCCCGCCGCAGCGGCGTGCCCTCCACCAAGGGAATGCCGTCCCCGGAGGCCTCATGACCTCTCCGCCCCTTGTGGCGGTGATCGATCATGGCGCCGGCAACCTGGTCTCGATCAGCCAGGGCCTGGAGCGGGCCGGGGCCAGGGTGGCCATCGCCACCGGTCCGGCGGACCTGTCCGGCGCCCATGCGGTGGTCCTGCCGGGCGTCGGCGCGCCCGGCGCCACCATGAGCCGGCTGACAGACGAGGGGCTCGTGGAACCGCTCAGGTCGTGGAGGGGACCGCTCCTCGGCATCTGCATCGGCCTGCAGCTGTTCTTCGAGGTGAGTGATGAGGACGGCCAGGCCTGCCTGGGTCTGGACCGGGGGCGGGTGCGGAAGCTCGAGGACGCTCCGCTGCTCCCTCACATCGGATGGAACGACCTGACCTTCCCCGGAAACGGCCGGCGAAGGGACCCTCTGTTCGACGGGATTCCTCCGGGTGCGACCTTTTACTTCGTCCACAGCTACGCGCCCTTCCCCGAGGACCCGGCCATCACTATCGCCTACTCCGAGTACCCCCACCCGTTCACGGCCGCCGTTCGCAGCGCGCACCGGATCGGCGTCCAGTTCCACCCGGAGCGGAGCGGTGAGCAGGGCCTCCGGGTCCTGGCCAACTTCGTGGCCGAGGTTGAGGGGTGGTCCCGTCTCGCCGGCGGTTCCGGGGGCGCCTGATGAGCCTGCGAACACGCATCATCGCCTGCCTGGACGTCAAGCACGGACGGGTGGTGAAGGGGGTGAACTTCGTCAACCTCACCGACGAGGGCGACCCCGTGGATCTGGCCGGCCGTTACGCCCGGGAGGGGATGGACGAGATCGTCTACCTCGACATCGCCGCGTCCCCCGAGGGTCGCTTCGCCTTCCTCGACGTCGTCCACCGCACCGCCGAGAACGTCTTCGTCCCGCTCACCGTGGGCGGAGGGGTGCGGGAGGTGAACGACATGCGCCGGGTGCTGCGGGCCGGGGCGGACAAGGTATCGCTGAACACCGCCGCGGTTCGCAACCCGGACCTCCTGGACCGGTGTGCCGATGCGTTCGGGAGCCAGTGCGTGGTGCTCGCCATCGACGCCAAGGCCATGCCCGGAGGGTCGTGGAACGTCTTCGTGACCGGCGGGCGCCACGACACCGGACGTGATGCGGTGGAATGGGCCGCAGAGGGAGTCGGCCGCGGCGCCGGTGAGATCCTGCTGACCTCCATGGATCGGGACGGCACCAACGTCGGCTTCGACACCGGGCTGCTCCGGACGATCACCGCCGCGGTGGACGTACCGGTGATCGCCTCGGGAGGCGCCGGCCGCCCCAGGCACTTCGTCGAAGCGGTGGAAGCCGGAGCGGCGGCGGTGCTGGCCGCCTCCATCTTCCACCGGCGGGAGGTGGAGCTGGGTGACATCAAGCGGGTGATGAGCGAAGCAGGGATACCGGTCCGCCATGTCTGACCTGTCCGTCGCCTGGGACGACCGCGGGCTGATTCCGGCCATCGTCCAGCACCACCGCACCGCCGAGGTGCTGATGATGGCTTGGATGGACGGGGAGGCGCTGGGCCTCACCCTGTCCAGCGGCCAGGTGCATTTCTGGTCGCGCTCCCGCCGGCGGCTGTGGAAGAAGGGCGAGACCAGCGGCAACACCCTCCGGCTGGTCGAGATCGGCGTGGACTGCGACGGGGACACGCTGGTGGTGAAGGTGGTGCCGGCGGGGCCGGCCTGCCACACCGGGAGCCGCACCTGCTTCGAGAACCTCGACGGCGGGGATTCTCCCGCGCCCCAGGGGTTCGCCGACCTGGAACAGCTGTGGCAGACCATCACCGACCGGATCACCGCGGCCCCAACAACCGGTTCCTACACCCTACGGTTGGTCGAGGGAGGACCATCCGCCACCGGACGCAAGCTGATCGAGGAGGCTTCGGAACTGGCCGAGGCGGCTCTCCTTCACAACACGGGCCGGGCCGACCACGGGCGGGTGGCCGAGGAGGCGGGAGACGTCATCTACCACCTGCTGGTCCTGCTGGCCGAACGGGGTGTCACCGCCGGAGAAGTGGTGGCAGAGTTGGCCTCCCGCCGCCGAACACACCGAGAGACCGCCGTGACGCACGTGGACCCGGCACCCACTGGTAACCGCTGAGCGGCCGGTATTCTCCGAGCCTCCAACGAAGGAATAGCACATGATCAAGGAACGGATCCGCAAGGCGCCGTCGGGTGTGCTCGCGCTGGTGATCCTGGTGCTGCTGCTCGCCCTCGACGTGTACATGCTGATCAGAGGCATCATCGATGGGACCCTGTGGCTGATCCTGGTCACATCGGTGCTGATCCCGATCATTCTCATCCTGTCGGGAGGCCTGTTCACGGTGGCGCCCAACGAGGCTCGCGTCCTCCAGCTGTTCGGGAGCTACGTGGGAACGGTCCGCGACACCGGACTCCGGTTCGCCAACCCCCTTTACTCGAAGCGACGCATCTCGGTCCGGGTCCGCAACTTCGAGACGGAACGTTCGAAGGTCAACGACACCGACGGCAACCCGATCGAGATGGCCGCGGTGGTGGTGTGGAAGGTGGCCGACACCGCCGAAGCCAGCTTCGAGGTGGACGACTACGTCAATTTCGTCCACGTCCAGAGCGAGTCGGCGGTGCGCAACCTGGCTACCCGCTACCCCTACGACACGCAGGAGGAGGGCCAGATCTCGCTGCGGGGCGACACCGAGGAGATCGCAGACCAGCTGAAGACCGAGATCCAGGGCCGGCTCGGCACGGCGGGCGTGGAAGTACTCGAAGCCCGGATCACCCACCTGGCTTACGCGCCGGAAATCGCGTCGGCGATGCTCCAGCGCCAGCAGGCCGGGGCCATCATCGCCGCCCGCAGCCAGATCGTGGAGGGTGCGGTAAGCATGGTGGAGATGGCACTCGAAGGACTGTCCACACGCGGGATCGTCGATCTCGACGAGGAACGCAAGGCGGCCATGGTGAGTAACCTGCTCGTCGTCCTGTGTGGTGACAAGGCCACTCAACCGGTACTGAACACTGATACGCTATAGGAAGCAGACCCGTCGCCAGGCTCGCCAATCGTAAAGACCCACTGATCGGGCTGGTCGGTGGCGCGGCGGCAGGGGATGCCGGGGAATGGTGGAAGCGCTTCCGGGCATCCGGGCGCATCGTTCTACACTCCGCGTGTGGCCGATCAAGCGCTGGTGCGACTAGCCGATGTTGGGTTCGCCACCTCGGGTTCGGTGATCCTGCGCGGCGTTGACCTGACCATCGCAGCCGGCGAGATACTGGGGATCAGCGGACCCAACGGGGCCGGCAAGACAACCCTCCTCCGCCTCCTTGCCACGTTGCTGCGGCCCACCTCCGGCCGCGGCACCGTGCTGGGCACGGACACCGGCGCCCGCCCCCAAGAACTGGCGCCCGTCCGGCGGCAGATCGCCCTGATCGGGCACTCCCCCGCTCTCTGGCCCGATCTGACGCTCAGAGAGAACGTGGACCTGCCGGCCGGGCTGCGGCACGGTCCGGCGGACGACGATCCCCTCGGCGCCGTAGGGTTGGCGGGGGTCGCGAGGTTGAAGGCCGCGCATGCATCCCTGGGGATGCAACGCAGGGTGGAGTTCGCCCGCCTCCTCACGTGGACGCCCCGGCTGCTCCTCCTGGACGAGCCTCACGCCGGCCTGGACGAAGCCGCGGGCCCGCTGGTAAACCATCTTGTCACCCGGGTGACCGACCGGGACGGGGCGGTGGTGATGGTCTCCCACGACCGGAACCGGGCGGGCTCGCTGGTCACCCGCAGGCTGGCGGTAGCCGCCGGAACCGTCCTCGAGGCGCCGGCATGACCCCCCGCGCCTTCTGGAAGCAGGTGGGGTGGGTGTTCGCCAAGGACCTGCGGGTCGAGGTCCGGGGTGGGGTGACGCTGCGGATGGCAACGCCGTTCGCCGCCCTCGCCCTCCTCCTGGCGCCCCTCGCCACCGGCGCCGACACCGCCCTGCTCCGCCGGATCGGCCCGGGCATGCTCTGGCTGGTGGTGATCCTGTTCGGTATGACGGTCACCCTGCGGTCCGGCAACGAATCCGGTCCGGTCAGGGATCTGCTCACCCTGTGCGGTCTCGACCCCGCCGCCGGCTTCCTGGGGCGGAGCCTGGCGGGCGCCGTCCTGCTGCTGGGTGTGACCCTGGTGCTCGTCCCGCTGATGATCGTCCTGTACGCGCCGGAGGGAAGTCCGGGTTGGGGGTGGCTGGCCTTGCTGGCGATCGCAGGGGTGATGGCGCTGGGGCTCCTGGGGTCGCTGGTTGCCACGCTGGTGACCGGCCTGCGGGCGCGCACTTCGCTCGGGCCGTTGCTGGCGATACCCCCGGCCGTTCCGGTCCTCCTGGCCACTGCCCGCGGGACGGATTCCGCCCTCTCCCAGCGGGGTAGCCTTTCCTGGTTGCTCCTGCTGGTGGCCATGAACCTCGCCCTCGTCATCGTCGGCGTACTGCTGGCGGGGCCCATGGACGAGACCACCCGCTAACCCCGATTCTTCATGGATCGGAGGTTTGTCCGGTGGAGCGGGAGATTCGGGCTCTCTACCTCGGGCTATAGCTATTTTCGATAGCTGCGTCCGACTTGGCGATGCCTTCGCCCGCCCGGTCGAGGGGCTGGCATCAGTTTGCGAGGTTGAGGTGCCTATCCCCGATCATTCACGGGTGGGGGGTTATAAGGGTGAAGGAACGGCGCTTCGGTCGCCTGACCTGGGGTTATGGCCATTGGACAGTCCCGTCTTCAGCTGGGCGTAGCATTCACAGCCAAGGTGAGGGGTGGACGCTCCGCAGCAATATGGTTGAAGTGGCCTGATGCGCATCGGTGTGCTGGGAACGCGAATAATCAGGGCTAATGTGCGTCGGTGTGGCGGGAAGCATGAAGGATCAGGGTTAAGGACACACCATGGCGCCATCTCCCCTGCCACACGCAGCCCGACCTGTCAACCACCGGATCCGATGACTGTCGCAGCCGCCACCCTCCACCCGAGATCCCGGGTCATTGCCGCTACCGGCGTGGCGGCGCTGTGCTTGACGGCGGCCGGCCTATACATGTCGGTCACCGCCCCGGACGAGGAGTCCCAGGGAGAAGCTGCCCGGTTGCTGTTCGTCCACGTCCCGTCCGCCATCACCGCCTACATCGCTCTCGGTACCGGCCTGGTGACGGCGATCTGGTACCTGATCCGCCGCTCCCCCGCATCCGACCTGTTGTCGGCGGCGGCCATCGAGGTCGGCGTGCTGTTCACGGCCATCACCCTGCTAACCGGCATGATCTGGGGGCGCTTCGTCTGGGGCGTCTGGTGGGACTGGGGAGATGCCCGGATGGTGTCCACCGCCGTGCTGTTCTTCTTCTACCTGGGGTACCTGGCCCTGCGCCGGTCGATCACAGACCCTGGGGTGCGGGCGGTCCGCTGCGCCGTGCTAGGGATCGTGGGCTTCGTGCAGGTACCGATGGTGCACTACTCGGTGCTGTGGTTCCGAACCCTCCACCAGGGTCCCTCCATCATCCGTCCCGACCTGGCCAACAGCACCATGGACGCCGCCTTCGTCGCCCCCCTAGGCGTCGCACTGGCCGCGTTCATGGCCGCCCTCGCCTACCTGGTGGCGGTCCGGGTCCGCATCGCCCGCCTCGAAGCGGCGGTTGCCCGGTCCGCCACCACATCGCAACCGGTCGGTGCGTCGGTTTACCCACCGAGGCTCGGAGGCCGGGATGGCGGGTAGTTGGGTGCTGTTCGGCTACCTGGTCGCCTATGGGGTGCTGGCGATCTATGCAGGCCACCAGGCCTTCCGCATGAGGCGACTCCGCCGGCGCCTGCCCCCGGGGACATGAACCGTCGCCACATCCTGATCCCGGCAGGGGCACTCCTGGCGATCGTGGTCGGCTTCCTGGTGTGGGGGGGCCTCAGCGAAAACGCCGTCTACTACCTGACACCCTCCGAGGCGGTCGATCAGCGAGCCGACCAGGAGCCCGGCTACCGGTTCCGTCTGGGGGGCTTGGTCGAGGCGGACTGGCTCGAGGGGACCGACGACGGCGTCCGGTTCACGGTCGGTGACGGCGCCGTCTCGATCGCCGTCTCGCATGCCGGCGCCGTCCCCCAACTGTTCCGTCCCGGAATCGGGGTGGTCGTCGAGGGGGCCTGGGAAGGCGACACGTTCCGGTCCGATACCCTGCTGATCAACCACGATGAGCAGTACCGGGCCGTGGATGGCGAGGGAACCTACCAGGTACCGACCGCCGGGCCATGATCGCCTGGCTGGGACTCGGCTCGATCCTGGTCGCTCTCGGAGCGGCCATGGCGGTGGCGTGGAGGGGATTACCCGCCCTGGCGGGTCGAGGCACCGTACCGATGGAGCGGATGAAAGGTCCCGTGCTGTGGCTGCTAGGTGGAGCTGCGGCCGCCATGCTGGTGCTGGAGATCGGCCTCCTCGCCGGTGACTTCTCCATAGCGTATATCGCCGACAACCATCGGACCGGAACACCTCTGATCTTCACGATCGCCGCCGGATGGGCTGCGCTCGAGGGTTCGATCGTCCTGTGGGGGCTGGTGCTGGCGGCATTCACCGCGGCGGCGGTCCGGGTCATGTACCGGCGCGACCACCCGTTGGCCGGAGGGACGCTGTCCGTGCTGGGGATGCTGGCCGTTTTCTGGTTCGGTCTGATGGCCACTGTCGCCAACCCCTTCGCGGTCTGCACCGCGGCGGCCGATGCCGCCGGGTGCGCCGTGTCTGGTTGGGCGCCCTGGTCCGCCGTCGACCTTCCCGCCGCCGGGCGGGGCGCCAATCCCCTGCTCCAGAACCACATCCTGATGGCTGTCCACCCGCCCGTCCTTTACGTGGGATACGTGGGCTTCTCCGTGCCGTTCGCGGTCGGGATCGCCTCGCTGGCCACCGTCGACCACGCGGGGACCTGGCTCCGGACGACCCGCACCTGGACCCTCACCGCCTGGGGATTCCTCACCACCGGCATCGTGCTGGGCGCCTGGTGGAGCTACGAGGTCCTGGGCTGGGGCGGATACTGGGCCTGGGACCCGGTCGAGAACGCCTCCTTCATCCCGTGGTTGCTGGCCACCGCCTTCATCCACTCGTCCGTGGTCCAGCTGCGCCGGGGCGTGCTCCAGTCCTGGAACTACGTGCTCGTGATCGGCGCCTTCGCAGCCACCATCCTCGGGACCTTCCTGACCCGCTCGGGCGTTATCGCCTCGGTGCACAGCTTCACCCAGTCGTCCATCGGCCCCGTCCTGCTGGCGTTCCTGGCGGTGATCCTGGCCGGGTCCCTGGCGCTGTTCGCCACCCGCATCCACCTGGTGGGCAGCGCTCCCCGGCTCGACTCGCTCGCCAGCCGGGAGGGCGCCTTCCTTCTCAACAACCTGCTCCTGGCCGTGTTCGCTTTCGTGGTGCTGTCGGGCACCTTGTTCCCGCTGGCCGTGGAAGCCTTCCAGGGCAGCACGGTGGGCGTGGGCCGGCCGTTTTTCGACCGGTGGGCCGTACCCCTTTCCTACTGCCTGATCCTGGCCATGGGCATCGGGCCGGTCACACCGTTCCGGGTGGCCCGCCGCCAGGTGCTGTGGGAACGAGTACGGATGCCGATGCGGATCGCCCTGGGGCTGGCGGCCCTGCTGGTTCTCCTGGTGAGCCGCAACCGGCACGTGATCGTGGTGGTGCTGCTGGCGGTGTTCGTGGTCTCGGCCATCGGCCGGCACCTGCTGATCCTGGTGCGCAAGCGCGCCACCTCCACGGGCCAGGGATCGATGGCGACGGCGGGCTACCTGATGAGACGTGATCCCGGCTACTGGGGCGGGCAGATCTCCCATATCGGGGTGGCGATCCTGGCGGTGGGAATAGCGGTCTCTGCCAACCACGCCGGGTCAGGGTCCATCGCGCTGAGCCCGGGCGAAACGGCTTCCTTCGCCGGCTACGAGATCGCCTACCGGGCCCCCTTCTCGCGCTCCGAGCCGAACCGGGATGTCCTGGGCGTCCGCTTGGACGTGTCGCGGGACGGCGAAGCGGTGACCGAAATGTCTCCGAGCCTCAACAGCTACGGCACCGGCATCCCCCCGGTCGTCACCCCCGCGGTGTACTCGACGCCACGGGGAGATCTCTATATCTCGCTCACCCGGCTCGACAGCTCGGGGTTGGTGGCCGATGTGTGGAGCTACCCGCTCCAGTGGATGGTATGGCTGGGTGGGCTGGTGACAGCCGCGGGCGCCGGCTTCTCCCTCTCGTCCGTAGCGGGTCGGAGAAGGCAGACCGCGAGAGCCGGCCGTGGCTGACCGCCGGGCCATCCTGGCCGGCGTCGCCACCCTGATCCTGGCCGGGATCGTCGGGTGGGGCCTCGTGGTCGGCGAGCCGAGCGACCGGGACCGCGTGGAGGCGCTCGGCGCCCGGATCCGGTGCCCGGTCTGCCAGGGGGAATCGATCGTCGACTCCCCCACGCCCTACGCCAACGACATCCTGGGGTTCGTGGAGGAAAAGGTGGACGAGGGCTGGAGCGACGACCAGATCCTGGACTACCTGGAGGCCAGGTTCGAGGGCATCCGGCTCGATCCCCGCTTCTCGGGCACGACGGTGCTGCTCTGGGTACTGCCGGCCGGCGTGGCTATTGCCGGCGCCTGGCTCGCAGCCCGGCGCCTGATCCGGCCACCGGAGCCTGCCAATGGGTGACGGGCCACCGGAACGTCGGCGTCGGGCCCTGATCGAGGCGGACATTCGGGACGTCCGCCGGCAGCTGGCCGAGGAGGAGCTCGACGCCGCCACCGCCGGGAGGCTGATCGAGCGGTACCGGCAGGAACTGGACTCCATCGACGCCGGGACGGAGGACCGAGGCCCGGAGCACGCGGGACCCGGCCGATCAGGGCGGCGCCTGACGGGAACGTTGCTCTTGATCGGCGCCGTGATCGCGGTGTCGGTGACCGCCTACCTCGCCATCCGGCCGAGGGAGGGCGGCTTCGTGACCGGCAACGTGGACACGCCGGTGGACCTCTCCGAGGTGACCAACGACCAGATGGAAGCGGTCATCGCCGCCAACCCCGATGTACCCGGGATCGCCGCCATGCGCCTCAGCCTGGCCGACCGGTATTTCGAAGCCGGGGAGTTCTCGGATGCCCTCCCCCACTACCTGGCCGCGCTGGACGGAACCCTCGACCGCACCCGCCGGTCACGCGCCCTGGCAAGAATCGGCTGGATGACCTTCGAATCCGGCAATGCCGGAATAGCCCGGTCCTATCTGGATGAAGCTCTGGCCGTGGACGACGGCTACGCCGAGGCGCACCTGTTCCTCGGACTGCTGCTGCTGGCAGAGAAGGACGCTACCGGCGCCCTGGAACATCTGGAACCCTTGCTGGCCGAGGAATACCTTCCCGAAGGGACCCGGGAGGCTATCGAGATGACGATTGCCGAAGCCCGGCGGCTGGCGGGGTCCGGCGGATGAACTCCCGCGGGCGCTACCTGCTCGTAGCCGGGCTGGTGGTAATCGGCCTGGCCGTGTCCGTCTTCGCGGCCCGCTTCGGGGACGGCGCCGGCCAGAGCGCGTCACCGGTCGTCGGCGCGGCGGTTCCCGACCTGACCCTCCCCGATCTGGACGGTGACGGTTCCTTGAATCTGGCCGATCTGAGCGCCTCGCACGACGTGGTGGTGGTCAACTTCTTCGCCTCCTGGTGCCTGCAATGCCGTAACGAGCACGCCGATCTCATCTCGACGGCCGACGCCTACCACGACCGATCCGTACGGTTCCTGGGAGTTGCCTTCCAGGACGACCCGGCTCGCGCCATCGCTTTCCTGGACGAGTTAGGCCGCGGTGACTCCACCCAATACCTGTCCGATCCGGGTTCCCGCGCCGCCATCGAGTTCGGGATCTTCGGCGTCCCAGAGACCGTCTTCATCTCCGGGGGCAGGATCGTCGGGAAGTTCCTCGGCGAGACCGACGCCCTCACCCTCACCGGCGCCCTGGAGCGGATCCTGACCGGCCAAGCAATCGAATCGCGGCAGGTAGGCGAATTCCGCCAGTCCCGGCCAGACCGGGCATAACGTTCCCTTAGGGGCCTACTTCCCCAACCTGCCAGGGAGAACACAGAATCGCTGGAGCCGCTAGCTTCGGACGTGTATGCATGCCCTGAGGAATAGAGCCGCTTCTGAGTGTCGAACCAGAGACTTAGCATAGGGTGTCGAGCGGCCTTCCAGAGTCATTTGCGACCCCACTTCGTGCCCGTTGCCTGCCTACATTTGGCACCTTGGCTGTCATCATCGCCCTAGCGGGTTGTGGGGGCGACTCGGCGGAGGAGTCAACGTCCACTGCCGCAAGCAGCACGACAACGACTCCAAGCACCACAACAACCGCGCCAACCAGCACAACGACGACTCCGTCAGATACGACCGAAGATGCCGCTTACTTCGATCTCACAGTGGATGCGGACACCAGATGGAGAGAGGTGATCGACGCTCTCACCACCTCTGAACAGGAGTGCATCCGCTAAAGACTGGATAGCGACTCATTGGAGTCGGTGCTGGACCGATCGGTCGTGGCGGAGTCGGACACCGTAGAGGCGCGGGAGCTCTTGATCTTCTCGTGCCTCGCTCCTCAAACTGCCCGGGCCGTTTTCCTCGACTCGATAATCGCGGGGATAAGCGAGGATGAGATAGTCGAAATAGACGCGGACGTGGTGGTTTGCCTGGGTGAGTGGGTGGCCGAGCTTGACGTGTTTTCCACCATGGTGGCCCTGTCGGTTGATAACCCCGAGGCGGCAGGGGTAATGGTCACAGCGCTAATGACATGTGCTCAGGATCTGGTCGTTGCGCTCATGCTCGAGGAAACCGGCCTCACCCGCGAAGAACTCAGCGAAGACGAAGCATCCTGCCTCCGAGCATGGGTAGCCGACACCGACTGGACAACCCTCCCCGCCAGCTCCACCGACGGCTCCGTTCGGTTTGACATCCTCCCCGGCCTGTTCGACTGCGTTCCCGACCTATTGCGGTCGGAGCCCGGTGAGCGCCCTTGGGGCGAGGTGATCGAGGAGGGAACACCCGTCGAGATCGGTGTGGCCACCCAAGGCGCAGTGAACTTCGGAGACGACGGTGACTTCTTCGCGTTCGAAGCCGACGAAGGCGAGTACTACCAGTTAGACGTAACCCTCGGAACCCTCGAAAACTCCGTACTGGAAATATTCGACGCACCGACGGCACCCGGCTGGGCGTCAACAACGACTACCGCCGCGGCTCAAGAGCGTCCCGGCTCACCTGGCAGGCACCCGGCACAGGCACCTACTACGTCAATGTCTACGTCAAAGTAACCAGCTTTTGTGTCGGCACCTACACACTCACCATCTCAGACATCGTCGACGACCACCCGAACTCGACAGCCAACGCAACACCCGCAGAAATCGGTGTTGCCGCCTAGGGCGCAGTGGACTACGAAAACGACGTTGACTTCTTCGCGTTCGAAGCCACAGAGGGCGAGTCCTACCAGCTAGACGTAACCCTCGAAGACTCGGTACTGGACCTATTCGACGCCGACGGTACCTGGCTGGACGGCAACTACGACTACGGCGACTCAACAGCGTCCCGGCTCATCTGGAGCACCCAGCACAGGTACCTACTACGTCACGGTAACCAGCTTCGACGCCGGCACCGGCACCTACACCCTCACCATCGCCAGCCGACGGTTGTAGTCGGAAAATGGGTGTCTCAAGGTACTGAGCCGGCTCGACGTCAATCCGTGGCACCAAACCCCGACCGGTCGGGGGCGAGCAGCGAATATCCCCCGCGTTTCGAGGTGTGGAACTCTTCGGACGCTGGAGAGGCCCTCCATGTATGATCATTCGGGATCACTCCGGGGGTCAGGCGGGGCGCGCATGTTCTTACCTGGGGTGCGGGACGGAGGAAAAACAATGTATATGCACCGAACAGGCCGATGGCTGGCACTGTTGTTGACGCTGGCCATATTCGCCGCCGCCTGCGGCTCGGACGAACCGGACGATGCCGCGCCTGCAACCACGGCAGCGCCTGCCACGACAGCTGCGCCGTCCGAGGAGACGACCGCTACCACGGTGGTCGAGGTGGGCACCACCACCACTACCGAGGCGGCGGAGGGTGAGACCACAACCACAACCACGACCGCCGCTCCAACCACAACCACGACCGAAGCGATGGCCGAGCCGCTTACGGGCCGCGAGGCGACCGTGGTGATCGGCAAGAAGATGGATGCCGACACCGTGTTCGACCCGGCCCGGGCCTTCGAGGAACTGTACGTCCTGGTGCTCGGATCCGTCTACAACACGCTCGTCCAGTGGGCACCGACCGAGAACGGCTACGACTACCAGACGCTCATCCCCGAGCTGGCCACCGAGTGGTCGTCCAACGCGGACGCCACCCAATGGACCTTCACGCTGGACCCGAACGCCCGCTTCCACGACGGGTCGTCGGTCACCTCCGAGGACGTGGCCTACTCGTTCCTGCGCCTGAAGAACGTAGCCGCCACCCCGTCTTACCAGGGCGCCAACATCGTCAGCGCCGACACGCCCGACCCCCAGACCGTCGTGTTCAACCTGGCGGCGCCCGACCCGGAGTTCCCCGGTCTGACCACCGCCGCCGCGTTCAGCGTCGTCAACAGCGAACTGGTGACAGCCAACGGCGGTTCGGCCGGCGAAGACGCCTCGGAGACCGACACAGCCGGAGAGTGGTTGGCGTTGAACAGCGCCGGCTCCGGTCCGTTCACATTCGACTTCTCCGAGCCGGGCAACCGTCTCGAGATCGTTCGAGTCGACGACTACTGGGGCGGAGCGCCCGCCACCATGGAACGGGTCATCTTCGTGAACATCCCCGAAGCGCAGTCGCGCATCGACGCTCTGTCACGGGGTGACATCGACCTGGCGTGGACGGTGATCCCGCACCAGGCCGCCTCGTTGGGCGAGGACTTCACGATCCTCCAGGCCAACACCAACCATTGGTACTACGTGATGTTCACGACCGACGCAACCAACAATGCGTTCGTGGCCAACCCGACGGTCCAGAAGGCGCTCAAGTACGCCATCGACTATGACGGCCTCCAGCGACTCTGCCCCGGCTACACCGCCAACCGGGTCTACGGGCTCGCACCGATGCGGCTGGGAGGCATCACGGAGGGCTACGAGCGTGACCTCGACAAGGCCCGTGAGCTGCTGGCCGAGGCGGGTTATCCCGACGGTTATGACGACCCGGAGAATCCGATCCGTCTCCAGACGTTCCAGTGGAGCGGGTTCTGTCCTGGCTTCGGCGACGTTGCCCAGAAGCTGGCCGCCGACTTCGCGGACATCGGTGTGAAGACCGAAGTTCAGATCCGCGACGCCGGTGTGTTCTTCACCGACTTCCGCAAGGGCGACCTCGACATCAACGTGAGCGACTGGTTCCCCGAGTACCCGTCGGCCATGAACTCGGCGCAGGTGTCGTTCGCCGATGGATTCCTGAACTGGCAGCGGTCACTCTGGCCCGACAATGCCGAGGGCTGGCCTCTCTATGACGAGATCAAGGCGGCAGGTGATGCGGCGCTGGCGTCGGTCGATCCGGCGGAGCGGATGAGCCTGCTGAACGACGTGGAGCGGATGGGCCTGGACGCCAACCCGACCCACCTGATGGTCGAGATTCCCGAGTGGTACCCGCACGTCAACACCCTGACAGGCGTCTACTACCACGCCGTCTACCGGTTCGAGCCCTACCGGATGGGGCGGTCCCAGTAGCCGAGCTATCGCAGGACTCTGGACAACCTATCGGGGGGCGGCCCAGCCGGTCGCCCCCCGATCTCCCTTCCATGCGTCTAACACCATGACCCGGAGGAGTTGAGATGCGCTGGTTCGTGTTACGGCGCCTCGCCCTGGCCCCGTTCGTGCTGCTGGGCATGACCTGTATCACCTTCTTCGTATCCCAACTGATTCCCGTCGACCCGGTGGCGGCCTACCTGGGAGGTAGGGGAGCCGCCCAGTCCGACGCGGCGGAACAGGCCATCATCGATGCTCTCAACGCTCGCTGGGGATGGGACAAACCGATCCCGGAGCGTTACTGGATCTACGTCACCAACCTCCTGCAGGGTGACATGGGCGAGTCGAGCCACTCGGCGCGTGCGGTCAGCACCGATCTCGCCAATGTGGTCCCCCCCACCATCGAACTGGTGGTAGCGGCCCTGTTGGTCGCCTTCGTCTTCGGTATCCCGCTCGGCGTGTTCGCGGCCGCTCGCCGGGGAGGGTTATGGGACACGGCCTTCAAGGTGGTATCCACCCTGGCGATCTCGGTACCGGTCTTCTGGCTGGCTATCGTCGGGTTCACCGTCTTCTATGGGCGGCTGGGCTGGGCGGCCGGGCCAGGACAGTTGGACATCTTCACCCGCCCTCCGCCGGAGGTGACCGGGATGGTGACCGTCGACTCCATCCTGGCCCGCCAATGGGACGTGCTCCTCGACACCCTGCACCACCTGGCGTTCCCCGCCTTGGTGTTGGGTCTGGTGATCGGCTTCTACTTCGCCCGGGTGGTCCGCTCCGAGATGGTCGACGCGTTGGAGTCCGATTACGTTCGCACCGCCCGCGGCAAGGGTCTGCGCCGGCGTTTGGTCCTCTACCGTCATGCGTTGCGCAACGCGGTGATCCCGGTGATCACGCTCTCGGGCCTCGCCTTCGGGTCACTCCTCACCGGGATCATCGTGGTCGAACACGTGGTGGGCTGGCCCGGCCTCGGCCAGTACGCCTTCTCGGCCGCCACCCGCCTGGACCTCAACGCCATTGCCGGCGTGGTTCTGGTGATCAGCCTCGCCTACGTCCTGGCCAACCTGGCGGTCGACCTGCTCTACACGGTGGCAGACCCGCGGGTTCGCGACGGCCTGAAGTCATGACCGTAGGCCGGCTACGCCGTCTCGAGGAGGCTATCGTGCCGACCCGCCTCGGCACGACGTTGGAATCGCTTCGACCGCGCACGTTCCTCGAGACCTACGGCCTGGTGGTGATCCTGATGATCGTTGCGGCGGTCGCCGCCGCCCCCCTCGTGGCCCCTGACCCGCTCGCCCAGGACCTGACGTCCGCCCTAGCCGGTCCGAGTGGCGAACACTGGCTCGGCACCGACAACCTGGGCCGCGACCTCTGGTCGCGGATCCTCTACGGGGGTCGGGTGTCGCTGGTGATCGGAGTCTTCGTCCTGTTGACGGCGGGTGCCGTCGGAGTGCTATACGGCGCGGTGTCCGGGTACGCCGGTGGGATGGTCGACGCGGTGATGATGCGGATCGTCGACATCTTCCTGTCCTTCCCCTCCATCATGCTGGCCCTGCTCATCTCCGCGGCGCTGGGACCCACCGTCCGGAACGTGATCATCGCCATCTCGGCCGCCTGGTGGCCGGTCTACGCCCGGCTGGTCCGGGGCCAGGTCATCGTGGTGAAGGAGCGCGAGTTCGTGACCGCGTCGCGGGCACTCGGGGCCGGCCCGATCCGCAACCTGTTTCGAACGGTCCTCCCTAACAGCTTCGGAGTCATGAAGACGATATTCGTACTCGACGTCGGCTACGCCATCCTGGCCGGCTCAACACTCGGTTTCCTCGGCCTGGGTGTCTCACCGCCGACGCCCGAGTGGGGGTACATGATCCGCGAGGCCCTCCAATACCCGACCCATTGGTGGTTCATCCTCAGCCCCGGCCTTGCCCTGCTGCTGTTCGTATCGGCCATCAACTTCGCCGGGGGCATCGTGACCCGGTCGGTATATGAAGTCCCCGGTCGCTGAGCCTGGCACGATAGTGGCCGACGCCGCCGAAGCTGACGGCCCGCTGCTGTCGGTGAGGGACCTGAGCGTCACGTTCCGGGCGGAGTCGCTCGTAAGAGCGGTCCGGACGGTCTCCTACGATCTGGCGGTCGGCGAGCAAGTGGGGCTGGTGGGTGAGAGTGGGTCTGGCAAGAGCGCCGGAGCTCTAGCGCTGGCACGGCTGCTGCCCGAATATGCGGACGTGTCCGGGACCGTAACTCTGGACGGCACCAACCTGATGCGACTCACCGAGCGCGAGCTCCGGGAGGTCCGGGGAGACCAGATAGGCATCGTCTACCAGGACCCCTTCAGCTCCCTCAACCCGGTCCTCACGATTGGCAAGCAACTCGCCGAGGTCCTTCGCAAGCACAAGAGACTGGGCGCACGGGCGGCGCGTCGGCAGGCAGCCCAACTTCTGGGAAGTGTAGGAGTCCCCAATGCGGACGACCGTCTCTCCGATTATCCCCATCAATTCTCCGGAGGCATGCGCCAGAGAGCGGTGATCGCCATGGCTGTGGCACCGAGGCCGGCGCTCCTGATCGCGGACGAGCCGACCACCGCCCTCGATGTGACGGTTCAGGCTCAGATACTCGAACTCCTCGATGAGTTGACCTCCCAGCACAGGACCACGATGCTGCTCATAACCCACGATCTCGGCGTGGTGGCCGGGGTGACCCAGCGGGTGATGGTGATGTACGCGGGGCGTATTGTCGAGTCCTCCACCACCGCGGATGTATTTACCCGGGCGTCGCATCCGTACACCGTGGCTTTGCATAGGTCCCTGCCCCGCATCGACCTCCGCCAGGAGCGGCTCGTGACGATCGAGGGCCAGCCTCCCGATCCGACCCGACCGGCCGAGGGCTGTCCCTTCGCTCCCCGATGCCCCTCCAGGATCGATCGATGCGCAACCGAGGACCCCCCGCTGATGACCATCCCGACAGCTCGGCGGGCCACCGCCGGTGGTTGGAACATGACGTCTATCCAGGATGCAGACGGAGTCCAGGTTCCGGGACCGGCGAGCCCGCACCTGACAGCTTGCTGGAACCCTCCCGCGCCTGTAGGTGGCTTGAGCGAACGTGGATCCACGCCATGAGTGCTGATAAGGGCAAGAGTCCGGTCCTCGTCATGGTCGAGGATCTGCGGGTCTGGTTTCCGGCCGGGAAGGGCCCCTCTACCGGCCGGCGCGGTTTCATCAAGGCGGTGGATGGGATCACCTTCTCCGTGCACCGTGGGGAGACCCTGGGACTGGTAGGCGAGTCGGGTTGTGGCAAGACAACGACTGCTCGGGCCATCCTCAAGCTCCTCGATCCCACGGAGGGACGTATCCGGTTCGATGGTGTCGATCTGTCAACCGTCTCGCGTCGAGAACTCAGACTGATTCGGCGCCGGATGCAACCCGTCTTTCAGGACCCGTTCTCAAGCCTCAACCCGAAGCGGACGGTGGAGCGGATCGTGGCAGAGCCGCTTGTCATCCACCGCCAGGGAACGACAGCGGAACGCAAGGCAAGGGTGTCGGAACTGCTCGACACGGTCGGGTTGCCACCCGACGCCGCCGGTCGCTACCCCCATGCGTTCAGCGGAGGCCAGCGCCAGCGGATCGCCATCGCCCGGGCCATGGCCCTGCAACCGGACTTGATCATCGCCGACGAGCCCGTGAGCGCTCTCGATGTGAGCATCCGCGCCCAGATACTCAACCTTCTGAGTGACCTCCAGGACCAGTTCCACCTGACCTACCTGGTCATTGCGCACGACCTCGCCCTCGTGCGCCAGGTGACCGACCGGGTCGGCGTGATGTATCTCGGCAAGCTCGTCGAGTTGCGGCCCACCGAGGACCTCTACCGGGCGCCGCTCCATCCCTATACGGTGGCGCTCCTATCGTCAGCGCCCATCCCGGACACCCAGGCCGAGGCAACCCGCCAACGGATCGTTCTGGAGGGTGACGTACCGAGCCCGGCCGATCCGCCCACTGGTTGTCGATTCCACACCCGTTGCTGGCTCCGGCAAAAACTGGGAGACCCGGACATCTGCTCCGCCGAAGCACCCGCGCTGGCGCCGGTACAGGACCGCGGCGCTTCCGGTGTGGTGGCGTGCCACTTCCCGGAGGCGGTGGAGGACTCCCACGAACGTAGGGAGACGTTGGTGGCTCTCACCGGTTCGAGGGCTTCCTCCCCCAGCGAGGGCACTACCCCGTGAGTCGGTAGTCTGCGCACAGATTCGATCCGCTCCGCCCCACAACGGACACGGCGAGGCGCTCAGCATGAAGTCCGTGGAATCCCATGTTCCGGCCCCGCTCCGGAGACCTCGGCTGCCGACTCCGCCACGGACTCGCGACGGGGTGAGCAACCGCCACATCGTTTGAAGGGCCGGACGCCGACTAACCCAGCATCTCCCCGCAATCCACCACCGATACCGCGCCGGTGACCGAGTCGTTGGTCACCAGCCCCATCAGAGTCCGGACCACGTCTTCCACCGGGACCAGAGGTACCGCACCGGACCGGATCTCTCGGGCCCGGTCGGGAGGCACGTGGCGGTCGATCCATTCGGTGAGCATCCACCCCGGCGCGATAGCGTTGACCTGCACCGTGGGCGCCAGCGCCGTGGCCAGGCAGCGGGTGAGCGACACCAGGGCAGCCTTCGACACCACGTAGGGAATGGAGCTTCCCGCGCTGGTGAAAGCGGAATTGGAAGCTACGTTGATGATCTTGCCTGCTCCCCGGGCCTGCATCCCGGGCGCCACCGCCCGGGAGCACAGGAACGCACCCGTGACGTTCACATCCATGATCCGCCGCCACTCCTCCGCCGAAACCGCCCCCAGGTCGGAGAACGCAACGTAGCGGGTGGTGCCCGCATTGTTGACGAGGATATCTACCCGTCCCAACCTCTCCTCGACCGACGCCACCATCGACGAAACCGCGGCGCCGTCGGTAATGTCGGCCAGGACCGCCAGGGCACTGCCTCCGCGGTCTCTGATCTGCCGGGCGACTAGCTCCGCCTCCTGGCGCGACCTCGAGTAGTTCACGGCTACCGAGGCGCCGGCCCTGGCCAATTCGAGGGCCGTGGCTCGACCAAGACCGGTGCCCCCGCCGGTCACCAGCGCCACCCGCCCGTCCAGGTGCATCGTCTACCCCGTCGACGCCCGGGCAGGATCTCGCGCACGCCGGTACGCGTCGATTCCTTCGAGAAGACGGTCCACGTCGCCGGGATTGTTGTAGAGGTGGGGATCGGCCCGGACCCTGTCGTCCTCGGGGTATCCCCACACATCCACGCCCATCCTCCGCAGTTGGCGACACAACGACACTGCTCCATCGAAATGGAAGGCCACCACCCCGCCCCGCTCGGTTCGACGCGCCGGGGTGAGCACATGTATCCCCCGTTCGGTCAACCCATCGATCATCCGCCCGGTCAGTTCCAGGACATGCCGTTCGATGTCCGGGATGCCTGCCTCGAGGATGATGTCCAGTCCTCGACGCGCCGCCGCGATGCCAGGCAGATCCGCAAGACCGATCTCGTGGCGCACCGCACCGGGACGGTACGAGAGGTTGCCGGGCTCGTCCGGCCTGCCGTCCCGGTTGGCGCCCACATATCCGACGTGGGGCGGCGCCAGCGACTCTACGTGCTCCCGGCGCGCGTAGAGGTATCCCAGCCCGGGCGGACCGAGTAACCACTTCATCAGCGTGCCGCTAATGAAGTCGACTCCGGCAGCCCCGGCATCGATGGGAACGGCGCCCGCCGACTGGGCGGCGTCGACGATGAGGTAGCCGCCACAGCTGCGGGTGAGGTCGGCCAGTTCCCGGAGGTCGTGGCGAAAGCCGGTGCGGGCGTCCACGTGAGAGACGAGCACCGCGATGGTGTCCCCGTCCACGAGGCTCTCGATCCTCTTCATCCAGGTGGAGGACGGCCCATCGGGAACCGAACGAACCTCGACCGGTCCGCGATCGGGCAGCAGCCAGGGCCAGACGGCGCTCGGGTGGGAGGTCGGGTCGGTCACGATGTTGGCGCCGGCAGGCGCCCGGATCATCTGGACCGCTAGGTTCGAACCGCGCGAGGTGTTGTCTACGATGGCGATCTCGCCGGGATCGGCGCCCAGCACCGCCGCGAGCCGGCTCCTCAGGTTCTCCCACTCGTCGAAGTACCGGGCCCGGTGATACATCGGATCGAACATCCACCGATCGGACCACCCATCGATAGCCGCCTTTACGGGGATCGCAGCAGGGGCAAGACCCCCGGCGAACAGGTAGGAACGCTCCTCCGTGATCGGGAACAGTGGCCGGAAACGCTCGGTCAGGACCAAGCGGGCACCTCAACCAGGGTCGGACCATCGGCTGCCAGAGCGACCTCCACTGCGTCCGCCAGATCCACGGGCTCGGCCACGCGCGCCCATGCCGCGCCGTAGGCGGACGCCAAGGTTGCCAGGTCCGGGACCATGAGGTCGGTGGCGAACGGGTCGAAGCCTCGTTCGCGCATCAGGCGGCCTATCTCACCGAAGGCCCGGTCGTTCCAGATGATCACCGGAAGTGCCAGCCGGTGCTGGGCGGCCACCATCAGCTCGGACATGGTGAACATGAAACCGCCGTCTCCTACGAGCGCCGCCACCGCCCGCTCGGGCCGGGCGATCTTGGCGCCGATCGCCGCGGGGAGCGCATATCCCAACGTCCCCAGGCCGGACGGATTCATCCAGGTCCGGGGTCCCGGCAGGTCGTAGAAGGGGTAGGCGCCGAACCCCGCCACCATCGCCACGTCCAGAGCGAGGGAGGACTGTGCGGGCATGGCTGCCCGTAGGGCCCTGACCCACGGAAGGTATGGACGTCCCATGACCAGCGCTTCCTTCTCGGCCGCATCACGCGCATGGGCCGCCCGGGAGGAGCCTGCCCGCGCCCGCGAACCCGTCGCGGACTCGAGCATCATTGTCAGCGTGGCCCTCGCATCCCCCGGCACAGGCGAGTCCACCGCGTGGTTACGTCCGATCTGGTCGTGGTCTATGTCCACCTGCACCAGCTTCCCTCCCAGCTGCAACGGCCCCGTCCACAGATCCGCCGGGCTGAGTTCCGTCCCCACGGCCAGCACCACATCGCACTCTTCGAGAAAGCGCGCCACCGAACGGTAAACCACCAGCGAAGCCCCCAATCGGTGGCCGCCCGGCACGACCCCTTTCCCGTTCAGCGTGGTGGCGACGGGCGCATCCAGACGTTCAGCGAGCGCCAGCAGCTCCTCGACCGCGTCCTGCGCACCGCCACCGGCGATGATGGCTGGAGTCTCGGCCGAGCTGAGCAGGTCGCATGCCCTCTCCACAGCGTCGATGTCAGGCCGGCTCGGAGCCTCGGTCGGTGCGTCCGGGATCGGGACGGAGGTCGGCGCCTCCTGCACATCGACGGGAATGGCCAGGCACACCGGACGCGGTCGCCGGGTCCTGAACCTCCGGAAGGCATCCTGTACCGCTTGTCCCACCTCGTCGGGCGACAGGATGAGCCGGCTCTCGTCGGTAATGCCCTCCAGGACGTCCTCCTGCGAACGGAGTTCGTGCGAGTGACCCCGACCGCGCCCGATGTCCTCGCTGGCGATGTGGGCCGTGATGCAGAGCACGGGAACGGAGTCCGAGTAGGCCTCGGCGATCGCAGTGGCCGCGTTCGTGACACCCGGACCCGTCGTTACGAGACAAACCCCCGGCCGTCCCGTGGCCCGCGCGTATCCGTCGGCCATGAATGCGGCGCCCTGCTCGTGGGTGGTGGTGACGTGCTCGATGTCCCGCGCCCGGCTCAGGGCACGGTAGATCTCGAGGGTGTGGGTGCTCGGAATGCCGAAGACGTGCCGGACACTGTTCACCCGGAGCGATTCGATAAGTGCCTCGGCGCCGGTCATCGCGGACTTCTCCCCGGTAGGCTCGGCGGCATGGTCGATCTTCTCCTGCGGAACGGGACGATCTACGCCGGCGATGCCGAGCCCTGGCCGGGAGATGTCGCGATCGACAACGGGGTCATGGTAGCGGTGGGCACCGACCTGCGGCCCGAGGCCGCCCGGACCATCGATCTCGAAGGACTGTCGCTGGCGCCCGGGTTCGTGGACATGCACGCCCACAGCGCGCTGCGCTCCTTCGAGGATCCGATCCTCACCCCGAAGGTCCTCCAGGGATTCACCACGGAACTCATCAACCCGGATGGGATAGGTCCGGCGCCCGTGACCGGGGAGCGTCTCGCCGATCGTGTGGAGCAGTTGGCGCTGTCCGAAGGTCGGGGCCCACCGCAATGGCCGTGGCGGTCCATCGGCGAATACCTGGACGAGTTAGAGAGGACCCGGCCCGCCACCACCCTGTGCCCTTTCGTCCCCCATGGCGCGGTGCGCGACGCGGTGCTGGGCGGAGCGCGGCGGGCGCCGAGCACCTCCGAGTTACGAGCGATGAGGCGCGAGGTCGCGCGCGGCATGGACGCGGGCGCATGGGGTATCTCCTTCGGCCTGGTGTACACGCCGGGGGCCTACGCGCAGCGCGATGAGGTCGTGGCCCTCTCCTCCGAGGCAGCCCGGTTTGGTGGGCTGATCTCGGTTCACATCCGGGGTGAGAGCCACAACCTGATCGAGGCGGTCGAGGAGATGATCTACGTGTCGCGGCGGAGCGGCGCGCCGCTGCATCTTTCCCATCTCAAGGTTCTCGGGCACCGCAACGCCTGGAAGCTCGAACCGCTGCTCGAGACGATCGACGGCGCCCTGTCGGGCGGGGTCGACATCACCTTCGACCAGTATCCGTACGGTGCAGGCGTCACCCTCCTGTCCGCGCTGCTGCCGCCGTGGGCGCACGAAGGGACTATGGAGCAGATGGCAGATCGGCTGCGAGACCCGTCCAGCGTGGACCGCCTGCTCCGCGCGCTCGGAGATCCGGACGCCGGTCCCGAAAGCTTCTACTACCAGTGCGGCCCAGAAGGCATCGTGGTGATCGACTGCGGCCCGGACGGCCCGGTGGACGTAACGGGACGCACCCTGGCTGAGATAGCATCGTCCCGGGGCGTCGAGCCCGAACGTCTGGTCATCGACCTGTTGCTGGAAACGGGAATGAGCGCCCTGGTAATCCTGCATTACGCCGACGAATCGGCCGTGAAGGCCATCGCCCGCCACCCGGCCATGCTCGTGGGAAGCGACGCGGTGTTCGCCGCCACGCCACATCCCCGGCTATGGGGCACCGCGCCCCGCTTCCTGGGGTCCTACGCCATCCGGGAAGGAATCGTGACCGTACGCGAGGCCATCGACCGGTTGTCCTTCCGCGCTGCGCGGCGGGTCGGGTTGAAAGACCGGGGCGCGATCGCACCAGGACAGCGGGCCGACCTGGTCGCTTTCGGCCCGGACCGGGTGATCGACCGGGCAACCTACGAGGAACCCGAGCTTCCGCCTTCCGGTATCGACTGGGTAATCGTCGGCGGCGCCGTGGCGGTAGACCCCGACGGGCCTACCGGCGCCCGAGCCGGTGCGGTGGCCCGACGCCTCCCCGCCTAGGCATGCTCAATGAACTCTCATCGAGCTAGCCAGGTCGTCGAGTACCGCCGCCGCCACGTCCAGCATCTGCTCTACGTGCCGTTCCTCCATCGCCGACGAGGTGGACAGGAAGGGAAAGCCGAAGACGCCCCGGTTTCCTAACGCCAGGGAGAGGCCGGTCATCATGACCTCCGGTCGGACCACCCCCGGCTCGCACGCGACGCTGAGCAGGGAACCACCGCCCTCCACTCGGAGAGGCAAGCCACGGTCCCGGACGGCGCCGGACAGCCCGGCGCGCAGCAGACCGCCCAGGTGATCGATCCAGCCGTAGACCTCGGGTGTGAGCAGGCGCAAGGCGGCTACGCCCGCCGCGGCGGTCATCGGGTTGGCGTTGAAGGTGCCTGCCAGGGCCACCTTCATATCCCCCAGCGGATCGGTCACAGCCATGATGTCCGCCCTTCCGCCGAATGCGCCCACCGGAAGGCCACCCCCGACCAGCTTTCCGAGGGCGGTCATGTCGGGTGTCACCCCGTAGCGGTCCTGCGCTCCTCCCATGGCGAGCCGGAGGGAGATCACCTCGTCGAACAGGAGGAGTACGCCTTCATCAGCGGTCACGGCGCGCAGCGTCTCCAAAAAGCCCTCTGGTGGATGAGAGAAGCCGCCCGCCGAGCGGAAGGGAGTGAGGATGACCGCAGCCAGCCGACCGGCGCGCTCCCGTATCAGACGGGCCACGCCTTCCGTATCCCCCCAGGCGCCGAGGACCACGTTCTCCGACAGGTTGGCAGGGACTCCCCCGGTACTCGGCGAGACACCACCGTCGCCCTCCGTAGCGAATTCGAAACCGTCGTAGGTACCGTGGTATGCGCCGTCCAGTTTCAGGACTAGATCCCGGCCGGTGTAGGCCCGGGCAACCTTGAGCATGTGCATGTTCGCCTCTGTTCCCGAATTGGCGAACCGCACCCGTTCGATCGACGGGACCCGCTCGCAGATGATGCCCGCCCAATCGACCTCGGTCGGGTTGTGCCCTCCCCAGGCGGTTCCCGACCCGGCCTGGGCGCGGAGCGCCGCCACTATCTCGGGATGGGCATGGCCGTGGACCAGAGCTGTCGAGTTGTTGTTGAGGTCGAGCCGCCGGTTGCCGTCCACGTCCCATACGTAGGGACCTTCTCCACGCTCGAAGTACGTTGGGTGGGGACGGGTGGTGATCGAGTACCGGGTGTCCCCGCCGGGTAGGACACCTCCGCCCCGGACAAAGAGGGCTGCCGACCGAGGCGTGAGCCGGCGGTAGTAGTCAACTACTGCCCGGTACCAGTCCAGTAGGCGGTTCTCGGAATTCATGTTCCGGTCAGCCAGCGCCGGGGGTTGTGATGGGTGATGGTCGTGATTACATCGTCGGGCACACCCTTGCCGGAGAGCGCCGGCAGGAACGTCTCCGACAGGTAGACGAACCCGGTGCCTCCATGCTCCCGTAGCTGTCCCAGCTTGCAGACGTCATGGGACAGCATCAGCCGGTCCTCGAGTCTCCGATCGACCAACTCCAGGATCAGGTCGAGGATCCGGTTCTCGAACTGACCCATCCCGCGGTACTGGCCGCAGTTGTCGAACATGATGTATACACCCCGCTCGATGAGCCCGAGCAGGTAGCCGAGATGCGGGTAGGCATCGCAGTGGGCGACCGCCACCCGGGTCATGTCCGCACCCTCCTCCTCGAGGATGGTGAGTTGCTCGGGGGCGACGGGGCCGACGGCATGGAGAGCGCCGATTGCCAGACCGGTCGCCTTGTGTGCCCTGGCGACGGCCCGCAGCACCCTTTCCTCGGCGGGTGACACCCAGTCCTTCTCGGATCCGATCTCACCGATCACCCCCGGACGGATCCCGGTCTCGCCCACCCCGTCGGTGATCTCCCGGATCAGTTCCTCAGCTAGGACGTCCGCCGATCGACGGTCGATCCGCTCCTCCGGCAGGTAGTAGTTGCCGCGATACCAGCCGCAGCCCATGACGATGTGCACACCGGTCCGCTCCGACAACGTTCGCAACCGCTTGGGGGATCGGCCGTTGTCGGGAACGCTCAACTCGAAGATGGTGTCGCCCCCCAGGTCGGCGAAGGCCATAACCTCCGCCGCCATCACATCCTCGTCCGCGAACTGATCGGCCACGTCGTAGCGGTAGTCGGCGTGCCGCAAGGTGCAGTAGACGTGCTCGTGGGGAAGAGTGAAGCCCAGGTCCGCGCCGGCTACCGGTCCGCGTACTGTCATGACGCTTACCGTGTCGTTCATCCGACCTCCCTCCAAGCGCGGTCTTGCCGGTCGCGGCCGGCGCGTCTCGACTCTAGCCCTGATTATTCATGTTCCCAGCCCACCGATGCGCGTCAGACCACTTAACCCATCATTGCGAAGCGGACACCCCCACCATGGCGGTGAATGCCACGCCACGATGAAGGAGCCGCTGTCAATTGGCTATATCCCCAGTCAGGCGACCCGGAGCGCCGCTCCGTCACCCTTTCAAACCCACATCCATGAGTGATCGGGGCTAACGCTCTTCGGGCATCTTGGCGCACCGGCAGGCGTAACCGTAGGCTGGGCCGGTGGAGGTGGATGCTTGAACGAAGAAACCGGGACGGGGGCCGATACTCTACTCAGGCACGGCCGCATCCTGACGATGGACAGTCGGCGCCGTATCCTTGTCGACGGCGCGATAGCCATCCGGCAAGGGACCATCACCGCGGTCGGCCCGGACCGGCAAGTGGGGGCCAATACATCGGCGACAACCACCAGGGACCTCGGGGGAGCCCTCGTCCATCCGGGCCTGATCGATGCGCACGTCCACGCCGGCAACTCCGAACTCAGCCGTGGCATGGCCCCCAAGGACCACGCCGACTACGGGGAGGTGGATGACTGGCTCTTCACCCTCCGACGGCCGGAGACCGACCACCTGGGCACCCTTCTCTCGTGCATGGAAATGGTTAGCAACGGCACCACGGCCTACAGCGATACGGGGGGTTCCTTCTACCTGGAGGAGACCGTACGCGCAATCCAGACGGTGGGAATGCGGGGCATGCCGGGACATGTGGTGCTAGACGCCAACCCGCAGGTCTCGGGTCGAGATACGTCCGCAGGCGCGATGTCCGAAGAGGAAGCCGAGACGCTCAGGGCTCCGACGAGCAGATGCGTGGAGCGGCTTGAGGAGCAGATGATTCGTTACCCGTTCCGGAACGGTGGCCGGGTCCGGGGCGCAGCGACCATGTACGGCTGCATGCGCTGTTCGGACGAGCTACTACTCCGGGCCCAGGCACTCGCCAGGCACCACGGAGCGCCGATGATCATGCACCAGTCGTGGGACCCGGAGGAGGTAACGATCTCCGAGGAGCTGTACGGATGCCGCCCTATCGAGCATCTGGCGGATATCGGCGTACTGGACGAGAACCTGACCCTGGTGCACATGAACCATCTGTCAGCACGGGAGGTGGACCTGGTCGCCGACTCGGGTACCCGGGTGGTGCACTGCCCGGCCGCATCTTTCAGACGGGGCATGGGCGCCGTCCGGGTCGGGTCCTTCCCGGAGATGCTGGCCAAGGGCGTCCCGGTGGCTCTCGGCTCCGATGGCTACAGCGGACGCCGGGACGTTCTGCGCCAAGCCTATCTGGCTGCGGTGGGGTTCCGTGAATTCCGGGGCGAACTGCCGGTCCTCACCGGCGAGACCGTCCTGGAGATGGCCACTCTCCACGGCGCGACGGCGCTGGGTCTCGAGGACGAGATCGGATCGATCGAGGTCGGCAAGCGCGCCGACCTGGTGATTCACCGGCTGGACAGACCAGAGGCGTACCCGCGGTTCCTTGATCCTGTCGACAATCTCGTCTACTTCCGAGCGTCCAGCACCGTGGATACCGTATTCGTCGATGGGGAGGCCATCCTCGACAGAGGCGTCTTTACCCGCTTCGACGCGGAAGAGGCCTACCGCAGGATTGACGCGGCCGCGACCGAGTTCGAAGCGGGTGTAGGCCCTTCCACCTACGCCGTCTGGCCACTCGTCGACTGAGCCCTCCAACCGCCGGAGGAACGCGTTTGTTAGGGGCTTATATGCCTGGGTGCCCATGGGTGGGACGGTTTCAGGTGATACATTTCTGTAGCGTCTGCCCGCGTCCGTCCCCGGTTGGGGGGAGTTCGGTCTCCTGGCAGAAGTTTGTTGTGCGCGCTACACCGGGTTGATGCCCCACCCGGCCCCATGACCATCCGGCCCGGGCGCATATGTTCCTGGCAGCGTTGAGGTCCCTGTCCGCACCATCCCACATTTCCCGCAGTCGTAGACACGTGTTCCGAGGGGCATCCGCCGGCGATGCCCGCAGACGGAGCATTCGGTGGTGGTGTTGGCAGGGTCGACCTTCGCGTACAGGACACCAGCTTTCGCGGCTTTGTGTTCCAGTATCTGATCGAAGGCCACCCAGCGCTGTTGAGCCATCTTGTGTGGGAACAGTCGGGAGCGGAGCATCCCGGCCACGTTGAGGTCTTCTACGGCCATGGCATCTTAGGAGCAGACGAGGCGGTGGGCTAGGCGGATGTCGGCCATCCTGGCCTTTTCGGCCTCTTTTCTCCATGCCCTGGCCAGAGCATTGCCTTTCTTGGCACGGGACCGTGAACCCTGCTCAGCCCGGGACAGCGCGCGCTGTTTCCTCTTGATGTCTGCCCTGTCCGGGAGCCGGGCCGAGATCCGGGAGCCGTCGGACAGGATCATCCGGGAGCGGAGACCCTTATCAACACCCACCGCGAAAACAGGGGTGCGGTCCCCGGTGGTCTCCGAAGGTGGGAACCGGAGCACCACATGAAGCTCACCCCGTAGCACCGTACGGACCAGCCGTATCTCGCCCACCCTGGCCCCGGCGGCCACAGCGGTCTGTATTCGACCGCCCCGGTCCTCGAACCTAATACGGGGAACTCCCTTCACCGCCAGGCGCCACCACTTGGCAGACCCGTTCCCGCCGGTCCCAGGGGCAACGATCATCGAAGCAGACGCGTCCGGGACCTCTATCGACCGCCAACGGGACGCCGGCTTGAAACGGGGATACCCCGGCGTCTTCCCAGCCTCGCATCGCTTGTAGAAGAAACTGACCGCCCGGTCGAAACGGCAGATCAAACCACGTCCCACATTCACAGACACAGCAGCCCACTCAGGACGGTCCTTGCGGACTCCTGTGAACATCCGCATCAGGTCGTAGCGGGAATAGACCAGATCAGCCGGGAACTTCCTCCGTCTCCGGGTTGTGGTGGCGCTTCCACCACTCGTAGGTGCCCTTCCACGATTCGAGGCACGCGTTGTACATCTCCGCCGACATAGCGAACAGCTGAACAAGACACCGATGCTGCGATTTCGAACAGTTGCCCTTCACCTTCACTGTCAACACAGAACTGCCCATAGACCCGTATTGTACTGACACCCAATGACAGAACCAGCCCTCGGGCACTCAGATCTATAAGCCCCTTTTGTTAGGGTTCGTCGATGACGTTCGTCTTCGACGCCTACGACCCTCAGTTCCTCCGCGACCCCTATCCGGCGTTCGACCGTATCCGCGAGGAGACCCCCGTCTTCCGCGGTCCGGGTCGCGCCGGTGAGCGACCGATCTGGTTCCTGACCCGCTACGACCATGTACGACGGGCGTTGCGCGACCGCCAACTCGGTCGGATCGACCAGCCAACCGTGGACCGGCCGGCCTGGGGACTCCCCCCGCTCCGCGACGATCTAGAGCCTTACTACGACGTGGAACATTGGGCTCTGGTGTGGTTGGAGCCACCCAACCACACCAAGATCCGCCACCTGGTCTCCAAGGCCTTCACGATGCGGCGAGTAGCCGGCCTGCGGCCGCGCATCGGTGAACTTGCCGACCGCCTGCTCGACCCCATCGTCGAGCGAGGCCGCTTCGATCTGGTCAACGACTACGCGGCGCCCCTCTCCGTCCAGGTAATCGCCGAGTTACTGGGGGCCCCGACCGAAGACTGGCGCCAGATGCTCGACTGGTCGAGCCTTATCACCCGGATGTACGAATACAACATCACCGGGGCAGACACCCGTGCGGCAGTGACGGCCTCAGTGGAGTTCGCCGAATACTGCAGGGACCTGATGGAGCGCCGGCGTGATCGACCCCGCGACGACATGATCACCGCCCTGTGCTTCGCCAGGACCGAGGACGGAACCTTGACCGACACCCAGATCGTGTCGATGATCATCACCCTGCTGAACGCCGGCCATGAAGCCTCCGTCAACACGCTCGCCAACGGAATGCTGGCACTGATGCAGCATCCGGACCAGTGGAGTCTCCTCACCGGCGGCGAGGTCGACCCGGCAACCGCCGCCGAGGAACTGTTTCGCTGGGACGCACCCATCCAGACCTTCGACCGATGGGTGGTCGCCGACAGCTACGAGGTCGGTGGGCAGACGCTCGAGCAGTACGAACAGGTGACCGTGCTTCTCGGATGCGCCAATCGCGACCCCCGCCACTTCGACAACCCGAACTCGTTCCAGATCGGAAGAGGCGACCCGACCCACGTCAGCTTCGGCGGAGGAATCCATCATTGCCTGGGCGCGCCCCTGGCCCGCCTCGAGGTGGACGTGGCACTCGCCCGGCTCGCAACCCGGTGCCCCGAGTTGGAACTGGTGGAGCAACCGGTGCGACCATCACGGTTCGTTCTGCGCGGCTTCAACTCGCTCAGGTTCGCTCTAGCCTCACCGTAAGCCATATCAATACCGTATTGACCAAAGCTGGCCATTGCGATGCACAAGCCGGATGCCGGACACCGCAGATCGGACGCCGATCACCGGCGGCGAGTAGCACATCCCGCGTCACCTTCAAAGGAACGAGGTCGTGCACGAGGAAGCCCGGTTTGCCCGCAGGCGGTGGGCAACCCGAATTCGTCGGTATGGCCTCCCAGTGTCCCGAATCAGTAGTTCGGCCGTTCCAGCCCGACAGACCCTGAAGACATCGAGAACGCGAAAATCGCCGGTACAAATCCCGCCCCGGCGGGCCCATCCCCCAGCCACCACCTCCTCTGGTCCGAACGCGTCCCGCCATCCCCGCACGGGTCCGCTCCCTTTGATCCCGGTTCCGGTCCCCTCGACGTCGATCAGGCAAGAGACCGTGTGGTGTTTGTGACTGCCGCCCAGTATGCGACGGCACAGTGACACGTTCAACCCCCTTGTCCGGGCGGGCCGCTCCCGCAGGATTTCACAGGTCACGGAACGCGGCGAACCCAAGGAGCCGACCACCTAGCACGGAGAAAAGGCACCGATAACGGTTGGCCTCTCTGACCTAGCCACTAACGGCGGCTGCGGCTACGCCTAACTCCAGGTGTCCGGCCGGATCTGCTCGAACGCGAGATCGGCCTCACAGACGACCAGTGGCGCACCATCATGGTCGAAACCCGCAGGGGAATCCTCGCCGGATGCTGGCCGTCCAGGGTGGAGGTCAAAAGCCTAAATGAACTCGCATGACCTATATTACAAGTAAGATAGCTTACATAACGGATAAACGTGCCCGGCTTACGGCCTGCCACCCGTAGCCATCCGGTTTCCCGCCAAGCCGGGTCGACCTCGGAAAGCACTATGCCAGGGCGTCCGTGAAGGCTTGGCGGAGTTCCTGCTCGGGGAGGGAACCGAACCAGCGCTTGACTTCGACACCGCCCACCACGAACACCCCGACCGGCTGGTAGGTCACCTCGAAGGCGGCGAACACCGAATCGTCCTCATCCAGCAGCCAGCGAGTAGCCCCCCGGTTCAGGAAACCGCGGGCGGCGGAGGCCGTCTTCTCGTACGTCGAGGCCCAGGCGACCGCGATCACGTCCACCTCGCCGACGAACTCGGCGGCCACATAATCCACGACGGGCAACTCCCGTCGACATGCCGGTCACCACTCCGCCCAGAATAGGTAGAGGACGGGCCGGGTGGCTTCGGTCGTGACGAAGACGGTCCCGTCGTCCAGTTCCAGGGTCACGGACGGGACAGGTGGGCCGTCGGGAACGGCGGCAGGTTCGGTGACCGCGGTCTTCGCGGGAACGGTGGTGGTCACCGGCTCTTCAACCGGCTGCTCCTCGGAAGCCGCGGTTGTAGTGGCAGGCAGATCCTCCGAAACGGTGGAACCGGACTCTTCGGTGGCGGCCGTGGCTGCCGTAGTGGCTGCCGTAGTGGCGGCAGTGGCTGCCGAAGTGGTAGCCGTGGCTGCTGTGGTGGTGACCGGGTCCGCCGGTTCGGATGCGACCTCCTCACCCGAGCCGCCTCCACACGCCAGCGCGATAACGGCGGCCAGGATGGCAACAATTACTCGATTACGGCCTCTCATAGCCCGAATGATAAGCACCGAACCGATGCAACCGGTAGCTCTGCACATGGAGATTCCGGCGAACGTTCGGAATCAGTCCCCTGCCAGCTCCCGGCTCCGTGCAACCACCCTGTCCAAGACCTCGCTGGCCGCACCTCTGTCGATCGACTCGGCAGCCACGGCAACCGCTTCGGCCAGGTCGTCCGTAAGGCCGGATGCGGCGATGGCAGCCGCCGCGTTCAGCAGGGAGACATCTCGAGGGGGACCGGCTTCGCCCTCGAGAACGCGGCGCGTGATGCCCGCATTCACCTCGGCCGTTCCCCCCAGGAGATCGGACACGGGCGCCGGTCTCAGACCCACCTCCCGGGGCGACACTTCGGTGCTCGACACCTGGCCACCGTCAAGCCGCCAAACCACGGAAGGGCCGCTCAGGGTGAGCTCGTCCATACCGTCCGAGCCGTGGAAGACGAGGGCTCGCTCTGACCCGCGGAGGCTCAGCACGCGAACCATGCGCTCGGCCATGCGCCCGTCCGCCACCCCTAGCGCGTACTTGCGCACCCCGGCAGGATTGCTCAACGGGCCCAGGAAATTGAAGACCGTGGGAATCCCGAGCTCCTTGCGGACCGGCCCGGCGAAACGCATGGCCGGGTGGTAGACCGGCGCCAGGAAGAAGGCGTAGCCCGTATCCATGAACAGCCGGCGGTTCCTATCGGCCGGCAGGTCGATGATCACCCCCAGGGACTCCAACACGTCGGCCGAGCCGCACTTGGATGACATGGACCGGTTGCCGTGCTTGGCGATCGGTATGCCGGCACCGGCCGCTATGAAGGAGGCTGTGGTGGAGATATTGAACGTACCGGAGCGGTCGCCTCCGGTGCCCACGATGTCCACGGGATCGGCGTCGCCGAGGTCGACCCGGACCGCAGCCTCCACCATGCCGTCGACCATGCCGCCCATCTCCTCCACCGTCTCTCCCTTCATGCGGAGCGCCACGATCAGGCCGGCAATCTGGGCAGGCGAGGCGAGGCCACCCATTACCTGGCGCATGGCCTGGCGGGCCTGGGTTCGGTTCAGGTCGGCGCCACGGGAGATCGTGCCCAGCACGTCCGACCAGGAGAAGTCCGTCATGGCGGGAAGCATATCAGTGGTCCGTCCTCCCGAACCGGTTGGGGTCTGCATGACACCTATGGTTCCGGGCAGAAGACCGCTGGCCGGCTGACCCGGACGCGGAAGGTACGGGGCCGGGAGAAGTTACCGACCCCGTACCTCAAAAGGCCTGAGGAGGAAGGCCTTTCTCAGGAAGCCTCAGTGTGGATAAAGCGGTCCACGTAGACCGCTACCGCACCACCTACCAGCGGACCCACGATGTAAGCCCAGGCGTCGGTGAAGTCCGCGGCCACGATGGCGGGGCCCAGGCTCCGCACCGGGTTGACCGAGGCGCCCGTTACGGGTACCAGCGCCAGGTGGATCACGACCAGCGTCAAACCGATGACGACCGGAGCCGAGGCATTCTCGCCCGAGGTGACGCGCAGGATGACCATCACCAGGAAGGCGGTGAACAGTGCTTCGAGAGCCAGAACCCAGATCGAGCCGAGGTCCGCCCCGTCGCCCACCACGGTCCTACCGACCGCCGAAGAACCCAACGCGGCGGCGACCAGGGCCGCAGCCAGAACTGCCCCGGCGAGTTGGGCCACGATGTAGCCGCCCGCATCGGCGGCGCTGATCTCACCCCGGATAAGCTGGGCCAGCGTGACGGCCGGGTTGTAGTGACCGCCCGACACCGAGCCGAACATGTAGAGCGCGATCAGGAGGGCCACACCGAACCCGAAGGCTATGGCAACGATGCTGCCGCCCGAACTGAGGATCGCCATGGAACCGACGCCTATAAGCACGAACGCCCCCAGCAATTCCGCTAGGTACTTGTTGAGTGAACCAGTCAAGACGGGCCTCCACTGTCGAGGGTGAGCTAGTTGTGAAGGTTAGACCCGCCACCACGTCCCGGCGTTTCATTCGCTGCCTCGGATCCGGCTCGATCGAGGTGTCCAAGCTGTTTCGCAGCCGGACCACGGTGGTCGGCCCGTAGGAGAGTGATCAGGTTATGAAGTCGATCAACCTGGTAGCAGTGGGGCTCGGGGCGGTAGCCGGCCTGCTCTCAATGGTCTTCGCCGGGCTGATCGGCCTGGCCGTCCTGTGGCTCGGCGCCCGTGCCGGCATAGATACCGGTGACACTATCACCTGGGTGGTCCTGGCTGTGGCCCTGTTCGGGGGCGAGCATGTGGCGGGATACGTAGCCGGACGCCTGGTTCCACCCTTCTTCGCCCGCATGCACGGCGCCGTCGCCGCCCTGGCCGTCTACGCAGTGGTTGCCTCGTTCAGCCTGGTGGCCGGAAGTCCCGCCAGCCCGCTCACGCTGGCAGGCTTCGCGCTGGTCGCCGCGATCATCGGCCACATCGCAGGCGCGTTCGGCGGCAAGCCCCGCCCCACCGATCTCTCCTAAACGGTTAGTTCTCAGTAGTCAGTGGTGTTAATTATGAGTTGTGCACCCTTGGTTGCTGGTCGTTGAAAAACCCATCTCACTGTCTACAAGCAACCAGCAACCAACCACTGACCACCGGCCACTTCTCAGGGGTCTGCGACGAGCCCACCGGTAAGCCGGATTCTGTACCCGCCTGTAACGGGCGACGGCCATCCATCTGGGGTCTGCGTTGCCGCCAGACCTCGGTGCGGTCCACCCGAAGCTTGACCGGCGGACCGCCGACGCCTCTGCTTGACCTTGCTCCGGGAGGGGTTTACCAGCCACCCCGGTCTCCCGGGATGCTGGTGGTCTCTTACACCACCGTTTCACCCTTGCCTGTGCCCCGAAGGGCCATCGGCGGTCTGGTCTCTGTGGCACTTTCCGTCGGGTCGCCCCGCCTGGGCGTTACCCAGCTCCCTGTCCTGTGGAGTCCGGACTTTCCTCGATTGCGCTTAGCAACCGCGGCCGTCTGGTGAACTCGCCGCAGACGGACAGGATAGTGACGGCATACCTCCAATGGCCGCACGCCGGACAAGCCTCCGAGTGGCCGGTAACCTGGGCGACCGCATGTGTGGGCGGTACGTCATCAACGCCGAGCCCGACGATCTGGCCGGCTACTTCGGGGTGGACCACGTGATGACGGAGCGTCTCGAACCCAGCTACAACGTGGCGCCGACCGACCCTGTTTACGCCGTGGCCGAGCACAGAGGATCCCGGCAGCTGGGGTCATTCCGCTGGGGCCTGATACCCCACTGGTCCGCCGACCGGAAGGGCCCGCTCAACATCAACGCCCGGGCCGAGACCGTGGCCACCAAGCCCGCCTTCCGGAACTCAGTGCGCCGTAAGCGGTGCCTCCTGCCGGCTACCGGGTTCTTCGAATGGGGCCATACCGGGGTCGGGAAGCGTCCCTACTTCGTGAGAATGGCCGACGACTCCCCGATGGCATTCGCCGGTATCTGGGCAGCCTGGAGGGATCCGGAGACCGGAGAGTGGATCTGGAGCGCCGCCATCATCACCACCGCCGCCAGCGAAGGCCTGTCTCCGATCCATACCCGTATGCCGGTGATCCTGGAACCTGACCATTGGGATCTCTGGTTGGACCGGGACATCCGATCTGCCGGAGCCGTCGAGCCACTCCTGGGTCCCCTGGCCGACTCCAAGCTGACCTGGTACCCGGTGTCCCGCCAAGTCAACAGCGTGCGAAACAACCTACCCACCAATATCAGCCCCCTGTCTCGTCTCGAATCAATCGAATCGTTGGACGCCTGAGTATCCATGATCGCCCGTAGGCGACAACCTAGGCTCCAAACACCAACCAGCCGCGCCCCAACCTGAGGCTCAGGGCGTTACAAATGACGTTCTCAGCCTCAAGAACCAGACGCACCGAGAAACACCACCCAACCTAAGGCTCAGGACGTCGCATACGCGCCTGATGAACCCGGGACGCTCGGAAAGTCGCGAAGGCCCGGCTGGCTGCCGGGAGTCGGCGGTTCGCTCCATATAGCTGTCTGTTCCCTCTGGCCGGCCGTTCCGATCGGTCTCACATCCTCGGCCGGTGCGGGTGCTTGGCGATAGTCAACGTATAGCGAGGGTGTGACGGATTCAACCCCTTGATGCGAGAACGCGAAGAACGCCCACCGTGTGTCACGGATCCGAGGATGCTCCGAGTGTTGGAGCTCTAGCCGCGCAGCTATCCGGCAACCGGTACCAGGAAACCCCCTCGTGACCCGCACAAGCGAAGATGCGTTTACCGATGCGGGCCGGAGCGATCTAGATTCAGTCGTGCACATGACCCGCATACTCCTGGTGCGCCACGCTCCCACCCCCGAAACCGGCGACCGCCTGACCGGGCGGGCGCCTGGCGTCACCCTGGATCGCAGAGGTCGCCAGGCCGCCCGGGCCGTCGCCGAGGCACTGGCCGGGCTGGACATCGCGGCGGTCTACAGTTCGCCCATCGAACGAACCATGGAGACGGCAGCCATGGTCGCCGGGCCACACGAGCTACAGCCGGTCGTCGAACCTGGCCTGACTGAGTTGGACTTCGGCAGGTGGACCGGACAGACCCTTGAGTCGCTACGGCGCCTCGAGGCTTGGCACTCGGTCCAGATGACGCCTTCACGGTTCCGGTTCCCGGATGGTGAGTCCTTTGCGGAGGCCCAGCACCGGTCGGTGGGAAGCGTCGAGCGGATCGGCAGCATGCACGAAGGGAAGACGGTGGTGGCGGTAAGCCATTCGGACATCATCAAACTGGTCGTGGCCCACTACCTCGGCCAGGCCCTCGATCTCTTCCAGCGGCTGAGGATCTCGACCGCCTCGATCTCCGAACTCCAGATCGACGGGGACCAACCCCCTGCCGTCGTTTCCATCAACGCTACCCGGGCGGTCGGATGAACAGCCCATCGTCCCGGCAGTTCGGACCGGTGGAGCTTTTCCTTGTCGGGGCGATCGGCCCACCGGGACAGAGGGCCTTCTACCTGTTCGTCCAGACGCAGCAGGAAAAGGCCTGGTTCTTGTTCGAGAAGAGCCAGGCGGCGGTGCTCGGCGAGCAGGGTCTGGATCTGATCTCCAACATGGGATGGGATGACGGCGTGTCGGTGGATGATCTGGTGGCACAGGGCGCCGACCTGCCCGAGCCGGCCCTCGATACCGACGTGCTGTTCCGGGTGATGTCCATCGCCATGCGAATCGAGGGCGAGGAGCAGATGATCCTGCTGCTGGAAGGTCAGGCCGACGATGAAAGGGCCTCCTTTGCGATCACCGCACTGCAACTCAGGGCGGGAGCTGTGATGGCGTTGCGAGCTGTCCACTCGGGACGGGCACAATGCCCGGAGTGCCTGTTGCCCGAGGACCCCGAAGGCCACAACTGCCCTTCGGGTAACGGCCACCGACTGCCCGGGTGACCAACCCGGCCGACCACCGCTGGGACATAGCCGAGGTCATCGGGCGGTTCCGGAACGCTTCCAACGCAACCTTGCTGGCTGTGACCGATGCAGGCAGGATGGTGGTTTACAAGCCCGAACAGGGACAGCGCCCTCTCTACGACTTCGACTGCCGGACCCTGCCGGCCCGTGAAGTACTGACCTTTGAACTAGCCGGGGCGGCCGGGCTGGATTGCGTTCCCGAAACGGTGCTGGTCAGCGGGCCCTTCGGGCCAGGGTCGGCCCAGGTCTTCGTGGAGGTGGACGAGGAGTTCGATCCGGCGGTCCTCATCAACGCGGCCGACCCGAGCCTCTGGCCGGTCGTCACCCTGGATCTGGTGATCAACAATGCCGACCGCAAGGCCGGACACGTGATCGCCGACGGCTCGGGGCGGATCTGGTGCATCGACCACGGTCTGGCGCTCCACGCCGAGCCGAAACTCCGCACGGTGATGTGGGGGTTCTCCGGCCAATCCCTACCCGCCACGATGGTGGAGTGCGTCCGGAGGCTCGAGCGGACTCTCGGCAACCGGCTCCACGCCCGTGCATCAGAACTCCTCGGCGGCGAGGAAGCCGACGCGCTGGCAGCCCGGGTGGAAACGCTCCTCCACGATCCGATTCACCCCTACCCGCCTACCGACCGGCATCCCCTCCCGTGGCCCCTATGGTGAGCCGGATTGATCACCGCCCTCCGATTCCGTCTATCCTGTCCCGGCAATGGCATCACCTGCTGATAACGGCCGGAGCCGGTGGGGCTCCTTCCTGGCCACGGTCATCTTCCTGGGGATCATGGTGGCGCTCTATCTCTGGCCGAATCCGGCCTGAACGACCCCTAGACACTACGGAGATGATCCGATGAAGCGCTTCGCGTATTTCTGCGGCCATGAGCAATGGCAGCCCGAGCAGTTGGTTCGCCACGCGGTCCTCGCCGAGCAGGCCGGCTTCGACATGGTGGTGGTTTCGGAACACTTCCATCCTTGGGTAGATGATGCTTCGGCCTCCGGATTCGCCTTCTCGACCCTGGGCGCCATGGCGGAGGCTACCGAGCGGATCGAGATCACCACCGGCGTGACCACCCCCTTGTGGAGGTTCCATCCTGCGATCGTCGCCCAGGCTGCCGCCACCCTCGACCGGTTAAGCGGAGGGCGGTTCAACCTCGGCGTGGGCACCGGCGAGAACATCAACGAAGGCCCGCTCGGCTACCACTTCCCCAAGTACGCGGAGCGCGCCGCCCGGATGTCGGAGGCGCTCGACATCATGAGCCGCCTGCTCGAGGGGGAGAAGCTCTCCTACCGCGGCGACTACTACACCACCGACCGGGCCAAGCTGTATTCACCTCCGGTATCGCGGGTACCGATCCTCCTCGCGGCGGGCGGTCCAAAGACAGCTGGTCTGGCGGGCCGCAAAGCGGACGGCATCATCGTCTCGGTGAAGGATCCCTCGGTTGCGCTCGAGCGCGTCATCGGCCCGGCCCGGGAATCGGCGGCCGAAGCCGGGCGGCCCCGCCCGTTGTTGCTCACCTCACGCTGGTCGATCATGGCGGGTAGCGATGACGAGGCGTGGGAAGCGCTCTACTCGTGGCGCGGGCTGAGGGCGCCGGGGCGCCTCCAGGCCGTAGACCCTATGACGCTCCGGCAACGAGCCGACGATCTGCCACGGGAGGAGATACTCGGACGTTACGGAAGGGCGACCGGCGCCGAGGATATCGTCAACCTGTACCTGCCGCTGGTGGGCTCGATCGACGCCGACATCGTCACCATCCAGATGGCCTCGGTCGACCAGGAGGGTCTCATCGAACTCCTGGGCGCGGAAGTCCTCCCCATACTCCGCGAAGCCGCCGCGGGCTGAACCCTCTTCGATCCCGACACGACTCCCGTCCCCGGACTGGCTTTCCTGCCTCAGTCGGGATGAGATGTGGCTGGGCGATGATTCTCTCACAGACTGCCGGCAGGTCGAACAATCGACCGGCACTTCTCGGCTCTACAACAGTTAGAACATAAGCACCGCGGGGGTCGGAATCCCAACAGCCGGATGTCAAGCGGGTGGGGACGAGCACTTCGCAGTCGGTCCGCAATCGGTATCGACAACCAGAGCCTTCCGTCCCCGGGACGCTATCGGTCCAGGTCAGTCCGGGATCGCTGTGGGCCACTGGTCCTTCAGAAGCCGGGAAAGGGCCCGGTCGGCCAGTATCCTGCCCCCCGTCTGGCATCGGGCGCAGTAGTTGGTCTCGTTGGATGCGTACACGATCCGCCGGACCGGACTCCCGCACACGGGACAGGGCTGACGGTACTTGCCATGGACGGCCATTTCCGGCCGGAAGGCCGTGACCCGGTCCGGGAACCCGTCACCTACCTCGTCGCGCATCCGATCCACCCATTCGGTCAGGATGCTGACAGTCGCTCCATGGAGCCGTTCCAAGGCGGGATCGTCAAGCCGGCTGGTCAGAGTCACCGGCGAGAGTCCGGCCCGGTGGAGTATCTCGTCCGAGTATGCGTTGCCGATGCCCGAGAGGATCCGGGGATCGGTCAGGGCCCGCTTTAGCGTCCGGTTCTCCCGTCTGAGCGCTTCGGTGAAGGCGGCCGGCCCCGCGTCGAGCGGCTCGAGGCCGCCGCGGTCGTGCTCGGCCAAGGCCGCTTCGCCTCGATGCACATGCAAGGAGGCCCGCTTCCTGGAACCCTGCTCGGTGAGCACCAGCGTTCCATGCGGGAAGTCGAACGCGGCGTGACCGACCTTCCTGGGTACGGCGACGCCGCGATCTCTCCATCTGAACCGGCCTGCGATCATAAGATGGAACACCATGAAGAGCTCATCCTCGAGCTCCAGCACCAGGCGCTTCCCCATCCGGCGGAACCCGACCACCCGCCTGCCCTCCACTTCGGAGAGAGGCGGATTGAAGGTGCGGAGGAGTGAGACCGACACCACCCTCGCCCGTTCCAGAACCTGCCCCCCGACAAACCGTTCAAGGGCCTCGAGATAGACGACCACGTCGGGTAGTTCCGGCATGCCACCGAGCCTAGACAGGCAGTGGTCAGTGGACAGTGGCCCGTGGCCAGTGGCCCGTGGCCAGTAAACAGGGGGGTCAGTGGCCGGTTGATGGTGGTCAGGGGTCCGCGGTTCATGTGAATGGGTACCCCGAATGTGGTGCCCATTCAGTGGCCAGAGGCCAGAGGCCAGAGGTCAGGCGAATGGGTACCTCCGAATGTGGTACCCATTCACTTGTAACTGGCCACCGGCCACTGACCACTTGTTGACGTTAGACGCCGTCGGTGAAGGAATCCTCGAACGAGGCGAACCTCCGTCCGCCGTTGCCCGTCGAGCCTTGAGAGCCTGATCTCCGGCGGTTGCCGCCGCCCTGGCTGCGGCCGCCCTGGCTGCGGCCGCCCTGGCCACCACCGCCCTGGCCACGACCCCGGTTGCCGCCCCGGCCACCCGGTCGGCCACCACCTCGACCCTGGCGGGGTCCGCGGCCCCGATTGGGACCCCTCCCCCCGCCGCCGCGGCCGCCGCCGCGGCCGGGTCCGCGATCACTCCGATCGCGGCGCTGGCCCGGGGCGCCGACGTCGGCACCGGGCTTCGGCTCCAGATCGGCGGTCACCTTGAGCGAGACCTTGTTGTTGCGGTCGATGGAGTCGACCACCACCGTCAGGGGATCACCCTCGGACAGGTAGTCGCCCACCCGGCGCACATGACGGGTGCTGTCGAACTTGGAGATGTGCAGGAGGCCGTCCTTACCAGGAAGGATGTTCACGAATGCCCCGAAGTCGGTGATGCTCACCACCTTGCCGTCGTAGTGCTTGTCTACCTCAGGCGTGGGCGGGAAGGCGATCTCGTTGACCCGATTCATGGCGTCGGCGAGTGATGTGCCGTCGCTCGAGGACACCAGCACGGTGCCGTCATCCTGAACCTCGATCGAGGCACCTGTCTCGGCCTCCAACTCGCGGATGATCTTCCCCTTGGGGCCGATGATGTCGCCGATCTTGTCCACCGGGATCTTCACGGTCTCGAGACGGGGAGCATGCTCCTTCATCTCCTCGCGAGGCCCGTCGATGGCCTGTGTCATCACGTCCAGAATCTCGAGCCGGGCCTGCTTGGCCTGGATGAGGGCACCGGCGAGCACCTCTGCCGGCAGCCCGTCGATCTTCATGTCGAGCTGGAGGGCGGTGATGACGTCTGCGGTACCCGCCACCTTGAAGTCCATGTCGCCCAAGGCGTCCTCCGCCCCGAGAATGTCGGTCAAGGTCACGTAGTTGTCACCGTCGGCGATCAAGCCCATGGCTATGCCGGCCACCGGATCGGCGATCTCCACACCCGCATCCATCAGGGAGAGCGAGGAGCCGCAGACCGACGCCATCGAGGATGACCCGTTGGACGAGAGCACCTCCGAGACCAGCCGGAGGGTGTATTGGAACCCGTCATCGTTGGGAAGCACCGGCAGGAGGGCCTTCTCCGCCAGAGCGCCGTGTCCGATCTCCCGCCGCTTGGGTCCACGCATGAATCCGGCCTCGCCGGTCGAGTAGGGCGGGAAGTTGTAGTGGTGCATGTAGCGCTTGGCTTCCTCGTTACTGATGGTGTCGAGCATCTGCTCCATGCGCGGCATGCCCAGGGTGACGACGTTCAGCACCTGCGTTTCCCCGCGGGTGAACAGCGCGGATCCGTGGGCGCGGCTCAACACGTTGACCTCGGCAGCCAGCTGCCGCAAGTCGGTAACGCCCCGACCGTCCATGCGGATTCCCTCATCAAGGATTCGCCGGCGCATCGCCTTCTTGGTGGCGGCTCGCAACGCGGCCTTGATCTGCCGAGCCGTCTCGGCGTCATCTTCGTCAACGCCGTACTCGGCGGCCACCCGCTCGGCCAGCTCCGCCCCGGCGGACTCCCGCTCGGCCTTGTCGGCAATCCTGACTACTTCGGCGATCCCGTCGCCGGCCAACTCCGAGACCCGCTCGTACACCTCATCCGTGTATTCGATGACCGACGGCCACTCCCCGACTTCCTTGTTGGCAACTCCCTGCAGCTCAATCTGGAGATCGAGCAGCAGACCGATGTAGTCCTTGGCCTCCTCGAGGCCGGCTGCTACCGCGTCTTCGTCCGGTCGGGCATGACCCTCTTCGATCAGGGCCAGGGCGCCGTCGGTGGCGCCGGCCTCCACCATGATGATGTCCACCGACCCCGAGTCGTTGCGCTTGCCGACCACCACTAGGTCGAACACGCACTCCTCAAGCTCACTGAACGTGGGGAACGGCACCCACCCGTTCTCTCCAAGGCCCATCCGGACCCCGCCCAGCGGACCCTCGAAGGGGAGATCGCTGATGGTCAGGGCCGCAGATGCACCATTGAGAGCCAGCACGTCGTAGGCGGTCTCACCGTCCACCTGGAGGACGGTGGCCACCACATGGGTGTCATTGCGGTACCCCTTACGGAAGGACGGGCGGAGTGGCCTGTCGATGAGCCGGCAGCTCAGCGTGGCCCGCTCGGTGGCCCGACCCTCCCGGCGGAAGAATGACCCGGGGATCTTGCCGACCGCGTACATCCGCTCCTCGACATCGATCGTGAGGGGGAAGAAGTTCACCCGCTCCCTCGGCTTGGCGTTCGCAGTGGCGGCGACCAGCACTTCCGTTTCCCCCATGGAGACGCGAACCGCCCCATTTGCTCTACCGGCGAGTTTGCCGGTGGAAATCACGACCTCTTTATCACCTATAAGGCCGCGAACGATTTGTTCAGACACATGCTCTCCTTGATTTGTACGCCCAGGCACCGAACGCTCGGAGAGCAGCGAAGTCAATTACCAGTGGTCATACCTCCGGGCACTTCGTAGCTGCGCCGTGAAGGAATGGCGACTGACAACTGATCGACGCCGGTTCTCCGGGCGCTACCAGCCTGCTTGTGTGGTTGGTTGGCCTACAGGACTTTCCTGATCGGCCGTCATCATCGATGAGCGCCGTACGGGGCGCTTCGATTCTCCCACTCTTCCTTAGTCACGGGCCCCGAGTAAGGGCCACCTGCGCCCGGCCGGTATACCTCTTCGATGCCGGGCAAGCCTCTCCACACGGATGCTATCGACGCAATCCGAGCTTGGCGATCACCCGACGATACCGCGCGGCATCGTTCTTCCGGAGGTAGTCCAGCAGCCGCTTGCGCTTGCCCACCATCATCAACAGGCCTCGGCGGCTGTGATGGTCATGCTTGTGCTCGCGCAGGTGCTCGGTCAGGTGACGGATTCGCTGGGAGAGTAGCGCCACCTGGACCTCAGGAGATCCGGTGTCGCTGTCGTGAGCGCCGAACTCACCAACTATTTCCTGGGTCGGTCTCATCTCTCTCACTCGTTCAGTACATCCCAAACCGGCACGCAAAGGTGGGGACGGCATGGAGTGTAGCACCTCCTTGCGATCCGGTGCGCGCCGGCCCGCGAGCGAGTCAGCGCCCGTACCTCTCGCGAAGCTCCGCCTGCGTCGGTCGGGGTGGCGGGCGCTTGTCGATCCCGAGCACCAAGCGGTAAAAGGTGATCATCGCCCAACGCTGGAATTGCAGGACCGCCAGCAGGATACGTAGGTAGGTGAGTTCGAACACGGCTAGATAGGCCCGTAGGAGCTGCCCGTTGCGGTCTCGATCGTCCACTTGTCATCATCCAATCATGTCGCTTACCGGTGTCCCCGTCCCCCTCGCACCGTGATCATCGTGGACCCGCAACCACCGGAATTCAACCCCCACGTTTCTCACTCTCCCGGAGGGTGGGCTCAGGCTCCCTGGGGGTGACCACCAACCAGGCGGATTGCCCCGGCAAGATCCGCGGTGGTGATCCGGAGAGCAGAGTGGCCTCCCGGCGACGCCGAGCGGAGGCGGTCGAGGAAGGACAGGACCAGGTGGTCACCCGGGATCGGGCGGGTCCGCCAATCCGGCATGCGGACCCGCAGCGGTTGGCCGGTACCGCTGATCGAGCAGGCGGCGGGGATTCGCCGATCATCCGTGCCGACCGCCACGGCGTAAACACCCGATCCGGGCACCGCCATCGACCAGTCCACTTCCACGGCCAGAGTCGAGGCATCCTCTCCATCCGGCCGGCCAGCCACCTCATGGGGTCGGCCGAGCAACTCGGCGGCGGCCGCCACCTCTCCCACCGCGATGTGGCGGCGGATCGTGGACGACGAGATCGGCCCCTCGTCACCATCTTTTAACCGGACGGCGTCTACCCGGAAGCCATGGGTATGACCCGAGGTCACCAGGGCGGCCACGTCACCGGCCCTCCCGGCTCCATACCGGAAGTCCTCCCCCACGACCACGGCTCGGGCGTCGAACCCACCCGACACCACGCGGCCGATGAAGGCCTCGGGCCCTAGATGGCGCACGTCCGCGAAGGGCAGCACCCCCACCTGGCCCACACCCATCGACTCCAGCAACTCGAGCCGACGCGACAGCGTCACCAGCATGGCTGGCCCGTCAATCGGATCGAAGAACCGGCGAGGATGGACATCGAAAGTAACGACGACCGTCTCGAGGCCCCCCGCTCGGACCGCCCTATCCGACAGGGCGGCCAGCAGGCTCCGGTGACCGCGATGGACCCCGTCGAAAACCCCGATGGTCAGTGCCGTTCCCCCATCCGGGCCTGGCCCCCAGGCGAGCGGATCGCCCCTCCAGATCTTCATCGGACCGGACTCACGCCAGCACCACCTCCGGGACCAGCCGATCATCACTGGCCCGGTATATGGCCAGCAGCCGGCCGTCCATGGTCACCCGAACGTGCCCGTCCAAGCCCGGAGTGGCGGGCAGTCGCTGCCCGTAGCTCACCCGGACAGCCTCATCGTGATCCACCCTTACGGACGGCAGATGCGCCAGCGCGGCGGCGGGTTCCAGCACGGCTTCGGCCAGCCGGCCCTCGTCGCCGAGACATACCAGTTGCTCGATCGTCCACGCCTTCTCGACCCTGAGACCACCACTGCCCACCCTGCGGAGGGAAGTCAGATGGGCCCGCCCCCCGAGAGCCTTCGCGAGATCATCGGCCAGTACCCGGACGTAGAGGCCGCTCCCTCCCACTACCCGGAAGCGGACCTCCGGAAACGGGCCTGCGGAGTAACTCTCGAGTTCAAGGCGGTGCACCCTGACCCTCCGGGCAGGCCGTTCCACCTCCTCGCCTCGCCTGGCCATCTCATGCAGGCGCTTGCCGCCCACCTTCACCGCCGACACCATCGGGGGCGTCTGGAGGATCTCCCCCCTGAAGCAGTTCATGGCGCGGGCTACATCCTCACGTTCGAAGCTCATCGGCGCCCGCGCCGTCACCTCACCGTCGGCATCCAGGCTGTCGGTGGCTACCCCGAAAAGGGCTGTGGCCTCGTACTCCTTGGGCAGATCGGTGACGAAACGCAGCAACCGGGTGGCCCTCCCGATGCCGAGGACGAGCAGGCCGGTGGCCATGGGATCGAGGGTGCCCGCGTGACCGATCCGGCGCATGCCGAGAATCCGGCGGGACTTGGCCACCACGTCATGGGACGTCCAGCCGCCGGCCTTGTCCACCAGCACGAACCCGGGACCGGCACTCACCCGGCCAGCCGCTTCCTCACCGCTTCGACCGCTTCGTCCCGCGTGCCCGAGAACGCGCATCCGGCCGCGCGGTGGTGGCCGCCACCACCCATCGTCTCCGCTATGGCCGCGACGTCCACGTAGCGGCGGGATCTCAAGCTCAGCTTCCACTCCCCGCCGGGCTGCTCCTTGAGCAACAGCGCCACCTCGGCCTCCCGGGCTACCCGGATATCATCGATCAGAGCGTCCGCGTCCTCCATCCCGATGCAGTGGCGCCCGAGATCGTCCTGGGTGACGTAGGACCACACCAGGGCGTGAGCCGGCTCCAGCGTGGCGCGGGACAGGACGGTTCCCGCCACGCCGAGGTACCCGAACGGCACCGACTCGTAGATGGATTGCCCGATCACCTCCGGGCGCGCTCCGGCTTCCACCAACTCCGCCGCCGCCCGGAGGGCCTCGGGATTGGTGTTGCCGTACTGGAAGCGGCCGGTGTCGGTGACCAGACCGAGCAGCAAGGCCGTGGCTGCTTCGGGCGTAGCCTCCCAGCCGATCAGCCTGATCAGGCGGTAGCAGAGGAGCGCGGCCGCCGGAGCGCCCGGGTCGCACACCCTGATATCTCCGAACCCGGGGCCCGCCACATGATGATCGATCATCACCACCGTCCCGGCCGCCTCGACCACCGGGGCGAGTTCCGCGCCGAGCCGCGCCGGATCATTGCAGTCGAAGGCCACCAGCACGTCGGGTGCGCCCGCCTCCGCGGGATCCACGACCGGCCGGGTATCCAGGAAACCGAAGTGCTGTCCGAGGACAAAGCGGTCGCCGAAGCAGACTCGGGCCGAGCGGCCAGCAGCACAGGCCGACAGCGCCAGGCCCAGGGAGGACCCCAAGGCATCGCCATCCGGCTTGACATGGCCCGTGGCGACCAGCGTGCGGGCCTCCCGGATGGCGCGGGCCGCGTCCCTGAGGCCACCGCTTACCCCCGGCATCACCGGCTCCCGCCTTGCCCGTCCATGTTCCTCAGTATCTCCTCGATCCGCCGGGCATGCGCCACAGCCGGATCGGGAACGAACCGCAGTTCGGGAAGGTACTTCATCCGCACCTGCGGACCCACGGCCGCGCGGATCCGGGAGGCCGCAGCCGCCAGCGCCTCGGCGGTCCGGGCTTCGGCTTCCTCGTCGCCGAGCACCGTGTAATAGACCTCGGCCTTACGCAGATCCGGGGACGCTGACACACCGGTCACCGTCAAGAACCCGATACGAGGGTCCTTGAGGTTCTGGCACTCCTCCGCGATGACTTCCCTGAGGATCTCATTGACCCGCCGGAGCCTCAGCCCCATCCTGCCCTCCCCATCATGGCGGGTCCTCCAGATAGGAAACGCCCACCGACAGCACCTCGGCCTCCTCCCACCGATCGAAGAAGCGACACACGGAATGGACCGCCATCTCCAGTTGCGAAGCATGCGGCGAAACGATGCCCACCCCCACCGCGGCCCGCTGCCACTGGTCATGGTGATCGACCTCGGCAAATGCCACGGGGAAGGCGCGGCGCAGGTTGCCGGACAGCCGAGCGATGCGCTGCCGCTTAGCCTTCAGCGAATGGACATCCCGCAAACGCAGATCAACCCGGAGTGCCGCTGCGTGCATGCTCGCCATGGGGAGTTCACGTCAGCGCGATCATGTGGCCGCGATCTCATCGACCCGATAGGTCTCGATGACGTCGCCCTCCTTGACATCCCGGAAGCGTTCGAGTCCGATGCCACACTCGTATCCGGCCGCCACCTCCCGAACGTCCTCCTTGAACCGGCGCAGTGACGCCACCCGACCGTCGTAGATCACGCTGCCGTCCCGGACCACCCGGGCCCTCGACTCCCTTGCGATGTTGCCTTCGGTCACGTAGCAACCGGCCACGGCACCCAGACGCGGCACGCGGAAGATGGCTCGTACCTGAGCCACGCCGACCAGGGTCTCCTCCCGGGTCGGCGCCAAGCGGCCGACCAGCATCTGCTCCATCTCGTCGAGGAGCTCGTAGATGATCGAGTAGGTGAGTACTTCGATGCCCGCAGCCGCAGCCGTCCGCCTCGCGTTCGGATCGGGGCGGACGTTGAAGCCGACCACCACCGAGCCGGTTGCGTCGGCCAGGGTGATATCGTTCTCGTTGATGCCGCCCACTGCGGCGTGGACCACGTTCACCCGACCGCCCTCGCGGGCGATCTGGCTCACCGCCTCCCGGATCGCCTCCACCGAACCATCGGCGTCGGCCTTGATGATCAGCAGGAGCTCGGTCTGCTCCTGAGACCGCAGACGCTCCAGCAACTGCCCGAGGCGCTCACGGGCGGTGGGAACCACGAGTGTCTTGGCCCGAACCGCGTCTACCTGGTCGGAGGCCATGGATCGGGCTATGCGGTCGTTCTTGACCACCTCGAACATATCACCCGCCGCCGGAACCGACGCCCACCCCGACACCAGCACCGGAGTTGACGGAGTTGCCGTCGAGACGCGACGGCCCGTGTGGTCGATGATGGACCGTGCCCGGCCACTCACCGTCCCTGCAACCAGAGAATCCCCTCTCTTCAGGGTCCCCCGTTGCACGATCACGGTTCCCACCGGACCCAGCCCTCGATCGAGGTGGCTTTCGATCACCACTCCCGATGCGGGGGCCTTCGGGTTGGCCTGGAACTCCGACACCTGGGCAACCAGGTCGACCATCTCCAGAAGGTTGTCCATACCTTCTCCAGACGTCGCGGACACTTCTACCGAGACGACTTCGCCACCTAGTTCTTCCGTGACCACGCCGTACTCGGTCAGCATGGCCCTGACCCTCAGCGGGTCGGCGTTCTCGAGATCCATCTTGTTGATGGCGACGATCATCGGCACGCCCGCCGCCTGGGTGTGGCTGATCGCTTCGATGGTCTGTGGCATCACCCCGTCATCCGCCGCCACCACCAGCACGACGATGTCGGTCACCTCCGCGCCCCGGGCCCGCATGGCGGTGAAGGCGGCATGGCCGGGCGTGTCGATGAACGTGATCGGACGCCCATCCACAGTGGCCTGGTAGGCGCCGATGTGCTGGGTGATCCCCCCAGCTTCTCCGGAGACGACATTGGTGTTGCGGATGAAGTCCAGCAACGTGGTCTTGCCGTGATCGACATGACCCATCACCGTGACGACCGGAGGACGATCCACCAGGGAGCCAGGATCGTCGTCGAACACCCGCTTCGGCTTCACCAGGGGCTCGTCGACCTGCTCCGGCTCCCCGCCCTGCTCGACTTCGACCATGATCCCGAAGTGCTCCGCCAGGGGCTCGATGGCCTCGGGCGGGACCGGAGCGGCGGCGGCTGCCATCAGCCCCATCGACAGCAAACGCTTGACGACCTCGCCCACGGGCTGGTGCATGGCTCTCGCCATCTCGAGCACCGACACCCCGGCGGGCACCACGATGACCTTGATGTCATCTGCTTCGGAGTCGTCGGGTTCCGGAGCGGGGGCGGGCTCCGGCGGGGCGGGCTCCGGCTCAGGGGTGCCGGCGACTTCTTCCTCCGGCGCCTCGGGTAGGAGCATGGAGCGAAGGGCCTCGGCGTCGCCCGGATCCAGCCCGGACGATGCGGTGGTCACAGGAAGTCCCAGATCCTGTGCCATGGCCAGAACGTGGCGGGAGGCCAGCCCCATCTCCTTCGCCAGTTCGTAGATGCGCTTGGTCACCATGGCTGCCTACGCCCCCGCTGTCCCCTCATCGGAGTACGCAGGCAGGTAGAACCCGC
>JAGWAN010000006.1:0-17772 GCA_021296345.1 Acidimicrobiia bacterium | reverse complement strand
GGCGTTCTGACCCTCCCGTCCGATGGCCAGCGAGAGCTGGTGCTCGCTCACGATCACCACCGCCGCCTTCTCTTCCTCATCAACCACCACGTCACGCACCTTGGCCGGGCCGAGGGCTTCGGCGATGAACTGCGCCGTGTCCTCGCGCCATTGCACCACGTCGACCTTCTCCCCCCGCAACTCGTTGACAACGTTACGGACCCGGGAGCCACGAGCGCCAACACAAGCGCCCTTGGGATCTACGTTGGAGTCATTCGACACCACGGCGATCTTGGTTCGATGGCCCGCTTCCCGGGCTATCGAACGGATACTCACCGTCCCGTCGAGTAACTCCGGCACCGCTAACTCGAGCAGCCGGCGAACCAGGTCGGGATGGGAACGCGACACTACGATCTGCGGACCCTTGGTCTCCCGCCGAACCTCGATGATCAGGGCCTTTGCCCGGGCGCCTCGCTCCAGCCGCTCGTAGGGAATCCTCTCGGAACCCGGCATCATTGCCTCGGCATTGCCCAGGTCGAGGATCGTGTACCGGTTGTCATGCTGCTGCACCATGCCGGTCACCAGATCGCCCTCCCGGCCCTCGTAGGCGTCGAACACCTGCTCGCGCTTGGCTTCCCGAAGCTGCTGGGCGATCACCTGCTTGGCGGTGCTGGCCGCTATCCGACCGAAGTCCGTGGAGTTGTCCTCCCACTCCTTCATGACATTTCCGTCGTCGTCGAGTTCCTGTGCGTAGACGATGATTTCGCCGGAGTCCGGCTCGATGGTCACGCGGGCCTCCTCCGCGGCTCCCGGAGTCCGCTTGTAGGCCGAGACGAGCGCGTTCGCCAGGGCAGCGAGGATCGTATCGACAGGGATGCCTCGCTCCCGCTCGAGCATCTCGAGGGCCTCCATTACCCGGTAGTCAATCTTCATCCGGTTACCCCGACTTCCTGGTCGCCCTGGATTGCTTGTTCCACTCGAACCGAGTGCGCGCCGACCGCATCTGTTCGTATCCGATAAGCCTCGACTCACCGTCAACCCGCACGGCACAACCGTCCGAATCGGCCGCTTCCAGCACGCCCCGATGGTGCCGGGAACCCGCCACCTCCTCGTGGGTCTTTATGGTCACGTCCCGGCCGATCGACTTGCGGAAATGGCGGGGAAGGTGAAGGGTGCGCTCGAGCCCGGGAGAGGACACCTCCAAGGAATAGGAACTTTCGAAGGGATCCAGTTGGTCGAGCTGTCGTGACAGGGAGCGGGCGACCGCCGCCAACTGGTCAACTCCTACCCCGCCGTCGCGGTCAACGATTACCCGAACCATCCGCGGACCTCTGCCGGCCACCTGGAGGTAATCGAGCTCCAAGCCCTGGCCGGCAAGATGCTGCTCGAACAGGATTCCAAGCCGTTCCTCGACACTCATGGGCCCTGGCACCGAGCTACCGGCACTTCCGGTAAGGAGCGCCTCCACCTGGTGTGGCGTGGAGGCATGGCGGGTTTCCGGCGCGGGGGAATACGCCGGCCAACCGGTTTCTACAATAAAAAAAGCGGGCTGGGCGCCCACCTTGTAGCACAAAGTCACGTCCTTAGAGTGTCTGACCCGAATTATAGCATTTCTCCCACTGGAGGGGACCTATGCAGAAGGGCTATGACACCATCTCGGCGAGGCGCGCTATCACCCTATCTAGGGGAACGGTTTCGGCCAGAGAGCCGTCGCGGGAGGCCAGTTCGGCTTCCCTCGACTCGATACCCCGGGGACCTATCGTCAGCCGGTAGGGGATCCCGACCAACTCGGCGTCGGCGAACTTGACACCGGGACGCTCCTTGCGGTCATCCAGCAGGACCTCGATCCCCGCGTTGTTCAGGTCGCGGTAGAGGCGTTCTCCCGCCTGGCCGACTGCCGGGTTGTCGGGTCGCAGCAGCGTGATCACAACCGCGAACGGCGCCACCGAAACGGGCCAGATGATTCCCTTGCCGTCGTGGCTGACCTCGACTACGGCGGCCATCGACCGCCCCACACCGATGCCGTAGGAGCCCATCACAATGGGCGTGGGCCGTCCCGACTCGTCGAGAACGGTGGCCCCGAGGGCTTCGCTGTACTTGCGGCCGAGCTTGAAGATGTGACCCACCTCGATGACTTTCGACAACGAGAGGGACCCGGACCGGCAGGTGTTGCAATCCTCCCCCTCTCGCACCGAACGCATATCGAGCCACCTGCCCACCGGGAGGTCGCGCTCCACATCCACGCCCCGCAGGTGCACGTCATCCTCGTTGGCGCCGGTCACCATGTTGAAGCGCCCCCGAAGGACCGGATCGCCGATCACGGGATGCTCCACCCCCACCGCACCGAGGCTCCCCGGACGAGCGCCGAGCTTCTCGACGATCTCTCCTTCCGTGGCCGGTCGAACCACACCGGCCACCGCGTCCACCAGCTTCTGGATTTCGAGGTCGTGGTCGCCCCTCAACACGAGCAGGGTGAACTCGTCCCCCACGTAATAGGCGAGGGTCTTGATCTGGCGCCGGGCGGCCGCGAACCGGCCCATCACGGTCAGCCCCGCGATGGTGCGGACCCCCGGAGTCGGGAAGGGCTGGGGGGGACCCTCCCAGGGGTCGTCCGGCACTTCGTCGGTCGCGCTGACGGCCCGTTCCAGATTGGCGGCGTATCCGCAGCTGTCGCAGAGAGCGACGCGGTCCTCACCCGCGTCCGAGCGCACCACGAACTCCACGGAGTCACTGCCGCCCATGTTGCCGGAGGACGCCTCCACCTGGATGGACTCGAGACCCATACGGGCGAATACCCGGTCGTATGCGCCGCGGTGGGCCTCGAACTGGACGTCGAGGCCGTCGAGGCCTACGTCCAGCGAGTAGGAATCCTTCATGATGAACTCTCTCACCCGGAGGAGGCCGGACTTGGGCCGGGCTTCGTCCCGGAACTTGGTCTGGAGGTGATACCAGAGCTGGGGCAACTCCCGGTAGGAGTTCAATTCCGACGCGAGCTGGGCGAACACCTCCTCGTGGGTGAGGGCCAGCACCAGGTCGGCGCCCCGGCGATCCTCGAATTTGACCATGATCCCCTCTACGTCATCCCACCGCCCGGTTCTCTTCCACAGCTCGGCCGGATGAACTACGGGCGCCAGGAGCTCCTGGCCGCCGATGGCGTTCATCTCGTCCCGGATGATGCCGGAGACCTTCGTGGCGACCCGCATCCCAAGCGGGAGCAACGAATAGGAACCGGCCATGAGTTGGCGGATGAATCCGCCCCGGACCAGCAGGCGGTGGCTGGCCGCGACCGCATCCGCCGGATCCTCGCGGAGGGTGGGAATGAACGTACGTGACCAGCGCACCGGAATTCCTACGGCTTACTCAGAGGAGTCGAGCCGTCACCGGGCCGCCACATCGGCCACCGCGGCGCGGCGAGCCGCGGACCGGTTGGCGTCCCCCTGTATCTCGATCAGCACCTGCCGGTCCTGGGCGGCCAGATCGGCAGCCAGATCGTCGGCGGCGGCGATGCGGGCCTCCACGCCCTCGGCGACCAGCTTGCGGGCCTCGTCGAGCAAGGCGTCCACCATCTCGTTCTCCGGCACCACCCGTACCACCTTGCCCTTGATGAACAGGTGCCCTCGGCCCCGACCGGCAGCGATCCCAAGGTCGGCCTCGCGCGCCTCTCCGGGTCCGTTCACCACGCAGCCCATGACGGCCACCTGGATGGGCAGCTTCGCCTCCTCGAGCCTGGCCTGGGCCGTACTGGCAACCTCCAGCACATCGACCTCCGCCCGCCCGCAGCTGGGGCAGGCGATCAGGTCGAGCCCCGTGCGTTCCCGCAGGTTGAGATACTCGAGGAGCTGCCGTCCGGCTCTGGCCTCCTCCACGGGATCAGCAGTCAACGAGAAGCGAATGGTGTCGCCGATGCCTTCGAGCAGCAGGGTTCCTATGCCGGCCACCGACTTGATCAGTCCCCCCGGTAGAGGTCCTGCCTCGGTGACCCCGAGATGGAGGGGGAAGCCGACCGTATCGGCCAGCAGGCGGTAGGACTCGACCATGGACGGTACGTGGGAATGCTTGACGGAGATCTTGATGTCGTGGAAGTCTTCCTCGGCCAGGTACTCGATCTCCTTGAGCGCCGACGCAACCAGCGCCTCCGGCGTGGCGGAACCGTATCGCGCCATCAGTTCGCGGTCCAGGCTGCCAGCGTTGACGCCCACCCTTATCGGGATTCCCCGGTCCTTGGCGTCGCGAGCCACCGCGCGGATCTGATGAGGCTTCCGGATGTTGCCCGGGTTGAGACGCAAGCCCTGCACGCCGGCTTCGAGCGCCGCCAGTGCCAAGCGGTACTGGTAATGGATATCGGCGATGATCGGCACCGGCGAGCGGGGCACGATCTCGGCCAGCCCCCCGGCGGCGTCGACATCGTTGCACGTGATGCGGACTATGTCGGCTCCGGCTCCGGCCAGGGCATAGACCTGGGCCAGGGTGCCGTCCACGTCGGCGGTCTTGGTGGTGGTCATCGACTGCACGGAGACCGGAGCGCCACCCCCCACCGGCACGCGACCCACGTGAATCTGCCTGGTTCGATCGCGGTGATCCATCAAGCATTCCATGTTACTACCACCGGGTCGGTGCGCCTTTCCAGAGGTTCAGTGGCCAGTGGTCGGTGGTCTCTACCAACGTACAACTAGAGAGTAAGCGGATTGACGATATCGAGGACGATCGCCACCAGGCCGAGGAACAGCATGAACAGGATCACCACGGCGGCGACGGGGACCAGGTTCCGGTGATCCACCCGCCTCCCCGTGACCTTCTCGTAGAGCGCCACGGCGAAATGTCCTCCGTCCAACGGGTACAGGGGCACGCTGTTGAACAGGGCCAGTGTGACGTTCACCACTGCCAGGATGAAGACGAGGTTGGCGATACCCACCTCGGACACCTGGCTGCCGATCCTGACCAGACCGATGGGACTGACCGGCCGGATCTCCTCCGGAACGTCGCTCTGTCCGGCTAGCACGCCGCCCAACTCGAGCAGCGATCCGGGCCGGATGATGCGTGCGATGGCCTCCAACGCGCCGGAGGTGATCGCCCACTCGGCCATGACCGCACGTCCAGCGGCCGTGACAGGCCCGATCGAAACCCTCCGCGCCGCGGGCGAAACGCCTAGGAAACCGACCGCCTCACCGGTCTGAGGATGGTACGAGCCCAGGGTGACCGTCAGGGAGCGGGGACGGCCGTCGCGAACGACTTCCAAGGTGACGGTCTCGCCAGGGCGGCTCATTATCAGCTGCACGGCCTGTTCCCAACCGTCCAGGGCTACGCCGTCGATGGTGGTCATGACGTCTCCGTCCAGCACACCCGCTACCGCGGCCGGGCTGGGCACTCCCGCGGATATCTCGGGGCTGACCCTCTCCACCGTGGTGGTCAATTCGGCGGCGCCGGAGTACCAGAACAGGCCGAACAGCAGGAGGAACGCTGTCAGGAGGTTGAGCGTCACCCCGGACAGCACCACCACCGACTTCTTCCAGAAGGGCTGCTCCCTATACGTGCGGCCCGCGTCGGCCGGGTCGATCTTCTCGCCGATACTCATGCCGGCGATCCGCACGTAGCCGCCGAACAAGAGCGCCTTCACACCGAATTCGGTCTCGCCGCGGCGGAACGACCACAGTCGAGGCCCGAAACCGAGGAAGAACTCGGTGGCCTTCATTCCGGTGGCGCGGGCCGCCCAGTAGTGACCGGCCTCATGCACGACGATGAACGCCGAGATGGCCACCACCATCATAATTCCGCCGACCAAACTCCCTCCTCTACCGGCGCTCCACTGAGGCGCGAGCGGCACGCCGGGCAGCCCGATCGGCTTCGATCACCACCCCGATCGAGGTCGCCTCCATTGCCTGATGGCCATCGAGTACCTCCGCTATCACGGCGGGAATGTCGAGAAACCCGATCCGCCGCTCCAGGAAGGCGGCCACAGCCACCTCGTCAGCGGCGTTGAAGGCCGCCGGGACGGTTCCTCCTGCCCTCCCCGCGGCATAGGCGAGTTCGAGCGCAGGAAAGGCGTCGCGGTCAACCGCCTCGAATGTCAGATCGGACCGGGTCAGGTCGAACCGGGGAAAACCGCCCGGCGAGCGTCGCGGGTAGCTGAGGGCGTACTGGATGGGGATCCGCATGTCGGTAGCGCCCAGATGAGCCTTCAGCGATCCGTCCACGAACTCCACCAGCGAGTGGACGATGCTCTGTGGATGGACCACCACATCCACCTTTTCGAAAGGCAGACCGAACAGGAAGTGGGCCTCGATCACCTCCAGGCCCTTGTTCACCAACGTGGCAGAGTCGATGGTTATCCGGGGACCCATGTTCCAGGTGGGATGGGCCAGCGCTTCATCCAGACCCACCTGGCCCAGCCGCTCCCGGTCCCGACCTCGGAAGGGACCGCCGGAAGCAGTCAGCACCAGGCGGGAGACTTCGGGAATCCGCTCCCCCACCATGCACTGGAACAGCGCAGAGTGCTCCGAATCGACTGGGACCAACTCACCGTGGGACGCGGCCGCCATCACAAGCTCCCCGCCCACGACCAGGCTCTCCTTGTTGGCCAGGGCGAGACGGTTTCCCGCCTCAAGTGAGGCGATGGACGCTTCCAGACCCGCCGACCCCACCACCCCGTTGACCACTACTGAACCTGGATGCTGAGCCATCTCCACCAGGGCGCCGGGACCCGAGGAGTAGCGATGGCCATACCGCTGGCGAAAGCGGTCATGGCCGTCCGGGTCGGGCGCCACCGCCACCACGGTGGCACGCGGATAGCGCTCAGCCAACCGGGCCAAGTCGTCCCCTGCTCGCCGAGCCGCAAGTCCTGCCACTCGAACGCCTAGACGGTCCGCTACCTCGAGTGTCTGGCGGCCGATGGACCCCGTCGCCCCTAGGACGACAACGGGACTCACAGGTATCCGAACCAGAGATACACCAGGTAGGCAGTAGGAATCGCGAACATGAAGGCGTCCAGCCGATCCAGCACCCCACCGTGGCCGGGCAGGCTGCTACCCATGTCCTTTAGGTCGATGGACCGTTTCACCACCGACTCGGCCAGGTCGCCCATGGGTCCGAACACACTGATGGCCACTGCCAGCGCGGTGGCTGACTGCAGGGTGAGCGGCTCCAGCAACTCGAACCGCCCGATCACAACCCCTGCCAGTACGGTGATGACGGTGGCGCCGAGGAACCCTTCCACGGTCTTGTTGGGCGACAGGGTAGGGGCCATCCGGCGTTTCCCGAGCGTGCGCCCGTAGGAGAAGGCGGCAATGTCGTTGAGAGCCGTCAACACCACCAGCCCGGTAGTCAAGCTCCACGCATCGGGGGATTTGAAGATCGGCACCGCGAACGAGGCCAGAACCGGCACCCAGGCCACTCCTAGGACCGTGACCCCGATGTTGGCCAGCGGATAGGTCCGGCCGGCCGCCACGAAGAATAGGCCCGACAGCAGGATCACCGCTGCCAGCACCCCACCCACCGCGGCGGGTCCGGAGTGCCAGGCCACGTACATGACCGCCGCGGCCCCGGGTAGGCCGATGAACGCCAGCGGCGTGAAACCGACCTGGCGGACCGCCTGATAGAACTCCGCCACCGCGACCAGGATCAGGAGGCCGACGAACAAGGTGACCCACAACGGTCCCGCATTAAGGGATCCGAAGAAAAGGGCAACCGCAGCCAGGCCGGTGGCGATCCGGAGTGCCAACTCGGAACGGCGGGCTCGGTCGATCTGTTCGATCTGCTCCGGGTCTTCCTCCTCGACGCCGGTCACGTCCTCGAAACCGACCACGCTGGTGCCGACCCCAGGGATCGAAGCCGCCACCGCCGACTGCTCGACCTCCTCCTCACCCGCCCGGGCTACCGCTTCGGCCAGGCCTTTGTATTCCCGGGTGGTGGATCGGATGTAGTCGCGGTCAGTGAACTCGCCGGACTCCGGAGGAGAGCCCTCGGAGTCGGCAGGCTGATCCCCAGCCTCCTCATCAGCTGACTCGGGGGGCGGCTCGGTGCCGTCACCAACCATGCGTAACCGTTTCCTCGGGGAGAGTTTGCCCAGAATACCCCCCTAGAGGACCGATCCTGTGGCTATTCCCGACCGAGAGCGCTCGCGAGGCCAGACTGCGTAGTTTGTAGTTGCTAGTCTCTAGCTTCACTACTACTAACTACCGACTAACATCTAGGAACTAGCAACTAGATCTTGAGCAGCTCCTGCTCCTTGTTGGCAAGCAACTCGTCGGTCATGGCGATGTGGCGGTCGGTCTGCTGCTGGAGTTGCTTCTCGGCCCTCCAGATCTCGTCCTCCGATTCGCCGACCTCGCCCAGATCGCTACGGGTCGACCTCCGTATGTGGCGTATAGCGACCCGGCCCTCCTCCGCCATGCTGCGGGCCAACCTGACGAGCTGGCGCCGCCGTTCTTCGGTGAGCGGCGGGAACACTAGGCGGATCACCTTCCCGTCACTTGCCGGGTTCAGATCGAGGCCCGACATCCGGATAGCCCGTTCGATGGCGACCAGGTCATTCGAGTCATGAGGGATCACCACCAGCAGGTTCTCGTGGCTGGCGGTCCTGGCCAGCTCCAGGAGGGCCACCTTCTCCCCGTAGTAGTCGACCATGACCCTGGAGAGAACCGCCCCGCTGGCCCGATCGGTCCGGAGCGTTGCGAACTCGCTCTGCGTGTGCTTCACCGCCGACGCCATTCGCTCCGCGGCATCCTCGAGTAGCTCATCAAGCATCCGTCAACCTCCTCTCCGGGGGTGTCTCAGCACACCCGGGTTCCGATCGACTCGCCCTCCACGGCCCGCCGGATGTTACCGGGAGCCAACAACCGGAAGACCACGATCGGCAGCTTATGGTCCATGCACATCGTGACGGCGGTGGTGTCCATCACCTTGAGTTCGGCATTGATGAATTCCATGTAGCTGATCTGGTCGAGCAGCAGGGCATCCGCATGAAGCTCGGGATCAGCGGAGTAGATCCCTTCAACCTTGCTGGCCTTGAGCACTACCTCGGCACCGATCTCGACAGCTCGGAGAGCAGCGGCCGTGTCGGTGGTGAAGAACGGGTTCCCACTTCCGGCCGCGAAGATCACCGAACGGCCCTTCTCCAAGTGGCGGATGGCTCGCAAACGAATGTAGGGCTCGGCCAGTTGCTGCATGGTGATCGCCGACTGCACCCGGCACTCCACCCCCCGAGCCTCGACAGCGTCGCGGAGGGCCAGGGCGTTGATGACGGTAGCGAGCATGCCCATGTAGTCGGCGTTGGCCGGGTCCATGCCGGTGGCTGCCGCGGATACGCCTCGGAAGATGTTGCCACCGCCCACCACGATCCCGATCTGGTGCCCGGCCTTCTGCGAGTCGGCGATCTCTCCCGCCACGACCTGCACTGTCTCGGGAGATATCCCGTAGCCGATTGCGGGATCGGCAAAGGCCTCCCCAGACAGCTTCAGCAGGACCCGGCGGGCTGGAGCCATCTACAAGGGTTCCGGAGAACCCGGAGCGGGGGGGTTCGCACTATGGGCATCAACTCTCACACGATGTAGTTTGCCACAGCGAGCACCGACCGAAACAACCCGCTCTGTTTCCCGGACAGACCACAGTGGTAAGACCATTAGCCCAAGCCCCGTTCGGTCGCGACCTCGGCCACGGCATCGGCCAGGCCGGTCAGCATGTAGTCGATTTCCGATTCGGTGATCACGAACGGCGGGGATATCTGCAGGACGCCGTAGGCCCCCCGCAGGCCGATCGTGATGATTCCCCTCGCTAGAGCGGCGCGGACCACGGCGTCGAGCAGTCCGGGATCCTCTGCCAGAGCGTCTTCCGAGAGCACCACCGCGGCCAGCAGGCCGGCTGCGCGAGTCGAGTCGACCACCGGGTGGGTCTCCAGGCCTGTCACCCCGGACGCGAGGATCGGGTCCAGCTCGGCGACCCGCGCCACGAGGCCCTCCCGCTCGAGGATGTCGAGGTTGGCCAGGGCGGCCGCGCAGGATGCGGCGTGGCCCGAGTAGGTGTAGCCGTGACGGAACATGGCTTGACCGCTCCAGAAGGGCTCCCGGATCCGGGGAGAGATCAGGATCCCGCCCAGGGGCGCGTAGCCGGAGGTGACGCCCTTCGCGAAGGCGATCAAATCAGGGGTGAATCCGTACTTCTGGGCGCCGAAGTCCCGGCCCACCCGTCCGAATCCGGTGATCACCTCGTCGGCCACCAGCAGCACGTCGTGAGCGCGGCACAGCCGCTCGATCTCCGCCCAGTAGCCGTCGGCCGGTGGGACGACTCCCCCCGACCCGATCACCGGCTCCCCCACGAAGGCGGCGATCCGTCCGCCCTCGCTTTCGAACAGGTCGGCGACGGCCGATGTGTCGTGCGTGGGAACGTGGACCACGTGGGGTACGAGTGGCCCCCCGTAGCCCTCGCTGTTGGAGGGAAGCCCACCGAGTTCCGTGCCCCAGGCGTTCATCCCGTGGTAGCTCAGTTCTCGGGCCACGATGATCCGCTTCTCGGGTCGGCTGACTGCGTTCCAGTAGCGACGGATCAGCTTGGCGGCTGTCTCGATGGCGTCGCTGCCGCCGGTGGTCATGAACACCACCGCGTCGTCGATGGGCGCCATCGCTACCAGCCGGTCGGCCAACTCCCTGGTGGGCACGGTGGTGGTGAAGCCGAACGTAGAGTAGGCGGCCAGATCGGCCATCTGGTCGGCCACCGCCTCGGCGATCTCCTTGCGACCGTGCCCTACGTTGCAGTACCAGAGCGAAGCCGTAGCGTCCAGGTACCGGCTGCCCTCGGTGTCATAGATCCACACCCCTTCTCCCCGGCTCATCACGATCTCGTTGCCGGGTACGAGGCCCATGTCGGCATACCCGTGCCAGAAACTGGTCATGTCACCCTTCCCTGATGGTCGCGACTACTGAAAAGCCGGCACGGCCGGTGGATCTCAGAACCACGGCGCCCGAGCCCTCGGCAGAGGGACGTGTCAGGACAACGGCGCGGGCGGCCACGAGGCGAACATTAGGCGGCGCAACTCAAGGACCTGCTCGATATCCAGTCAGATGTCACCACCACCACTGTCCACCTCATGCCGGGGTCGGGGACCTTACACTGGTTGTTCGATGGCGCAGGTGATGACTGTGAGGGGTCTGATCGAGGGCTCGGAACTGGGCGTCACCCTGCCCCACGAGCATGTGCTCATGTCCATGGCCTACGCGTTCCCGGCCACGGACCCGGAGGCGACCCGCCCGATCACGATGGACCAGCTCGGCGTGTTGCGCAATGACATGATGCGCAACGTCAACACGATCACCCTTGACGAGTCGTCCGATCCCATGGGCGAACTGGCAAAGGCTCGACAGGCGGGGGTGGACACGATCGTGGACCTGACTCCGCCCGAGCTGGGTCGAGACCCCGCGGGGCTGGGCCGGATCTCGGATACGACCGGGGTCAACATCATCTGCGGCACGGGCCATTACCTGCGCCTGCAGCAGCGGCCCGGGACGCGCCGCCTGATCGACGGCTCGCCGGCGGAGGCCATCGCAGAGCCGATGATCCGCGACCTGACGGAAGGCATCGGCGACACCGGAATCCGGGCTGGTGTGATCGGGGAGATCGGTCTGTTCTCACCGGTCCATCCCGGGGAACTCAAGACTCTGGAGGCGGCCGTTCTCGCCCACCGGGCCACCGGCGCCCCGCTGTTCGTGCACCTCATGGAGGTACCGATCGCCGAGCACGCCCTCGAGGTGCTGAGCCGGACCGAACCCGACTGGGAGCGAGTGGTCTTCTGCCACATGGACTTTGACATCCGGGATCTGACCTGGCACCGGCGGGCCTTGGAGCGCGGAATCAACGTGGAGTTCGACTTCTTCGGGAACACGTGGTGGCCGCACGGGTGGTACCTGCACTTCCCGACCGACCCGCAAAGGCTTGCCGCTCTGAGCCGGCTGGCGGACGAGGGCTACGCCGCTCAACTGCTCGTAAGCCACGACGTGTGTACCCGCCTGCAGCTGACCGCGTACGGGGGATTCGGCTACGGCTACCTGCGCTCGGTGGTTCCCGGGATGATGGAAGCCCTCGGTCTGGACACCACCCTACTGGACCGGTTCATGGTCGAGAACACCAGGCGGGTGCTAACCGGATGAGCGCACCGGCGCCGAGGCTTGCTGTCCTCTACTAGGCCTCCTGCTCGCCTACCGCCAGGCGGGCGAACCGCCTGACGCCGATGTTCTCGCCCATCGAGGCGGCCAACTCGGTCACCATGTCCCCGACCTTGCCCTCGTACTGATCGGTCCTGATGTATTCCTGCTCGTAGAGCACGTGCTCCTTGTAGAAGGACTTGATCCGACCATCCACGATCCGCTCGACGATCCGCTCCGGCTTGCCCGAAGCCATCGCCTCTCTGGCGATCATCTCCTTCTCCCGGTCGACCAACTCCCCGGGCACGTCCTCGGTCCGCACCCATTTGGGCTGGGCGGCGGCGATATGCATGGCCACGTCGTGGGCCATCTTCTGGAACCGGTCGCTCTTGGCCACGAAGTCGGTCTCCGAAGCCAACTCCACGATCACCCCGACAGTCGGATAGCCGGAGGGCTGGTGCACGTAGAAGCCGACGGTGCCCTCGTTGGCGTCCCGTCCTGCCCGCTTCTTGGCATCGGCCAGGCCCTTCTCCCGGAGTAGGTCCCTCGCCTTATCCATGTCCCCGTCGCACTCCACCAGGGCCCTCTTGGCGTCCATCATGCCGACCCCGGTGGCCTTGCGCAGAGCCTGTACGTCCTTGGCTGTGAACTGTGCCATCTTTGCTCGTCCTTCGATTCAGTTCCTGTTGATGATCTCTAGCTTGGTGTTCGTGTGGTTCGGAGCCACAGCACTAGCTGTCGGCGCCTTCATCCTCGGACTCGCCCTCTGCGGCGGCCAGAGCCTGCTCCTGCCCAGCCACGCACGCTTCGGCGATCGCCGAAGCGATGAGGGAGGCCGACCTGATGGCGTCGTCGTTTCCGGGAATGATGAAATCGATGTCGTCAGGGTTGCAGTTGGAGTCGACCAGCGCGATCACGGGAATGTTCAACCTCACAGCTTCCCGCACCGCTATGTGTTCGGTGAGCAGATCGACCACGAAGACGGCCGACGGCGTTCCGCCCATGTCTGCCACCCCGCCCAGGGTCCGCAGGAGATGGGCGTACTCGCGGCGCAGGCGGAGGCGTTCCTTCTTCGGTAGCTGATCCATGTCGCCGGACGTCTCCATGGCCGCCAGCTCCTTCATGTAGAAGATACGCTGGTTGATGGTCTTGAAGTTGGTGAGCATGCCACCCAGCCAGCGAAAGCTCACGTACGGCATGTTGACCCGCTGAGCGGCTTCCTCGATGGCGGAACGGGCCTGCTTCTTGGTCCCCACGAACAGGACCTCGCCACCTTCGGCTACCAGGTCCCGGACGAAGGCGTGGGCCCTCTGGACCTCCTCCAGCGTCCGGCGCAGGTCGATGATATGGATCCCGTTGCGCTCTCCGAAGATGTACGGGGCCATCTTGGGGTTCCAGCGCCGGGTCTGGTGGCCGAAATGGACCCCGGCTTCTAGTAGCTGCTTCATGGTGACAGCAGACAACAGTGCCTCCTCTGTTCGGTTATTCCTCCGCCCACCCTCCTCGGAAGCGCCGCGGCGGCCTGCCGTGCGCCCTTCCGAACCTCCCCGAGCTGGCTGCCCGACCGTGGGAGGCCGCAGTGAACGTGCGTAATCGGGCTCGATCCTAGTGGCCCGTGGCCCGTGGGCAGACGCCTGAGGGGAACGGGCCGTTCAGACGGACATTCACTCCACCAGAAATACCGGCCACCGGCCACTGCTGCTAGGCGCGGGGGTGGCTCCGTTCGTAGGTGGCCCTCATGTGATGGCGGGTAACCGACGTATAGACCTGGGTAGTTCCCAGCTCGACATGGCCCAAGAGCTGCTGGACGGAGGTCAGATCGGCGCCCCGTTCGAGCAGGTGGGTGGCGAAGGAGTGGCGAAGGGCGTGGGGAAAGGTGCCCGCCCGGTTCTGCACCGTCCTGCGAAGTGTCCGAGGACTCATGGGCACTCCCCTAGCACCCACCCAAAGGGCGTTCGTGGGGCGATCTCCCGCAAGGAGGGGCCGGCCCGCCCTTACGTAGCGATCAATGGCGATCCGAGCCTGCGCTCCCAGCGGGATCACCCGATGGCGTCCGCCCTTCCCCTCCACCGCCAACCGATCCAGCCCGACCGTCCCATCCATGGTGAGGGAGGCCATCTCGGACACCCGCAAGCCCGTGGCATAGAGGGTCTCGAGAATGGCTCGGTCTCTGAGGGACTTCGGATCGTCCCCGTCGATCGCTTCGAGGAGCGAGGTTGCAGCCCGCTGGGTGAGGGCCTTGGGAAGGGTCCGGCGGGCCTTGGGACGGGCGATACCGTTGGCGGGGTTCACGCTGAGGGTGCCTCGCCGCACCGCATCCGAGAGGTAGGCCCGGATGGCGGATATCTTGCGGGCAACCGAGCGCCGGGCATAACCCTCCCCGTCGAGGTGGGTAAGGAACATCCGGATCGCGGTACGGCCGATTCCGGCCGCAGAATCGATGCCCAGGCCCTCGGCGTGCCGGAAGAACTGGGTGAGATCGCGCCGGTAGGCGGCCACCGTGTGTTCCGACAACCCCCGCTGGCTCTCCAGACGGGCGAGGTATGCGGACAGATCGGCATACCACCATGGGACGGGGTCGGGCTCGTGGCTCGGGAGATCCTTCGGGGTCGCCGTCATGGTGTCCATCTTGGTCGATTCCGGCCGCGTCGCGGGGCATTGTGCCCGGTCAGGACGGTACTGCGCCCAAGGGAGTAGCGTGCCCGTCCCGCATCGAGTAAGCCCGGATGACCCACTTCGCGGTCCCGTTGCGTCCGATGACGAACGATATCCAGGCCGGATCGATCCCTGCGGCCAGGTCGGTAGCGGACGGCCGGGCCGGACCCTGCGGGTGAGAGTGGTAAACCGCGCCGATCTGCCACCCGTACTCGTCCACCTCCCTGACGACCCCGAAGTGCTCGACCGGGTCCAGCTCGAAGCGATCGGGATCGGGGTGGACGTTGGTGGTGCGGTAGAGCCTGACCGGATGACCGGCGCCGTCATACACGATCAGGCCGCAGGCCTCCCTGGGGCTGGCTTCGATCGCATGGGCGATCATCGCTCTGGCCATCGCCGGCCGGAGCTGGGCATCGGCCGCGATCATGGCGCGAGCCGGACCCGTCGCCACCCGTCGGGGTCGGCGAGGTAGACGATCCGGTCGTGGAGGCGATGGGGCCGGCCCTGCCAGAACTCGAACCGTTCGGGACGTACCCTCCAACCTCCCCAATGGGCAGGCCTGGTCACATCCCCGCCCTCGAAATCGGTCTCCTTGCCGGTCACCAGGCGTTCGAGCGCGGTCCGGTCGGGTATCTCCCGGCTCTGCGGGGAAGCAGCGGCCGCGATCCGAGCCTCCCTAGGACGCGAGGCGAAGTACTGGTCAGACTCCCTATCGCTCACAGCCTCGACCGGCCCCTCGATCCGGACCTGACGGTGCAGCTCCAGCCAGAGAAGGCACAAGGCCGCCCGCGGGTTGGCCTCCAACTCGGCTGACTTCCGACTCTCCATGTTGGTGTAGAACACGAAGCCGGACCGGTCGTACCCCTTGAGCAGCACCACCCGGGCCGCAGGATGACCCCGTTCATCGACGGTGGCGACCGTCATCGCGTTGGCCTGCGGCACCGCCGCGGCTACGGCTTCGTCCAGCCACCGATCGAACTGGCGGACCGGGTCCGGATCGGCCGCCGCCATGGACAGCCCTTCCGCCTCGTACTCCTCCCGGAGACGAGCCAACCGTTGATCAACCATCAAACCGCCGTCCCCTCCCACATGAGTAGGAGCCCCAGCGTACCGGGCGGCGCACGGAGATCCGGCCATCGATGCCACTCCGCCATCGTCCTCCTACGAGGTCAGCAACCGGATGGGCAGCGCTATCGCGGTCGGTAGATGTCTGCTCTGTGGTCGATGTAGACCACGTAGACCACACGCTTTCCTCTATCGATCTCGTAGACGATGCGGTACGCCCCTACGCGCGCCGAGTGAAGCCCCGACAGGTCACCGCGCAGCGGTTTGCCGACACGGTGCGGGTTGTCCAGGAGAGGCCCGAGGAGGTACTCCACGACCGCAACGGCGATCTTGGCGGGGAGGCGATCAATGGCTCGCCTGGCAGGTCGGGCAACTACAAGATCCCAAGACGTACCGGTCACCCCCTGTTGCGGCGCAGCCGGTCGCGAAGCGCTTCGATCTCTTCCTTGGTGGCAACATCACCCTCTGCGATGGCGGCCCGGCCCGCTTCGATGGCTTGGGTGGCGGCGGGATCGGAGAGGATGGCGACGGTTTCTTCAATAGCTTCAAGATCTGCTGTGCTCACGACCACGACTACCGGACGACCGTTCCGTGTCACCGTGACCCGTTCGTGTGTCTTGACGATCTGATCGACGACCTCCGACAGCTTGGCCTTTACTTCTGACAGGGGAAGCGCCTTCGACATGACCAGAATCATAGTCCATTCGGCACACAGACGCGGCACGTTCACAGGACCGCACAAGCTCCTCACGCTCGGCAGTCGTCAGACCCATGTCACGGTGGAGCATGGTCAGGCGTTTGGCTGTATCTACAAATGCACAGAGAATTGGGGTGGTCGACTACCTGCGTCGTCATGAGGACCGACCACCGCTCCACGGGCCGAAGGCGGTGACAATGCGTCACTTATGGGCTTTGTGATGTATCACTTGTGGAGGGTTCAATGTTCCACTTGGGTTCTGGATGGGTCGCGTGGCCACATACAGCCCTCCAGGAGGTCACGGTGGAGGTGCGGACAATCGAACCCCCGTTTCACACCGTGGCACAACTCCCCATACCATCCGCATTTCCCCAGGTCACAGGTACTTTCTTGGATTCGGTCGTTTTATGCGGTTTCGCACCGTTCTGTACAATCCCGGTGCTAAACTGATAACCAGACCGATACCCAAAACAGGAAACAATCGGAAACATGAGACGCCCAGCCACCCTCTCAGCCACGTTCGTCAAGACCGTACGCCGACCCGGACGCTACGGAGACGGACGCGGCGGCCACGGGCTAACCCTACTGGTGAAGCCGACCAGAATCGAGGGTCGGCTATCCAAAACCTGGAGCCAGAGACTCCGAATCAACGGCCGCGAAACCAACCTCGGCCTCGGTTCCTACCCGGCAGTGACACTGGCCGAGGCCCGCCGCCGCGCCCTCGACAACCGCCAAGCCATCGAGGAAGGCCGAAACCCGAGAGCCAAAAAGACGCCGACATTCGAACAAGCCGCCGACAAGGTCATCGAACTCCACTCCGCCAAATGGCGGCCGGGCAGCAGAAGCCGAGAGATCTGGAAGTCCAGCCTCCCTACCTACGTGTACCCAACAGTCGGAGGGAAGCGGATCGACCTGATCACCTCAGCAGACCTCATGGCCTGCCTCGCCCCCATATGGTTCACCAAAGCCGAAACCGCGAGGCGGCTTCGCCAGCGCATCAGCGCCGTCATGAAATGGGCCGTCGCTGAGGGTCACCGCCAAGACGACCCCACCGCCACGATCACAGCCGCCCTAGGCAAGAACAGCGCCCGGCGTCAACACATGCGATCTGTGCCCCACAGCCAAGTATCCGAGGCACTGGCCACCATCCGCGCCACCACCGCCTGGGGGGCCACCGTGTACTGCTTCGAGTTCCTCACGCTGTGCGCCGTGCGAAGCGGCGAGGCCAGGCTTGCAAGATGGGACGAGATC
>JAGWAN010000077.1 GCA_021296345.1 Acidimicrobiia bacterium | reverse complement strand
GTGGACGGCGTATACACGGCTGATCCTCGGGTGGTTCCCGACGCTCGCAAGCTCGGCGAGGTCTCCTTCGACGAGATGCTCGAGCTGGCCGCCGGGGGCGCCGGGGTGCTGATGGCGCGCTCGGTGGAGGTGGGAAGAAAGTTCGGCATTCCGATCCACGTCCGGTCGTCGTTCGTGGAGGACGAGGGCACCTGGGTCAAGGAGAAGGTGATGGAAGAAGCGATTATCAGCGGCATCGCGCACGACACATCGGAGGCGAAGGTGACCCTCTGGGGAGTACCCGACCGGCCCGGCGTCGCCGCGGCCATATTCGAGAAGCTGGCGGGCGCCCGGGTGAACGTGGACATGATCGTCCAGAACGTGGGCGCGGACGGATGCACCGACCTCAGCTTCACGGTGCCGGAGGCCCACGTCGACATCGCTCGCCGGGCGACCGCCGAGCTGGTTGTGGAACTGGACGCCACGGGCTCCTCCGTGGATTCCAACGTGGGCAAGGTGTCGCTGGTGGGAGCGGGGATGAGGTCCACCCACGGGGTGGCGGCCCGGGTGTTCCGCGCCCTGGGCGACGCCGGCATCAACATCGAGATGATCTCCACCTCCCCGATCCGGATCTCGTGCGTGGTGAATCGAGACTCGGTGGCGGACGCGGTACGGGCCCTGCACGCCGAGTTCGACCCGCCCGTGATCGCAGCGGAGGTCGGCGCCGATGCCTGATCCACGAGTGGCCGTCGTCGGCGCCACCGGAGCGGTGGGCCGCACCATGATCGAGATCCTCGAGGAACGGGACTTCCCGCTCTCGGAGCTGCGTCTCATGGCGTCGGCTCGTTCGGCCGGCCGGGTGGTCACCACCCGCTGGGGTGATGTCACGGTGGAGGATCTGTCGTCCGCCGACCCTTCGGGCATCGATATCGCCCTCTTCTCGGCCGGCGCGGGAAGGAGCAGGGAGTTCGCCCCGTCATTCGTGGAAGGGGGATCGATCGTGATCGACAACTCCTCCGCCTTCCGCATGGCGCCGGAGGTGCCGCTCGTGGTGGCGGGAGTCAACGACCACGCGGCGGCCGACACCAACGGGATCATCGCCAACCCGAACTGCACCACCATGACGCTGATGATGGCCGCCGGACCGCTCCACCAATACGCCGGGCTGGCCCGCATGGTGGCCATGTCCTACCAGTCGGTCTCGGGGGCCGGGATGACAGGCATGGACACCCTCTGGCAACAGGTGCTCGAACTCGGCAACCGCCGCGAAGCGCTGGTGCAGGGAGGATGGGAGCACGGCGAGACCGATCCGTTCCAGCGGCCCATCGCCTTCAACGTTCTGCCGCTGGCCGGGGCGATCACCGATGCCGGGCACACCGACGAGGAGTGGAAACTGGTGAACGAGACCCACAAGATCCTCGAACGGGACAGCATCGAGGTGGAACCGACCTGCGTACGGGTGCCGGTCATGGTGGGCCACGGCATCTCCGCCTCGATGTGGTTCGACTCACCGGTCGACCCCGACGCCGCCCGGCGGGTGCTCGCTGACGCACCGGGCCTCGAGCTGTGGAGCGATGACCGGGTGGCCACCCCGCTGGACTCGGCAGGCCAGGATCCGGTGATGGCGTGCCGTATCCGCCCCACCATCGGCACGCCCGGGGGCATCAGCCTGTGGGTGGTGGGAGACAACCTGCGCAAGGGGGCGGCGCTCAACGCGGTGGAGATAGCCGAGCTCCTGATCTGAGCACGTGGTCTGTCTGCGGAATGGCGAGCGGTGTTCCTCGCAAGGCCCGCTGACGAAGGCGTGCCCGCAGCGGCACGTTGAGGAAGCGGAACGCAGCGACGGGGCGCCGATGACCGCCAGAGCACACCAGGCTATTTCGCACACAGACCACTTTCGCGTCTGTCTGTGGAATGGCGGTGTGGGATGACCGCCGGAGCACACCAGGCTGTTTCGCAGACAGACCCCTGTGGTGATCCTCGGGTAACCTCTGAGGGATGACCGACTCCTACCCCGTTTGGCGATCTGGCATCGCATCCGAGGGAGCTGCGGCCCGCGCCGAACCAGGGTTCGCATCGGTCGAGGAGTTGCGCGCCCACCGCAAGCGGATGCTGGTCACCTCATACCGCCTGTTCGGCGCCTTCGGATGGGGATCGCTGGGAGACGGGCACATCACGGCGCGGGATCCGGAACGCGCCGACGCGATGTGGCTGATCCGCTACGGAGTCCCGTTCCACCGCACCACCGTTGACGACCTGGTGCTGGTCGGTCCGGATGGGCGGGTGGACGGCGGCGGCTCGATCAACATGACTGCCTACTACATCCACGCTCCCATCCACGAAGCCCGTCCCGATACGGTGGCGGTGGCCCACACCCACACCCCGTACGCCACGCCATGGGCGGCCAACGTGGAGCCCTTCCGGATGATCTGCCAGGAGGCCACCGCCTTCTTCGACGACCACGAGGTTTACGAGGGTGAGGAGGTCCAGGTCTCCGACTTCGACACCGGAAAGAAGATCGCCGCCACGCTGGGTGAGGCCAAAGCGGTGATGTTGCGCAACCACGGACCGGTCACCGTGGGCACCTCGGTCGAGGAGGCGATCGGCTGGTTCCTGATGCTGGAGCGGGTGGCCGAGGTCCACGTCAAGGCCCCGAATGCCCGGCCGATCAGCGACGAGGCGGCCCTGATCGCGGCACGCGAGATCGGCCATGTATCGAGCGCCCTCGCCGTTTTCGATTACGCGGCGGCGTCCAAGTTGCCGGCCGGAACCGTCGGATAGGCAGTGCCTGCCTAAAGGCGGTCTTATTAACTCCCGTTCTTAGTAAAGAAATCGGGCCTGAGCTTTAATAGCTGTGGTGTGGGCTAAAGATCCCTTTAGGAAGGCCTGCCCTTAGTAAAGTATTTCCCGTCAGACTTTACTATGCGGGCTGCGGGAGTAGCTCCGGGAGAGGCAACCGTGCAGGCGGACGCATTCCGGTCAACAGAACGCGGCGTGGTGCGCAGAACCCTGGAGGGATACCGGGCGTTCTATCCGAATCCCCTGCCGCGCCGGCTAGACCTTCCTAGGGAAGTGGCCAAGGACCTGGATGAGGCTACGGGCGCTGTCAACAGACTGGGCGGGGTCGGGTTGCTACTCCCGAACCCGCATCTGCTAATCGGACCCTATCTGAGGATCGAAGCCGTTCTGAGCTCCCGGATCGAAGGAACCCGGACCGACATCCCCCAACTGCTCCGGGGAGAGGCCGGAGAGACGCCGGCGGACAGCGACGACTGGCGGGAGGTGGCCAACCACACAGTGGCGATGGAACATGGACTGCAGCGGCTCCGGGAGGGCTTCCCCATGTCGATGCGCCTGCTGTGCGAGATGCACGAACGCCTGCTCACCGGTGTGCGCGGGCACCACAAGCGTCCTGGCGAGATCCGTGATCGACCGAACTGGATAGGTGGCACCAACCTCGAGAACGCGGCATTCGTTCCCCCTCCGCCTGACGCCGTGGGCGAAGCGTTGACGGACTGGGAGCGCTTCGTGCACGAGAATGACCTACCGCTCCTGGTGCAGCTCGCTCTGGCCCATTACCAATTCGAGGTCATCCACCCCTTCTCGGATGGCAACGGGCGGATCGGAAGGTTGATGCTCCCGCTGATGCTGATCTGGAAAGGCGCCATGACCCAGCCCCTTCTATACCTTTCGGTCTTCTTCGAGCAGTACCGGGACGAGTACTTCGACCTGCTGCTCCAGGCGAGTCAGCACGGTGACCTGTTGCCTTGGGCCCGGTTCTTCATGCGTGGCGTCCTGCACCAGGCCCGCGACGCGGAACGCCGTACCATCCGGTTGGTAAGGCTGCAGCAGGAGCTAAGGGATCAGATGCTTGCCGAGAAGCGGGCGCCCTCGGTCATCAGGCTCGCCGAGCACCTCTTCAGGTCTCCGGTCGTAAGGGCTTCGAGTGTCACCAAACTCCTGGGAGTCACGCCGCCGACGGCCTATGCCGCCATCAATACCCTGGTGGAGCGGGGAGATCTGGTGGAGATCACCGATCGGAGGCGTCACCGGCTGTACGAGGCCCCGCACATCTTCCAAGCCGTCTACGGCCCGCTGGACCCCGAGGGTTAAGCGGTCGACATCAACTGGTCGGGCAGGCGGGATTTGAACCCACGACCTCTTCGTCCCGAACGAAGCGCGCTACCAAGCTGCGCCACTGCCCGTGTGAGGCAACAAGCATACCCGGTCCCCCGCTTGGCGGACACCCCGCCCGGCTCCTACTCCGGATGGCGGGCGGCCCTCCCGGTGGCGTCCACCCTGATTCTCGAGACGCGGCGCTGGCCCATGTTCAACACCGTTAACCGGAGCCCCTCGTGGCTGACATGGTCGCCCTCCGCCGGGATGTTTCCGAACAGGCTCAGGAACAACCCGGCCACGGTGGAATAGGGTCCGTCCTCGATCTCGGCGCCGGTCGCTTCCTCCAGCTCGTCTATCGGGGTCCGGCCGTCCGCCAGCCATACCTGCCGCCCGATCGGCAGGATCGTGGGCACCCGGGGGTCGTACACGTCCTGGAGGACGCCCACCAGTTCCCCGACCAGATCCTTGATCGTGACCAGCCCATCCACCCCTCCGTGCTCATCCGTCACGATGGCGAAGCCGATCCGCCGGATACGCAAGTCCTCCAGCACCCGCATCACCGAGGCGCTCTCCGGCGCGTAGTAGGGAGTCCTCAGCAGGCCCGCAACCCGGTGGCTATCCAGCTCCTCGGCATGGCTGAGCACATCCTTGGCATAGAGGATCCCCCGGATCGAGTCCGGATTCCCTTCCGCTCCTACCACGGGGAAGCGGGAGTGGGCCGTCCTGGCCACCGCTTCCCGAACCTCGGCCGAGGTAACCGGCAGGGTCAGGGTCACGATGTCGACTCGCGGCGTCATCACATCGCGGACCGGCTGGTCGGCTGTCTCGAACAGGCGCTCGATGATCTTCCGCTCGCCCCGCTCGATCTCGCCGCCCCGTTCCCCGAGCACGGCCAGCGCCCGCACATCGGCCGGCGTCACGCCCAGATCGCTCCGAGCAGGAAAGCGCAGCAGCCGGAGGATTCCCTGACCGAGGCCGATGAACACCCTGGTGATGGGCCTGATGGCGACCGCCAGACTCCACACCGGCACCGCCACCGCCATCCCGTACCGCTCCGGATAGCGCGCCGCCAGCGTCTTGGGAGTCACCTCCCCGATCACCAGCACCAGGATGGTCACCACCACGGTCGACAGGATCGTCCCCCATGCTTCGCCCACCAGCTGGAATGCCAGCGCGGTCGCCACCGACGTCGCCAGGATATTGACGAAGTTGTTGGCCACGAGGATGGTGCCGATCGAGCCCTCCAGGTCGTCGACCAGGCGTTCCAGCCGCCTCCCGCGCCTGCCCGTGGCAGCCAGCTGCTGGACCCGCTCCCTGGCTATGGCGGTCAGTGCCGTCTCGCTACCCGATAGGAACCCGGACGCCAGGAGACACAGGGAGAATATGGTCCACAGCGTCAGGTGGTAAGTGTCGATCATCCGGACACCCGAGGCGGCGATCGTCCGGTCAGCCGGTCGCCCCTAGGAGCGCGACTTCCGCCAGTGTCCTCCTCAGTGCCTGGGCGCTGAAGGGCTTGGCCAGCCACCCGTCGGCGCCGGACCGCTTGGCGATGAAGGCATCGGCCTGGCGGTCGAGGAGCAACACGATCGGCCCGGTGGTGGGCGTGATGGCCTTGAGAGCGCGGGTGATCGCCATTCCCCCCATGGAGCCGACCTGCATGTCCACGATCGACAGATCGGTACCCGGCGCGGCCGTCTCGACCTGGTAGGGGTCGCTGACCTCCACGATCTCGGCCGATCCGCTCAGGGCGGCACGCACCTGGTTCCGCACCCAGGAGGCGTCGGAAACCAGCAGAACTCTCACATCCTCACTGTAGCGAGTCCATGCAGGTCAGTGGACAGTGGACAGTGGACAGTGGACAGTGGACA
>JAGWAN010000005.1 GCA_021296345.1 Acidimicrobiia bacterium | reverse complement strand
TCCATCTCGTCAATGCGGACCACGGTCGGTTCGGCGCCGAGTTCACCCAGGTACTGGACCAGGTTGAAGGTGAAGCTGTCGTAATTGTCCAGAACCAGCACCCGCATCGCCCGCCAAGCCTACCAACCGTTGGCCTGGAACTCCCGCCATCGGGACCCGGGACCTTCGGCTTGGAACCAGCGGTGGTAGCCTGGTCCGCATGCCGGAATCCAAGGGGCGTCGTAAGTCCAAGACGGTGCGTCGCCCGACACCGCCCAAGAGCGCGAGCCGGGGGAAGAAGGCCAAGGAATCATCGAAGCTCTACGTGGCCGTTATGTTCGGTCTCATGGGTCTCGGGGTTCTGCTGGTAGTGACCCGGTACGTGCTGGACACGCCTTCATGGTTGTTGCTGGTCGGCCTCGCCTCGATGGGCGGGGGCTTCCTGATGACAACGAACTATCACTGAACCCCGGGTTGCTCCGATCTTTCCGGGTTTTCGCTACGCCGCGCCGCGCCATCCGCCGCTGATTCGGGAGTAGCCCCGATCATTCATGGATGGGCGCTTGAAAGGTGAGGGAGCGGCGCTTCGGGTCGGCTGACCTGGGGTGATAACCATCTGACAGCCCCGTCTTCAGCCTGGCACGGCCTTCACCGCCAGCTCAGGGGCAGCCGCTCCACAGTTGAGAGGTTGAAGGGGCCTAGTGCGCTTAGGTGTGCTGGGAGCATGAATGATCAGGGATAGTTACATCCCTGTAGTTCTCCACGGAGTTATCCCATGCTGTGGATATCGGGGCGCCTCGGGGATTCGCCCTCACCGCGGCTCAGGTGATCGGCACCTCGTCCATCTCCTCGCGGCAATGACGCGGCGGGTTGGTAGCACTGGTGTTGGTGGCCGTCATCGTCACCTCGGTGCCGCAGAGGCTGCACCGGAAGCGCCGGCGGGTCTCCACCACATCATCGGGATCGACAGCCGGTGGAGGATTGGCCACGGCCCGGATCACCGCCATCGAGGCGGTCCAGATGGCTGCGCCGATCGCAACGGCGATGATGATGTTGAGCAGCGTCATGTGGTGGGCAGGTCGACCCCTGTCTCCTCCAACACCGCTTACTCGACCCGCTCGAGGATCATGGCGTTGGCCATGCCCCCACCTTCGCACATCGTCTGGAGTCCGTAACGAGCCTGCCGGTGCTCCATCTCGTGTACCAGGGTGGCGGTGAGCTTGGCGCCCGTTCCGCCCAGGGGGTGGCCCGTGGAGATCGCCCCGCCGTTCACGTTGGTCCGTTCCCAGAGGGCTTCGGGGTCGGACCCGCCGTTCTCGACCAGCCAGATCCCGACAACAGAGGCGAATGCTTCGTTCACTTCGAACAGGTCGATGTCGTCAATGCCCAATCCGGCCCTCTCGAGGGCCCGTGCGGTGGCTGGGATCGGTCCGGTGAGCATGCTGACCGGATCCACGCCCGCCAAGGCGAATTGCAAGAAGTAGGCCTTGGGTTCCAGCCCGAGCTCGCCGGCCTTCCGTTCCGACATGATCAGCACGGCGGCCGCGCCATCCGAGATCTGCGATGAGTTGCCGGCGGTGACCACGCCGTCCGCCTTGAAGACCGGTGGAAGCCCGGCCAGTAGCTCCGGCGAGGTGTCGGGACGGATGCCCTCATCGGCGGTCATCTTCTCCACGGCGCCGTTCGTCCGGATCTCGACCGGGACGATCTCCCGGGCGAACCGGCCCTCGGCCGTGGCCCTAGCGGCTCGCATGTGGGAGTGGTAGGCGATCTGGTCCAGGTGCTCCCGCGACAGGCCCCACTTCTCGGCGATGAGCTCCGCCGAGACCCCCTGCGGCACGAGGCTGTCAGCGTAGCGTTCGACCATGCGGGGCCCGAACGGCCGACCGGGTCCTTGCTGGGCGGTGATTCCCATCGGCACCCGGCTCATCGATTCCACGCCGGCCGCGATGGCCACGTCGTAGGCGCCGGCCATCACTCCTTGGGCGGCGAAGTGGGAGGCCTGCTGCGCCGAGCCGCACTGGCGATCGACGGTCGTGCCCACCACGTCCTCGGGGAAGCCGGCCGCTAGTGCAGCGTTCCGGCCCACGTTGAAGCTCTGCTCGCCGGTCTGGGTCACGCATCCCATGATCACGTCATCCACCAGGGCGGGGTCGAGTTGGTTGCGCTCTATCAGAGCTCGCAGCGGGATGGCGGCCAGGTCGACCGGGTGGTAGCCGTGTAGCCGGCCGTTCCGCTTGCCGGTGGGTGTTCTGACTGCGTCGACTACAACTGCCCGTTGCATGGCCTGTCTCCCTCGTATGCGGATGACCCTCGGAGTCCCCGGCCCCGTGACCGGTGGAGGTGATCGGATTCGAACCGACGACCTCCTGGTTGCAAACCAGGTGCTCTGCCGACTGAGCTACACCCCCGGGCTTCCTGCATTCTACTTGGGTGGCCGCTGTGGTCTGCCTACGAAACAGCCTGGTGCGTTCTGGCGGTCATCGGTGTCCCGTGGCTGCGTTCCGCGCCGCTGCGGGCACGCCTTCGTCAGCGGGCCTTGCGAGGAACACCGCTGCCGACGCCATACCACACCGCCATTCCACAGGCAGACCACTAACCCAGGATGATCAGCGCCAGGGCAACGATCGCTACTCCGAACCCGGCCAGCTGGATGCGGGTGGTGCGCTCTCCGGAGAAGAGGACCTGGAAGAGGACCGTGACACCGTAGGCCATCTGGAAGAACAGGCCGGCCACGGCCAGGTTGACCTGGGCGGCCAGCGTGAAGCTCCCGAGCCCGATCCCGCCCAGCATGCCCACTATGACGGCTTGGCGAGTGGTACCCCGGTGAGGCCAAACCGCTTCCCTTCGGATGAGGATCAGCAGCAGGACGAAGGTTACGGCGACCACGCGGCCCGGTACCACCGGCCAGGTCCCGGCGTCATCGCCGGTCAATCCGAGCAATGTGGCGGTGATGCCGAACATGACACCGGAGGCCAAGCCGTGTTTCATGGCGATGACGTCCCATCCCGCTCCGGGATCCTTCATGCCGATCAGCCAGACGCCGATCAGCCCGACCACCAATCCCGAGCCGACCACCATCGAGGGGAAACCCGACACGATGGTGTCCACCCCGATCGGGACCACCGCTCCCGTGACCGCGGCCACCGGTCCCACTATCCCCGTGCCCCGGGTGGTGTAGCCCCGGTAGAGCTGGATGAGACCCATCCCGGAAGACACCCCGGAGAAGCTGCCGAGCACCAGGTCGGAACCGGAGGGGCTCCCGCCCCACCACACCGCCAGGATCAGCGTCGACAGCAGGGTGAAGACGTAGATCGAGAGCACGGTGGCCAGGAGACGCCCGCGACGGCCAACGTTGGTCCCGATGTGATCGGCCAGCCCGATGGACAGTGGGGAGACGAGGCCGATGAGGATGGTCATCGGGAGTGGCCGCTGCCCTCCTACTTGAAGGCCTGGAATCCGGTGAGGGATTGGCCGAGGATCAGGATCTGTATCTCGTTGCTGCCTTCGTAGGTGATCACCGATTCCAGATTGTTCATGTGGCGCATGACCGGATAGTCGAGGGTGATGCCGTTCGCTCCCAGCACGGACCGGGCGGTCCTAGCAACATCCAGCGCCATCCGGACGTTATCGAACTTGCCCAGCGACACATGCTCGGGGCCGGCGCGGCCCCGAGCCCGCATGCGCCCGATGTGCAGGGCGAGCAGCAGTCCCCGGTTGACGGTGACCATCATGTCCACCAGCTTGCGCTGGATGAGCTGGAAAGCGCCGATCGGCCGGCCGAACTGCTGCCTGGTAACGGCGTAGTCGAGGGCCGCCTCGTAGCAGGAGCGGGCGGCGCCGATCGCCCCCCAGGCGATGCCGTACCGGGCCTCCGTCAGGCAGGACAGCGGACCGCGCAGCGAGGACACGCCGGGCAGAGCTGCTTCCCGGGGAAGGCGCACGTCGTCGAGGGTCAGCTCGGACGTATGGGAAGCCCTGAGGGAGAGCTTGCGCGGGATGTCACGGGCTGCGAAGCCCGGAGTATCGGTGGGGACGATGAACCCCCGGACTCCATCGTCGGCTCGGGCCCAGATGATGGCCACGTCCGCTACCGACCCGTTGGATATCCAGGTCTTGGTGCCGTTGAGGATCCAGTCCGGACCGTCGCGGCGCGCGGTGGTGCGCATCGAGCCGGGGTCGGAGCCGGAATCGGGCTCGGTGAGACCGAAACAACCCAGGACCTCGCCCGTAGCCATTCGTGGCAGCCACTCCCTACGTTGATCCTCGGACCCGTACTCCCGGATGGGAAACATGGCCAGCGAACCTTGGACCGACACCATGCTGCGGAGCCCCGAGTCACCTGCCTCGAGTTCGAGGCAGGTCAATCCGTACTCGACTGCAGAGGCGCCAGGGCATCCGTAGCCGTCCAGGTGCATGCCCAGCAGACCCAGCCCGCCCAGTTCGGTGGCCAGCTCCCTCGGCAGTATCCCCTCATCGAACCAGTCGCCGATCGACGGGAGCACGCGGTCGGCCACCCACCGGCGAACCGTGTCTCTTAGGAGGCGTTCTTCGGGATCGAGGAGACCGTCGAAGCCCAGGAAGTCCTTCGGGTCGGGAGGGGCCGGCCGGCCGGTCGGTGCCATGGTGGTGTTGAAGGTCTTTCTAAAGCGGCTACGGGTCTCATTGTGGCAGGCGGAACCCCAGGTGAGCGGCGGCGTGCCTGCATGGGACACGGGCTCAGACCGGACCGGACTTCGCAAGCCGGTGGTGGGCATCCGCGGGACCAAGCGTGTACCGTTCGGCCTTCCAGATGTACTCGCGATCGGAGCCTAGGTTGGCTAGGCGGAGGAGTAGTCGATGACCGTACCGACCAAGATCCTGCTCGACGAGTCGGACATCCCGACCCATTGGTACAACATCATCCCCGATCTGCCGGCGCCGCCACCTCCGGTGCTCCACCCCGGAACCCTCGAGCCGGTGGGCCCGGACGATCTGGCGCCACTGTTTCCGATGGACCTCATCCTCCAGGAGGTCTCGCAGGACAGCTACATAGAGATCCCCGAGCCGGTCCGGGAGATATACGGCCTGTGGAGGCCCACCCCTTTGTACCGGGCCCACCGGTTGGAGAGGGAACTCGATACGCCGGCCCGCATCTACTACAAGTACGAGGGGGTCAGCCCGGCAGGATCCCACAAGCCGAACACCGCGGTTGCCCAGGCCTACTACAACGCTCAAGCAGGTGTCAGGAAGCTGACCACGGAGACGGGCGCCGGTCAATGGGGAAGCGCTCTCGCGCTGGCCTGCCGGATGTTCGGCCTCGAGTGCGAGGTCTGGCAGGTGGCCGCCTCGTTCGATCAGAAGCCTTACAGGGGCTCCATGATGCGCACGTGGGGCGCCTCGATCCACTCCAGTCCCTCGGAGGTGACCAACGCCGGTCAGGCCATTCTCGCCAAGGATCCCAACAGTACCGGCAGCCTCGGCATCGCAATCTCCGAGGCGGTCGAAGTGGCGGCTACCAACGCGGATGTGAACTACTCGCTCGGCTCGGTGCTGAACCATGTGCTCCTGCACCAGACGGTGATCGGTCAGGAGGCTGCCGCCCAGCTCGCCAAGGTGGGTGAGACGCCTGACGTCATCATCGGTTGCACGGGGGGTGGGTCCAATTTCTCCGGCCTGTCGTACCCGTTCCTGCGGGAGAAGCTGGCCGGGAACATCAACCCCACCATCCGGGCTGTGGAACCGGCGGCATGCCCCTCGCTTACCAAGGGCGAGTATCGCTACGACTTCGGCGACACCATCGGCATGACGCCGCTGATCAAGATGCATACCCTGGGCCACGGGTTCGTGCCGGATCCCATCCATGCGGGCGGGTTGCGGTATCACGGAATGTCGCCGTTGGTGTCCCACATCGTCGAGCTCGGGCTCATGGAGGCTGAGGCTATCGCCCAGGTGGAGTGCTTCGAGGCCGCCCTTCTGTTCGCCAGGACGGAGGGGATCATCCCCGCGCCGGAACCGACCCACGCCATCGCGGGGGCGCTCCGGGAGGCCAACGAGTGCCGGGAATCCGGTGAGGAGAAGGTGATCCTCATTGCGCTGTGCGGCCACGGCCATTTCGATATGGCCGCCTACGACACATTCCTGGCGGGCGATCTACACGACTACGAGTACCCGGCCGACGCCATCGCGGCGGGGCTGGCTGAGGTGCCGGTGGTCGCCTGACGGAGTTATCCGGTCCGGCCGTCCGGGACCTCGGGCGGCCGGGCGCGGCACCCCATCAGGAGAACAGGGCTAGCTGGGGGTCGGGTTGCTTCCCGGGGGTCATATCGCGGGGCGGTCGGCGTTCCCCGCCTGGAGCGCCGTGGGCCGTCTTCGAGCGCCGGATCAGGCCCCCGAGACGCCGGCGCATGGCCGGGGGAGCGTAGGACCTGGTTCCGTAGGTGTGCCGGTAGAACCGTGATAGGTGGGGGTAGTCCCGATCTATCCACCCGAGTACATGGTCCTTGAGCGGTCCCCGCACATGCAGGTATCCCCCCATGATGAACCGGGCCCCGGCCTCAGCGGCGGCCCGGACCAACTCCTCCACGTGCTCCGGGTGATCGGAGATTCCGGGAAGGACGGGCATCATAAGCACGCCGCAAGAGATACCCGCCTCGTTGAGCCGCCGGACCGCGTCGAGACGTTTGCGGGGATGGGCGGTTCCCGGCTCCGACCGTGACCAGGCATCGGTGTCGAGGGTTCCGATCGAGAAGTTGACGCTGATCTCGGCGGTCCTGGCGGCTTGGGTCAGGACGTCCAGATCCCGGAGCACCAGGGGCGACTTGGTGAGTATTGAGAACGGGTTGCCCCGCTCGGCGAGTATCTCGACGATCTGGCGGGTCAGCTTGTACTTGCCCTCCGCCGCCTGGTAGGGGTCGGTATTGGTTCCCATCGCGATCGTATGGCCCGCCCAGCGCTGCGGTGCGGTCTCGTGGCGCAGGATCTCGGGTGCGTTGACCTTGACCACGATCTTGGTGTCGAAGTCGCGCCCGATGCCGAGGCCCAGGTAGTCGTGGCTGGGTCGGGCGAAGCAGTAGGTGCACGCATGGCTACAACCGCGGTAGGCGTTGATGGTGTACTCGAAAGGCAATGCGGACGCATGCGGCACGCGGTTGAGGATGGTGCGGGACTCCACATGTAGGAACTCGAGGCCTCGGTAGGCGCCGCGGCCGATCCGGCGCCCGACCACCGTGTCGAACAACGCCCTCTTGTCACCGGGCGCATCGGTCGTGATCCAGCGAAGCTTTGTCATGGTCCGAAACAGTATAGACGAACATATGTTCGCTAGAAGAATCCTTACGGATGCGGGTAACGTCAGGGCCGGCCTCAAACACCGGAGTGGATATCGATGCCAGAGCGGGGGAGCCGACCTACCGTTGCCTACGCCTTGGGCGACCTGTCGGGTCGGGTGGACGATCGGTTGAGGGTGTGGGCCGCCAAGGAGTACGCACGCCGGATGTGGGACAGAGACCACGTCCTGTGGTCGCCCGAGCCGACTCCTGAACTCACCAACCGGCTGGGGTGGCTCCAGCTGCCGTACGCCACCGACCAGGTGCCCGCCATCAATGCCTTCGCCGAGGACGTACGCGCCGGGACCGACCGGGTGGTGTTGCTCGGGATGGGCGGGTCGAGCATGGCCCCTGAGGTGTTCGCCGACACGTTCGGGACCGCCCCCGGCCATCCCTCGCTGACCGTTCTGGACAGCACCCACCCCGAGGCCGTGAGGGCGGTGTCAGCCGGTATCGATCCGGTCCGGACCCTGTTCCTGGTGGCCTCCAAGTCGGGCGGCACCATCGAGACGCTGTCGCTGTTCCGCCACTTCTGGGGGATGGTATCGAGCGTTCATGATCGCCCGGGCGACCGGTTCGTGGCCCTGACCGATCCGGGCTCGGGCCTGGAGGCCCTGGCCGGCGAGCGGCGATTCCGCCGGGTCTTCGCCGCGCCGCCCGACGTGGGCGGGCGCTACTCGGCGCTCACGCCGTTCGGACTGGTTCCGGCCGCCCTGATCGGCATGGACATCGAGAGCCTTCTGGCGAAGGCGGCCGTAATGGCCGACGACTGCGGGCCCGACCGTCCGGTTGCCGCAAACCCGGGACTCCGGTTGGGCGCGGTCATGGGCGAATCGGCCCTGGCCGGCCGGGACAAGCTCACGTACATCTGCTCATCGGCGGTCACCGGTTTCGGCGCCTGGATCGAGCAGCTGGTAGCGGAGAGCACGGGTAAGAACGGCACCGGGATCGTCCCCGTGGCCGGTGAGCCGTTGGGTGATCCGGAGAGCTACGGGCAGGATCGCCTGTTCGTCTTCATGGCCCTCGAGGGAGACCAGCCTCCCGAGTGGGAGGCGGTCCAGGCCGGGCTGCGGCGCCGCGGCCACCCGATGGTCGGAGTAACCCTCCATCACCTGGACGAGTTGGGGGCGGAGATGTTCCTTAGCGAGATGGCGGTGGCGTCCGCCGGATCCATTCTCGGGATCAACCCCTTCGACCAGCCCGATGTTCAGGTGGCCAAGGACTTGGCTCGCCGAGCCATGTCGCCGGGGGGTTTGGAGGGCAGCGTCGCGGAGACATCCTGCGACTCCCCCCGGCTTGCCGGGGCGCTGAGGGCCTGGGCGGGGATGATCGAGCCTGGCGATTACGTCGGGATACATGCATACCTTCCCATGGGCGGTCCGGCCACGCCCGTTCTGGAGTCGCTCGTGCCGCTCCTCCGGGATCGGTACCGAGTGGCGGTCACGCTCGGCTACGGACCCCGGTTCCTCCACTCCACCGGCCAGCTCCACAAGGGCGGCGGCAACAACGGGGTGTTCCTCCAGATGGTGGATTCGCCGGATCTCGATATCGAGATCCCCGAGGCGGATTTCAGCTTCGGGGAATTGCTCGAGGGTCAGGCGGCCGGCGACTACCAAGCCCTGTCAGGCCGGGACCGCCGCCTGCTGCGGGTCCGGCTCACCGGCGACCCACGCTCCGCGACCGAGACGGTGGCCGGTTTGCTAGCTGGGTACTGAAAAGTGTCTAGTTGTCCCGATCATCAGCAACGAACCCCAGGTCTGGGCATCGCGGGCCAACCAATCCCCGTCTACTCATCACCCTGCTCTGCGGGCTTGTCGGTGGAGCGTAGGTAGTAGTGGACTCGCTGCCGACGGTCGGGTCCCGGGCGGTCGACCGGCACCTGCTGGTGGTGTTCGGCGCCACCGGGGACCTGTATCACCAGAAGCTGGCGCCGGCCCTCTATCACCTGGTCCGCCAGTACGGGTTGGTCGATCGATGCCTCATCCTGGGCGTCTCCCGCGCGGCTCTCGATGACCAGGTGTTCCGGGACAGGACCCGCGATGCGATTGAGAAGGCCTCTCCCGGCCAGATACCGCTGGACACCCCCGGCACCGGTCCGGCCGACTGGTGCGACGGGGTGATGCACTACCACCAGCTCGGCGTGGACGGATTCGACGGGTTGAGGCGCCGCATCGAGGCCATAGAGCGAGACCACGGGTTGTCGGGCAACCGTATCTTCTACCTGGCCCTGCCTCCGGCGGCTTTCGGCGCCACGGTCAGGGGCCTGGGGGCATCGGGCCTCGCCGGCGGTGAGGGCTGGACCCGTCTGGTGGTGGAGAAGCCTTTCGGTGTCGACCTGGAGTCCGCGGTGGCGCTGAACTCCATCCTCCACGAGAGCTTCGACGAGAGCAAGATCTACCGGATCGACCACTACCTCGGTAAGGCCACCGTCCAGAACCTTCTGGTGTTCCGGTTTGCCAACCCGCTGTTCGAGTCGGTCTGGAATCGTGATCGGATCTCCAACGTCCAGATAACCGTCGCCGAGGATCTTGGTATCGGATCCCGGGCCGGGTACTACGACCGGTCCGGAGCGCTCCGCGACATGGTCCAGAACCATCTGACGCAGGTGCTGAGCCTGGTGGCGATGGAGCCGCCCGTGTCGTTCGATGCTGAGGCGATCCGCGACGAGAAGGTGAAGGTTCTGCAGTCGATCCGGATGCTCACACCCGACGACGTGGTCCTGGGCCAGTACACCGCCGGCCGGATCGACGGACGAATGGTCCGAGGCTACCGGGAGGAGCCGGGGGTGGTCGATGGCTCGGACACCTCCAGCTACGCAGCGCTGCGGGTCTTCATCGACAGTTGGCGCTGGCAGGGGGTGCCCTTCTACCTGCGGACCGGGAAGCGACTGGCGACCCGCCTGACCCAGGTGGCGGTCACGTTCCGCGAGCCGCCGGTGCCGCTCTTCAAGTCCTTCGACCGGAGCCGGCATCAGGGAAACGTCCTCTTCGTCCGCCTGCAACCCCACGAGGGCTTCGAGCTGCTGTTCGATGTACAGGTGCCGAGCGACCATCCCGAACTGGCCACCAAGCCGTTGTCATTCGCCTACGAGGAGGCATTCGGCGACCTTCCCGACGCGTACGAAACCCTGCTGTACGACATCATGACCGGCGATCGCACGTTGTTCGTTCGTTCCGACGAGGTGGAGCAGGCGTGGAGGCTCTACACACCGTTACTCGAAGCGGATCTCCGGCCTGCCCTCTACCCGGCGGGCTCCTGGGGTCCCCGCGAAGCCGACGCCCTGCTGTCGCGCCGGGGCGATGGTTGGCGGGTGCGGCTCCCCAACGGTGGCGATCCTGGGTAGGCGCCGGGGATGGCCTCTCCACAGGAGGTTCTTCTACAATAGGGCGTTCGTAGGGCGTTTAGCTCAGCTGGGAGAGCGCTTCCCTTACAAGGAAGAGGTCGGCGGTTCGAGTCCGTCAACGCCCACAGATGTTTCATAGGGATTCATGAGATGCCCTGAACTTGCTATCTACCTGGGTATTCATACCCCAGCACCAGGGTCCACGGTTACAGAAGCACCCGTTTCGTTTCACGAAATGGCACCGATTATGCAACATCACAAGTAATACTGTATCGACCAACTCTAAGAGGTGAGAATGCGTCGGCACAGCACACTCGGCGCAGCCTTCTGTAAGACCACTTCCACGCCGGGAACTTACGGCGACGGGCGCGGTGGCTTCGGACTCACCTTGCGGGTCAAGCGGACCCGCAACGGTCAGCTCTCAAAGGTGTGGGCATAGCGGCTTGTAATCGGTGGCAAACCGACCTACTTAGGGCTCGGTACCTATCCGACGGTGACGCTGGCCGTGGCCCGACGGAGCGCGCTCAAGAACCGCCGTGAGATCGAGGCGGGCAGGGACCCGCGAGGCGGAGGGATCCCTACCTTCGTGAGGGCGACCGATAAGGTGATCGCCCTGCACCGTGACGGATGGAAGCCGGGTAGCCGGACAGAGTCGGCATGGCGTAACGGGTTCAGCCGCCACGTGTATCCGGACACCCGCCCGGTGCGGGGCGCGCTCGTGGGGGTGGTCAACACCTTGCGGGAGCAGGACCGGGTGATCGCCACCCTGGAAGACTTGGCCGAGTTGCTTCCCGGGCGGTGCTTCGCAGAGCACCGCCCGGGCGTTGCGGGAGGCTGGCTGGCTGTTCGGGATGCGGACCCGCGGTGTGTGGGGATTCGCCGGGTCCCGTCTTGGCGCCCCCCGGGCGCCGGGGTATCTGGAACTTCACGCCCGGATGCGGGTCCGGCCCGACACCCCGGCGTGCATAGCGGGCAAGACCGTGTCCATGCTCCACGGTTGGCTGTGGCGACCCGTCGAGTCGGCCATCGGTATGCCTCCCGGAGTTAGGGTTCCCCGCTGCCTCACCGACTTCGGCGTTCACCGGTGGGAACCGCGGATCGGCCTGGACCAGTTCTGCGGGCTGCCGATGTGGAAACCCGAAACGCTGCTCTGCTACATGGCAGCCCGTCACTCTCGTATCTGCTGGGAGGACGTGGACGAGTGGCTGTGGGGCAGTGTGCGAACACCTGGAACTCGACCTGTTGCTGGCGGAGCTGGAGGGACGGCCTCGGGCGGTGTGGATGAAGACCGGCTACCTAGCTGACGTGGGCGAACGTCCGGATATCGGTCACGCTCTCATCGCGGCGGCGCCGGCAGAGGGGCGGGGGCCCTATGTGCTGGGATGGCGGGAACGCCGCTTGCCGTATTCAACCTGGGACAGCCCCGTGAGCGTACCCCAATACGAGATCGTCGATTACCTCTTGCCGATACGGTGGTATCCGAAGCTGGGTTTCGAGCCGTTCGAGCCGCCCAAGACCTGGGGATGGGACGGAACGTCAATGAAGTGCCTACCACCGTCAACACATCCCGGCACAGCTAGCTCACGTTAAGCAGACACTCTCCGGGAGAGCCGGAGCGGTTCACCCCCACAACTGAGCAACCCGTTGACTCCGTGCTTGGGGAGGCCCAGGTGTGAACGCTCTTAGGCTGGTTCAGGTAGCGGATTGGAGCAGCTTCGAGGAGGTACGGGTCGGTGTCAACACTCGGAGGCACCGACATGAGCCGGGGCGGGTCCGCTGTGGTAAACAGCCGCCGCGTCTCACGCGGTGCCTGCGCTGTCTGTGTTGCCGGGGCCACGGCTTCGTCTTTCCGTTCGGGGCGCTCGGCCACCCTAGTGTTCCTGGTCTTTTGCGGGGAGGCGCTGGCATGTCCATACTGTCGCGGGCAAGACAGCGGCCGGTTTTCTTGAGGCTGCGCGGTTTCGTGGGTTTTGGGTGTTCTGGCGCCGGTGTGGCGGTCATGTATTCGCCGGAAGTGTTCCCAAACGGTGAAAGGTGGCCACCCTCGCCATGCGGCTTTGCACAGTCTCGACCGTCAAACGGCCACCTACACAAGACAAGGGCGAACCACCCACCAGCCACTATAGCGACACTCATAGCGTGAGTCGATACTCCTGCGGCAGCTGTAAGAGCTACCGTGCCAGCACGCAAAGCATATGGGCCTGTTGGAAAGCCAGATGTCCCAGATAACGGAGTCCTTTATAACCCCAAAGGGACGGGCTATCCGCCTACCAGGCTACCGTTTACATCACAACTACGAGGAGCGGCATGTACCTCCCACGCTCAATGGACAGAGCACCAAGATGTACGGGGCAAGATCATCGGGAGGTCCGGGGGATGCTGCCCAACACAGTTCAAGCTGTCCCCTAACCACCCTCTCAAAAGCCATCCAAGATTCCCATGAAGCCGTGAATAGGGCGCATAACCGGCATTGATGAACGATTGGGTAGCGTAGAGAATCAGACTGGATACTTGGGGAAGTTACTCGACTAGGTGGACACCCGAGTCGACAACGTCTTGCGGCGGGTCTAGCTGACTACGAGAATGTACACGCGCAAACGTGGAAGGACATAGAAAGGATGCTAGTTAGTGTAATGAAAGGGGCTGCGCGGGTCCCTGCCGGCCGTGATCAGCAGGGGGAGGCAAACTGATCACGGCCAGACTTGGGATACAAGTAGAAGTGGCCTAGCAGAGACTTCTCTCTAGACGGGAGTCGGTGGTCCTAGCCGAGGGTGAAAAGTGCCAGCACGCCAGCGACACCAACAACCACATAGATGATCCTTGAGATGATATTGGTCTCGCCGAACTTACCGGCTGTTGTGATCGCTGCCACCAAGTCGAATCCGAACAAACCTACCAGACCCCAATTGATGGCACCGATAGCTGCCAGGATCACGCCTATATCGAGCAGATCCATTTTGCTCCCTTCCGTCGCCGGATCGCTTTACGCTTACGCTGGCTAGCGTAGCAGGTTCTTCGTCTGTCCGCTTGCTAGAATCACAGATTTGTTTCGACCTGCCCAGTCCGATCTATTCGCGCCGTTAGAAACCATATAGGAGTTCTTGTTCTATCAAATACACCACAACGGACTCCCCCCGACCCGTACTGGTAGGCGAGTCCGTATCGGGTCACTGCTGTATCGCAGGCCAGGCGAATCACAAAGTGGTGTGACAGTCCGCTATTCGATCCACTATTGGACATTGCTGGTCTGGATTGCTGGTCTCGGTATCTCCAGCTCTATGAATGATTGTGGTCTCAACTCCACCGGCCATGCGTCGCCGGGCATTCCAATCGATCTCCGTGGAGCAGGGCCATGTGCGTGGGCCCCGACGGGTGGGTTCAGCGGATGGCTCGGCCATCGACAGGAAGTAGGGCTGACAATGTTGCGGTCAACCCTATACGGTGGTCAATAGGCCGCGCAGTATGCTCCGTCCGGAGTGGCTAGCGTCCCCGTCGCGGGGTTCGATGCTGATGTCGACCACATAGTAGGTGGCGGGGTCATGACTCGGTGGAACCTCCAGGCTCCCAGGGTCGTTAGGGTCCACCAAACCGAGCGAGACCAAATCGGCGACATTGCCGTCGTCGTCGGGTCGGATGAGCCAAACCTCTAGTTCGGCGCCCTCACCGGGGGTGGGCAGGTCGGCGTCCACGATATCGATCGTCAACCTGCCGTCGTCGGAGACCAGGTTGGCTCCTCCGCTGGCGTTGGAGCCGAGCGGGTCGAAACTCACGGGGTCATATGCGAGGGTTGCCGAGGCGACTACCTCACCGTTGTCGCTGTTGAAGGCGAGGAATGCTCCTACTCCGATTACGGCGACGATGAGAGCAGCAGCGACCCTGACCAAGACCCGTCTTACGGGACGCTTCTTCGAATCGAGTGGAATAACGTTTGCGAGACCGTCTTGTTGCGAGCCGATCTGCGCTTCGATGTTGTCCCAAACCTCATCGGGTGGTTCCAGCAACTCGATATCTACCTCGTTCATGTCCCGAAGCAACGCTTCAAGGTCCCTCTCGAGAGGATCGACACGCCTGTCACTCATTAGCTGGCTCCACCAGGTGCCGCATCTGCAAGAGGCTCCGCCGGATATCGCTCTTGACCGTACCAAGTGGTATCGACATCCGATCCGCGACCTGACGGTGGGTCAAGCCTTCGAAATAATGCAGCATGACTACCAGTCTCTCACGATCCGACAGAGAGCGTAGGGCATCGGCGATCATCAGCTTGGTCCCGATAGCGTCGATCTCGCTATCCGTCGGCAGATCTGCCGGGTCACGGCTGGCACGCCGCTCGGTATGCCTACGCTCGGCACGGACGTTGTCGACGATCCGGTTCTTCGTGATCGAAACAAGCCAAGCAACCAATGTGCCCTTAGTTGGATCGAATCTGTGCCGGCTTCTCCAAGCGCTCACAAACACGTCCTGGGTAACGTCCTCGGCGCGGGCATCATCCAGGGTCCGGCGGCAATAGGTGTAGATCAACTTTCCATGCAGCAAGTACGCCGCCCTCAATGACTGATCCTCACCACGAGCGAACGCCTTCTCCAAAGTGTGAACGCTCTCGAACTCGGGGGTCTTCGTCACATCCGAAGTGTAGAACACACCAGAGTGCTTGGATTCGTGATGTCGCGAAGCAGAGTGTCCGAGTCGGAGCAAAGGGGACAACGCCAAAAGCAGTTGGACCTGTCCGCCGCGGTCGGTCGGCAGGAGGAGGGAACCAGGCCGACCGCAGCGAACGGCTAGCGTCCTACCCGTCGGTGGGTGGGAGCAGGACAGAGTCGATGACGTGAATGACTCCGTTAGAAGCCTCGATATCGGCAGCCACCACCATCGCATCGTTAACACGTACAACATCACCATCAACAGTGACAGTGACCTCAGCACCGTTGACAGTCGCAACACTCTGACCATCAAGAGTCACAACAACCCCAGCCGGAGCCTCCAACGGCAGAACATGATAAGTCAACACAGCCGTCAGCAACTCAGTATCCGACAACAAATCCTCCGCCGTTAAACCCAACAGATCCAACGCCGCAGCAAACGCCTCCTCAGTAGGCGCAAAAACAGTGAACGGACCATCACCGCTCAAAGTCTCCACCAACCCCGCCGCCTGAACAGCCGCAACCAACGTCGGGAAAGCACCCGACTCGACAGCCACCTCCACAATCGTCCCCACCTCATCCACCATCTCCACCCCAGCGGGCGCGGTCTCAGCCGATTCGGTCGTGGTGACGATCAATTCGGTCGTGGTGACGATTTCCTCGGCTTCGTCGCCGCCGCATGCCGCTGCCACGAGTGACACCGCGAGCGCTAGAGCGCCGAATCGAAACAGAAGTCTGGGCATCTGGTCTCCTTATTCGGGGGTATACGGTTAACTACGGAACGAGCGAGTATTTTGGATGCAAGGTTGAGAGAAAACTGTCTCGAAAAGCAGCCCACAGGACTGCCACCATTGCTGTCGCTGTCGTTGACCCCCGTCGCCGACCTCGGCTCAACACAGCGCCGACCACCTTGAGAGGCCGTACCCGATTGAGTCGCGGACCGCTACGCCCGGCTCAAGAACCCTGGCCGCTCCCCCCGGAGTGGTGCCACCTGGTTCGAGACCCTGGACTGGTTCGCCGACCCCCTCGGCTACCGGTCCCAAGGCCACGTACGGATCGGCTTCGCCCCCTCCAACGCGGACTGGCGAACCTACGCACCGTCAACCTCGTCACCTGGTAATGCCGAACCATACGACCCGACAAGCCCGGCCACCGATTCCGATCAGGCCGATGCAACATCTACACCAACCACTCCAGTTTCATTCGAAGCGCCTATAACATCCCAAGAAACAACGTCCAAACACCAACGCGCCTCTGACCTGGGGTGATAGGGGTATCTAACGGTTTGAGCCCGGGCAACGCCCACCGTTTGCCTGGGTATTCATACCCAGGCATCCTTGGCGTCCACTAGGCCTCCGGTAACGCTCTTTGCCATTACCGCAATCTCCCTCTGCCTTCGACCCTAACTCACCACCACGACGACCGAACCGGAAGGCAGCTAACCCATACGCGCCGGAACCCGGCCACCTGTATCGGCCGGGCTCCGGCGCGTATGGTGTCCAACAGTGCTACCCGAAACGGTGGCACTTGATCGGGTGGAGCATCGGCTTCAGCCTCACGAAGTGAGGGAGAACACGATTAACGCAGCGATCGCGAACGCGAATGCCAGAACAACAACCTTGATCGACGGCTTCTCTGCCATCTGTACACCCCTTCCAGTGGCTGACTCCGCCCCCCATTCTACCGCCCACCGTCCTTGTTCCCACTGGTTGGAGCTTTTGCCTCGTTTCTGGTATCGCTTACTGAACCATCGATCTCGTGAGGAAGGACCATGCCTATGGCCGCTGACGGCTGGGACTCCCTCTTGGCTCAGTCGCCTGGAAGTTCATCGGGCAGACGGAGACCCTCGCCACCGAGGCGCTCGGCTACATACTCTTCGATCTGCTACCGCTCGAGAGGCTCTGCGGGAGACGCTCCGGACCGGCGGCGCGAACGTGGCACCCCTTGCATAGGTGGCAACCGAGGTCATCGGAAAGAACGACGAGCGTCTGGACCTCGTCGCGTACGATGAGCGGGACTCGGAGCGGGTGCTCATAGAGGTGAAGTTCTGGGCCGGTCTTACCGACAAGCAGCCCGAAGAGTATTTGAAGCGCCTACCCAGAGATGGAGATCCCGCCGTTCTGCTCTTCGTCGCGCCGGAGCAGCGGCTGGTGACCCTCTGGGCGGAGATTTGTCGCCAGGCCGAAGAAGCCGATTGGGACTTGGGGACCGACGCTGGCATCGAGGGGTTGAGGAGTGTCACGGTCGTTGGGGGCCCACGCCGATTGATGCTCACAAGCTGGCGGTCAGCGGGACAGCAACCATCGCCGCCGCGCGGATCATTCCCCGAGATGCCGCACCGTTCATCGCGGTGTCCATGTACGCCCGCTGGATCAGCCCACACTCATTCACCAGGAGCCGCTGGAGAGTCGGCTACTCCGACGGATCGTACCGTCACCGACAGGATGGACGCGCTCGCCTCGAACTGTTGGGACCCCAATACCCGGACGGTAGGAAAGCGGACCCGACCCCCGAATACCTACCGGCTGACACCCGCAACGTGCCCACCTACCACACAACCAGTCAAACCCCCGAAACCGCCACTGGCCAACTGGACTGGGCGTTCGCTTCACGCGGCTTCCACCGTGGCATCACCGCGCGCGCCCTCAACAAGGTCGGCGAATGGGGAGCAAGCGACCACTGCCGGTGCCTGATCGAAGTCGTTGACGACTAGTCGCGGGGTATCCAAAGGCCTCAGTCAGCGGCCCCGAACCACCCTCTACCAGTCGAGGCCTACCGCGGCGGTGAGGAATCCGGTAAAGGGCGCAGCCACCCGGCAGGTGTCGGTGTAGAGGTCGATGAAGTCCGGGGCGCAGGTTTCCTCTTCCGAGAAGCTGGAGGTGGCCACGAACGACTTCAACTTCAGGTAGTGGATCAGGGGGTGGTGGGGGTCGAAACCCCTCGGGGCGCGTTTGAGCGACTCGCCTTCCAGGGTGAAGGTGGATGCGAAGTCGGGCTCGTCCACGATCTGGCGCCATCTATCCGGGTTCTCGACGATGGCTTCCCGTATCTTTCCGGCGGTGGTCGCGTTCGGCCTCCATAGGCCGGCACCGGCGAATACCATGCCGGGTTCGAGGTGCAGGTAGAGCCCGGGTCCGTGCACGTCCCGCCCCGCCTCGTGGCGGAATTGGACACCGGCGTTGGTCTTGTAGGGGGTCTTGTCCTTCGAGAAGCGGACGTCGCGATAGATGCGAAATACTGACCCGCCGGACCGCCGAGAGTCGGCGACCATGTGGGGGCTGATGCTCGCGAGCCGATCCTCGAAGTCGTCCACGAACCGGAGAAGGGGATCCTGAACGTCGGGCCGGTAGCGCTGCTTGTTCGCTTGGAACCAGTCGCGCCGGTTGTTATCGGCCAGGTCTTCGAGGAAGTCGAACAGGGAGGGCGTGAAGTGCGCCATCAGCAGGCTGACCAGGACCGGATACGTTCCACCGTGATCGCTATGGCGGGGCCGGGAGGAGGTTGGCCGGCATATACGGGATACTTCTCCGTCAGGAGCTCGAGGGCAGTCTCCCGGAGGGGCCCGTCGCTCGCGATCAGAGCGGTCCCGTCCAGCCGTATCCACCAGAGCCGGTTCCAGTCGTCCTCGTAGTGATCCACGAGCACGGACACATGCGGGTTGGCCTCGATGTTGCGGATCCGGCGCAGGCGCAGGGTGGTCTTCGGCTTGGCGTCAATCGCGGTGTAGATGACCCTGTCTCGATAGGCGAACACGATGGGCACCAGGTGGGCCCGGCCCGCGCCATCGGTGGTTCCGAGTGTGGCCGACCGGGCGTCGGAGAGACGCTGGTGTATCCAGTCGGGCGAGAGGCGCATGGTTCAACCGGCCGTTCACGTAGGGGCAACCGTCCCCAACAGTCTGATGCGACGTTTTTCGCCCGGCAATTCCGGTTCCCGGGTGGCTCCCGATTCGCTATCGTTGCCCCGTAGTCGTCACGGAGGCGGGAAAGGGTGCCCGAGGAATTCTTGTGGAAGGGCCGGCTCGGCCCGATGAACCTCCAGGTCTCGGACACCACGTTCCGTCCGTCCACCATCTCGACCTTGATCGCTCGCGAGCTTCACATCCAGGAGGGCGAGGTGGCCATCGATGTCGGATGCGGATCAGGCGTGCTGTCGATCATTGCCGCCAAGCTCGGCGCCCGCCACGTACACGCCATCGACAAGAGCCCGGATGTGATCGAAGTGGGTCGCGCCAATGCTGAAGCCAACAGTGTGGCGGATCGGATCACCTTCTATCAGGGCGACCTGTTCGAGCCCCTTGCCGACGATGTCCGAGCAGACGTAATCATCGGCGATGTGTCCGGCATCCCCGACACCCTTGCGGACGAGAGCGGCTGGTTCCCGACCAGGGGCGGGGGCGGCACCCGGGGGAGTGAGCTTCCAATTCGCATGCTCGTGGAGGCCAGGCGTCGCCTTAGCGCCGGCGGACGGCTCTTCCTGCCCACCGGATCCCTCCAGGACGAGTCCTCGATCATCGAGGCCGCACGGCGCCTCTACACCAAGGTGAGGAAGCTCACCGAGCGGGCCATACCCTTACCGAGCAAGCTCGCTGCCAGCCAGGTGCTTTCCGACCTCGTGGAGCGCGGGGTGGTCCGGATCAGCACCCGCGGTTCACGGTCCATCTGGGAGGCCCGCGTGTGGGAGGTCTCAGGCGTCGCCTGAGATCGTGGATTCCCCTCCGGCCGCCGGTACCGGCCTCCCCGGCGCGGTTGTCCTGCCGGGATCATGAGACTTCCCGTTGGTGAGATACTCGCGGCAATCGACCGGCGGGCGCCGTTCGCTTCGGCGGCCGAGTGGGACGCGGTGGGTCTCCAGATCGGCGATCCGGAGCGGAAGGTCTCGGCCGTGGCGGTGGCCCATGAGATCACCACCACGGTCCTGGATGGGATCGTCTCTGTCGGGGCGGAGCTGGTGGTCACCTACCACCCGCTGCTGTTCCGTCCCTTGAGCTCGATAACCGCCGTGCCCGGCGCGGAGGGACGCGTCTTCGCCCTGACGGAAAGGCGGGTGGCCGTTATTTCGGTACACACCAACTGGGACGCGGCTCCGGGCGGAACCTCGGATTCGTTGGCCACCGCCCTGGAAATTCGAGACTCCGAGGGCTTCGCATCCTCGATGACCGGAGCCGGGGACCAGATCTGGTTCGGCCGGTGCGGATCCTTCGGTGGCTCGGTGGGCGATCTTGCCGACCTCGCAGAGGCAAGACTCGGTGCCCGGCCGCGCCTCTCCGGCTCGCCAGGCCGGGTCGTCCGCCGCGTGGCCGTGCTGCCGGGCTCTGGTGGATCGCAGGTCGAGGAAGCCATCTCCGCCGGCGCCGATGCCTACGTAACGGGCGACGTCTCGCATCATGAGGCCCGACGGGCGGCAGACTCGGGAATGGTGATGGTGGATGCAGGCCATGCTCCGACGGAACGTCCGGGTGTACGAGCCCTCTACGATCTGGTGGCCGGCATCGTGGACAGGCCCGTCGAGTTGGTCGGGGGCGACGACAATCCGTGGGGGCACTGATGGAAAGATTGACCAGCTTCTCGGATCTCCTCGAACTGCAACAGGTGGACTCGCTCATCGACAAGCTACGCGAGGACCGGCTGAAGTTGCCCGAACGGGCCGAGCTCCGGGAGGCTGCGGGGGTGGCCGCGGCCACCGCTTCCGCCCACTCGGAAGTGTACGACCGGCTGCGGGCCGTCGAACGATCCGCGGCGCGTGTCGAGGACGACCTCACCATGACGGAGACACGCGTTCGGGAGCAGGAGCGGCGCCTTTTCGCAGGGGCCCTGAGCGCCAGGGAAGCGGACCATTTACGTACGGAGGTCGGCAACCTCGGCAGACGGGTCTCCACCATGGAGGACGAGCTGCTCGAGTTGCTCGAGGAGCGCGAGCGCCTGGACGTGGATGAGAAGTCGGCGAGCGAGACTGCGGCGGCCGCATCGGGGGCCGAGCGCCGGTTGGTGGCTCGGGTCGCCGAGCTTGAGGCGGCCATCGACACGTCGCTGTCGCGGTACCGTCAACGGCGGGCCGAGATAGCGGCGGAGATCGAGCAGGGGCTGCTCCGAAAGTATGTCCAGCTAAGGAAGCATCGGGGTGGGGTGGTCGTAGGGGAGGTGGACGGAAGGGTCTGCGGCGCTTGCCATCTGCAGATGTCGGTTGCGGAGTACGAAGAGGTGGCCTCGGATCCCATCCCTCAGTGCATTAACTGCGCCGCCATCCTGTGCCTCTGAATCCATCCACACCACAGGTGGTCTGTCTGTGAAACAGCTTGGTGTGGTCTGCTTGCCTCCGGTGTCCCGTCGCTGCGTTTCGCTTCCTTGACGTACCGCTGCGGGTACGGCTTCGTCACCGGGCCTTGCGAGGAACGCCGCCGGCCGGCGCATAACCCACCGCCATTCCCCGGACAGACCACTGGGACCGGAGGCGCGGGGCGGGGATGATCTTCTGGCACTTGGGCGGAGCCTTATTCCTTTTCCGGCTGGCATTCAAGGACCCTGACGCGGATCTCCGCTTCCTGGCTATCGGAGCTCTCCTACCTGACGCAATCGAATGGGTGGTGGGTTGGTCGGTTCCGGCCGGCGGGACGGGCGCAGGCCGCCTCATCGGCCATTCTCTCGCCTTCTGTATCGGATTGCTGGTGGCGGCCCTGGTTCTCACTCGCCGCGGGAGCCGGGGCCGGAAGGGGGCCGTGGTGGTCGTGGTCGGAGCGATCCTGCATCTGGTGCTGGACCTGATGTGGATCGAACCGCAGCTCCTGCTCTGGCCCATGCTGGGTTACGACCTTCCCGCCGGCATCGAAACGGATTGGTCGGGACTCGCAAGGTTGTCCGCGGCCGATCTGCTACCGATCGGTCAGGAAATCGTCGGGCTCGGGTACCTGGCGTGGCTGGCTCGGAGGGCTCGGCTGGCCGACCCCCAGCGTCGCGCCCGGCTGTGGAGGTCCGGGACGCTCCGCACGTAACCCTCGATGCTTCCTGGATGTGCCCGTCGGCGGAGCTCGCCGGTCACGTACGGCTGTCGCTGGGCTCCGCGGTGGCCTCGATATCGGCCACCCTCGCGATTGCTGAGAATGCCTGGTTGGTCATGCCGCCGAGATCCCGCAACGTCATGTTCTCGGTCGAGACCGGGTCCAGGATCGTTACGGTGATGTGTCCCGGACGGATCATCTTGGATCCCGGGCTCCATACTTCGCGGCTGCCCGTGATCGCGGTGGGCAGGATGGGCACCCGCAGGTTGCGGGCGATGGCGAAGGCCCCCTTCTTGAACGGCAGCATCGCACCGTCGCGTGATCGGGTTCCTTCCGGATAGATCATGAGGGAGCGTCCTAGCGCCATGTTCTGGGCGGCGCCCCGGTTGACGGCCTGGTGGGTGGCTCGGCCGGCGCCCCGGTCGACCTCCACGATCCCGATCCTGCGCATGGCCGTTCCGAAGAGTGGGATCTTGAACAGCTCCCGCTTGGCCAGGAAGCGGATCGGAACCGGTAACGCCGCGAAGTGGGCGAAGATGTCGAAGGCGGACTGGTGGTTCGAGATCACCACGTATACCTGGTTGGTGTCGATGCGTTCCAAGCCTTCGACGGTCAGCTTCACGCCGGCGGCCCGGCACCATGTCCGACCCCAGAAGTGAGGGATCCGGTCCAGGAAGCCCCCTGGCGGTCTCACGAGCGTGTGCAGGATGGCCGCCACCGCGCAGGCCGCGGTCAAGGGAATCCCGATGACAAAGGTCAGACTCGATCGGAGGCCGTGGGCCAGTGTGCGCATTGCCGGGCAGGTTACCCTGCGCAGCGGTCCGATACCCGTCAGGAGGGTGCTGAAAAAGACGGGGATAGGTTCGCCCGCGATGATGCCTCGGCTATGGCGTTTGGTTGCCGGCTATCGGACCTACGGGACATCTTTCGGTACTCCCTAGTCCGGCATGGCTGATCCGGAGGCCAAATAATCGCTAACTTCACACGGATGGAACCTCCTTATCCCCGTGAGTTGTCGACAGACCGCGCCGGACCGCATTCGAGCCCTAGAGCCGTCCGGCCGGGAAGACCACGATGACCAACCGGGAGCCTCATGACGCGCCGCCGCCGTCCGGTGCGGGCAAGGAGGAGTTCCGGCGCTGGGCTCGGCGAATGCGCCGGCCGGGTATCCCCGAGAGCCAGGCCGTTGCGACCGTCGACGGAATAGTCGAGTGGTTCGCCGGGGCCGGCCTTCCGGTCGGGAGCGTGGTCATATACCTCCCGCTCCCCGACGAGATCGACGTGACGCCGGTACGGGATCGGGTGCGCCGGACCTTCGCCGTCACGCGCACTCCGCCCAGCGGACCCCTGACCCTCCACTCGGTGGACGCGCCTCGCGAGCAGCACCGGTTCGGGTTCGAGCAACCGGTGGCCACTGCTCCTTCCGTCGATCCGGCGACCGTAGCGGTCGTACTCACGCCGGGCCTGGCGTTCGGGCCGGATGGCGAGCGTCTGGGGCGCGGCGGTGGCTATTACGACCGGTTCTTGCTGACGGTGCCCGATAGCGCGGCGAGAGTCGGGGTGACGGTCGCGGCGCTGGTGGTCGACGGAGTGCCCACCGATTCCTTCGACGTGCCGATGACCCACCTGGCGACCGAGACAGGGGTTCGGCCGGTCGGTCCTTCTCTTGGGCGATCCGACCACGTCGTGTCTACGATGGCCACATGACCGATCCCGGCTACTCCGTTCGATGTCGCGAATACGCTGAGGCTATCTGGGAGCTCGAGGAGGCCGGCATTCCGGTCCTCCAGGCCCGCATTGCGGGCTGGCTGGGAGTGAGCCCGGCCAGCGTGTCCGAGATGGTGCGCCGGATGACGGCGGAGGGCCTGGTCAACGTCTCCGACGAAGTTCGCCTTACCGAAGAGGGCCGCCACCTGGCCGCGGTAGTGGTACGCCGGCACCGGCTCGCCGAGCGGTTCCTGTCCGAAGTGCTGAAGCTGCCTTGGGCGAAGGTGCACCAGGAGGCTGAGGTGTGGGAGACCATGATCTCGGATGACGGCGAGAAGGCCATGTGGGAGGCCATGGACGATCCGATGACCTGTCCCCACGGCAATCCCATTCCGGGCGCCGGCTACCAGCCGCCCAGGATGAAGCCCCTGGCCGAAATGGAGAGGGGTGAGACGCTGGCTCTCGAGCGGATATCGGAGGAGCTGGAGCTCGACGCAGACATGATGCGCTTTCTCGACGAGAACGATATCCGGCCCGACTCCCGGATCCGCTTGGTGCAGAAGGACCCCTACGGAGGTATCACCGTCGAGGTCGAGAATCGGCAGGTCGGCATCAGCGTCTTTGCCTCGGAACGGCTGTTCGTAGCCATGGATGAGCTAACAGCATAAGAACATGGCAAGGGTCGCCGGCCGACCGATGAGATCTCCCAGGAGGTTCCGATGTCCATCCGAAGGTTCACCGAAGTCGAGGCCTACCAGCATGCCGACGACGGCTACTACTACCGCCCGCTGGTCGCCGGGAAGGAACTGTTCTCATACGTGGCGCACGTCCCTGCAGGCGGCTACATGCCGCCGGATGCGGAGGAGGCGGAGCTTTTCGAGCTTTCCCTCTTCATGCTGGAAGGAGAACTCGACGGGATCCTGGATGAGGAGCGTGTGCCCCTCACTCCGGGGGACGCTCTCCACATTCCAAGAGGGATGCCCTTCGGGGTGGAAAACAAGGGTTCCCGTACGGTTTCGTTCGTGCTCAGCTTCGCTCCCCCGCCTCCCAACGTGGACCTGGACACGATGAAGCAGTCTGCCATCGACCGGGGTCGGGTGGTCATCGAGGCCGGGGACGTAGAGGACGTGGTCGGGCCGGTCACCTTCCCCGGCTAGTTATCGCCCCGGTCCTTTCCTAACTGGGTGATGGGGTAGGCGGATGAGCGCGGCAGGGTCCTTCCGCGCCGAGACCCGCCTGGTCGAAGTAGACGGCGCGACCCTGGCCGGCACTTTGACCCTGCCCACCACGGAAGGACCGTGGCCGGTGACCCTCCTGCTGGGAGGGACCTTCTCGGACCTCAGGGATGCGGATGCGGATCCGAGGCTGTGGCCGGGGGTCCCCAAGCGCGGTATGTACGCCATCCTGGCCCACGGCCTGGCGGAAGCGGGTATCGCCTCATTCCGCTTCGACCGGAGGGGCGCCGGCGAGAGCAGCGGCGAGCTGGGGGTCCAGCGCGCCCAGGAGGTCGCCGACGCCGGGGCGGTCTGGCGATGGGTCAGGTCCCTCCAAGAGGGCAACGGCAGGGCCGCCATGCTCGGCCACAGCGCCGGCGCCTACGTGTTGTGCCGGGTGGCGCTCGAGGTGGGCCAACCCGACGCGGCGGTGCTGCAGGGCGCTTTGTACCGGTCGATCGCCGGGTTGCTCGAGTACAACTACCGGCTGGTAAGCGAATACCTCAGCCTCGGGGAGCGCCAGGCCGCATGGGTCAAGCAGCACTCAACCAAGGCCTACGAGGATGCGCTGATGATGGACACCATCGTCAGGGCCATCGATGAGGGCGAGTCCACGGCCGTGGCCGAGATCGACGGCGAGACAAGGACCCGCGACCTATCGAGCCTCCGCTACGACCTGGAACTACCGCCGGAAGACCAGTTCCGCCAGCTGGCCGCACCCACCCTCGTCCTGCACGGCTCCGAGGATCTGAACGTGCCGCCGGAGGACGCCTTCGACACGGTCCGCGCCCTCTGGGAAGCGGGGAACGATGATGTGGAACTCCGAGTCGTGCCCGGAGCGAACCTCTCGTTCCAACTGGACGCAGATGACTACGAGACCCGGGTGAGGGAGAAGGTCACCATGCAAAACTTCTCTCGTCCTTTCCATGCCCGCTATCCCGGCGTGGTGATCGACTACCTATCGAGACAGCTGGCCTGATCCGGCCCTGCCGTGTCGGGCAATGGCGAGCAAGGCGCTGGAGTGGAATCAATCCTCGGCCAGTCGTGCGTTCGTCCAGGGCAGTACCTACCCGCTCACGCCAAAAACCGACTCAAAAGCAACGTCGAAATACCAGAACGCGGAAAGTTCGTCAGGCAACCTGCATCGTCGTCCCACCGGTAGCGATACTCTTGGACGTGAGCATCGTTTGCCGATAAGAAGCCAGTGTGGGAGAGCATCTGTGTTTGGGGACGATCCTTTCGATCTGGGGCTACACCGGCGCATGGAGACGCGCATCCGGCAGGAGTTCGAGGTAGCCGAGTCCGAGGCGATGATCTTGGCGGCCCGCCGGAAGAGAATGCCCGACGTTGCGTGGGAGGCTTCCCAAGCGGGGCGCATGGTGCGCATCCTGGTGGGTAAGCGCCGTTTGGACGGCTTGCCGGTGTATGTTCGCAATGATCTGATGATCATGGAGACGCCGAACGGCCGGGCCGAGGTCTGCATACCGGGTGTCGACGCTCTGGCCGTGTTGCCGACCCTTGGCGAGGGGCGGCCCGAGAGCCATACCGTTGAGACGTTTCTCGCCCGGATGGGCATGCTCCAACTCATCGAAGAAGACTTCGAAGTGGTTTGCCGGGGCGGAGAGTCCGGCTTCACGGGAAAGATCGATTGGGTAGCACGAGATCATGTTGCGGTGAGCACCGCGATCGGGCGGATCCATGTCGCCCTTGACCGGGTGGCCTACGTGATGCGCCGCGCCAAGCCTATTTAACAGGGGTCGCAGCACGCGTCTCAGGCTCCGGGCAACTGGTCGGTCCGGCCGATAGGAATACTTCAAACCCTTCATTATTTGTGGAATTCGGTTCTCATATTCTGTAATTGATAATCATTTGTAGTTATTTTAAGTGATAAAAAATTATTTCAACGCTATCGCACTCCTCTGCAACGATGGGATATAGTCAACCCGCTACGGATGACGGCAGAGGAGAAGTGTGAACATGGTTGGTCCCAACGCACCTGCATGGACGGCGGCGACCCCCCGGGGTCCGGCAAGCCGTAGGCGGAGTCCGTTCAGCCGCCTGTCCTTCGGTCACGCTGTGATGATCACCGCCGGCCTCCTGGCCTTCCTGCTAAATGTGCTGATCCTCCGGGACGAGGGCGAAGCGGTCGACGTTCCGGTGGCCGCCCACGCCATACCCGCCGGCAGCCGGTTGGACAGCGCCGACGTTTCCTACCGGTATGTGGATGCGGACGGACCATTCGTGGACCGCGCGCTCTCCCGGGAACGGCTTGCAAACCTCTTCGGGCAGGTGGTGGTTCGCGACGTGGAAGCGGGTGCACCCCTGATGGCGGACGACCTGAGACCGGTCGCTACGCCGGACGGGCAGCGGGCGATGAGCATTCCAATCGCGCCTGATCGAGCCGTCGGCGGGGCCCTCGATGTCGGTGATCGTATCGATGTGATGCTGGTGCGGGGGAACAGAAGTCGCTTCGTTGCTTCCGGTATCGAAGTGCTGGCCGTGACAGCGAGTACACGCGGCCTGTCCGGATCAGGTTTCGGTCTGACCGTTTCGGTGAGCCCGGTGCAGGCCTTGCTGATCGCCTCGGCGCTCGATTCCGGCTTGATCCACGTGCTCAGATCTACCGGCCTGCCCGCCTACCGTGGCTATCCGGCTATCCGGGAAACCCTTCTGCCTGCGCTCGGGCCGGGATCATGATCGGATTCGAGCCCGTCATCGCCATCGCCGGGTCGCAACGGGGTTGGGCCTCCGAACTGGTGCGGTTCCTCAGCGACTTCGGGGGTGCCCGCCTCAAGGGAACAGTGCTCACAGCAACGGAGGCGCTGCAGACCGAATACGAGATCCTGCTGATCGATGACATCACCAGCTTCCTGAGCCCGCGCTTGGTGGATCGGATCCAGAAGGAAGGCCGCAAGGTGGTGGGGATCTTCGACCCCGACTCGGGCAATCTGGGTAGGGAGCGCCTCCTGGCATTGGGCGTGGACGGCCTTGCGTCGGCCGACGGCGGCCCGGAAGTGATCCTGGAGATCGTCGCAACCGTAGCCTTCGACGGCCTACCTCGATCACGTGTGGGAACCGCCAAGGTCCGAGAGCAGACTCGGCTCGGCCGCATCACGATGGTGGCCGGCGGGGACGTGGCGGGTGACGTGGCCGTCATACTGGCCGGGGCTTTCCAAACCCGCCAGCGTGTGTCCATGGTGATCGAGGTGGACACCATCTCGCCGATGCTTGCGCAGAGGTTCTCCCTGCCGGTCGTTCCGAATCTACTCACGGCCCTCGACGCCCATCTGTTGCTCCGCGGTGACGTGAAGGATTCATTCGTGGCCGGACCGTACGGCGTGACGCTTCTGACCGGCCTGCCCGATCCCACCGATTGGCATACGGTGCGGGCCGAGGAGATGGTGGACCTGGTCGAGACCATCTCGGCGGTGGCGGACGAGGTGATCCTCAAAGCCTCTCCGTATCTTGAAGAACCGGGTTCGGCCAAGGCTCGTGCGGGGCGCTTCGATGTGAGCCGGGCTCTGCTCGGACTGGCGGGAGAGGTGGTCTGCATGGCCGAGCCCACCCCGGTCGGTTTGTCGAGAACCATTTCCTGGTCCGCCAAGGCTCGTACTCTCACAGCTGCACCCCTCCACATCGTGTTCGAGTCCCGCACCCTCACGAAGTTCCAGAGAGGCGAGCTCAGCGATGAGCTGCTGAGAAACCTCGTTCCCGATTCCATAACGTGGCTCCCGGCGGACACCGGCCTGGAACGGGCCGTGTGGAACGGAACGCCGGCGCCGAAGGGATCCTTCATCAGGACCGTGGAAAAACTCGGCGGCGCAATGGTGACCGGTACCGACCGGGACGCGTTGTGAGCACCGGCCCGTACGAAGCCCTGCGAAGGCGAGCCGCGGAACGCATCGGTGAGCTTGAGCTGGATCCTCTTGAGGACGGCGAGACCATCCGGGCCGAGGTGGACCAGCTGGTATCGGCTTACCAGAGGAGAGCCTTCGGCGGCCGCGGTGTCCGTCCCTTTCGCGATCCTGTCGAGATCGGAGCCAGGCTGGTCGATTCTCTGGTCGGCTACGGACCGCTGACCGCGGTGATCGACCGTAACGACATAGAAGACGTCTTCATCGAGGGCGAGCGGGTGACGTTCATCGATTCATCCGGGCGCCTGCAGGCCCTTGACACCCCGACCTCCGAGGAGGAGAACCGCCAGATCGTCACCCGCATTCTGGCCGGGACCAACCGGCGGCTCGATGTTTCCAACCCGATCGAGCAGGCGCGGGTGCTAGGTGGACGAGCCCGCCTGACCGCGGTCATACCGCCGGTGGCGGATCGCCTATCGGTGACCCTCCGGAAGTACACGGTCAAGAACTATGACCTGAGCTTTCTCGTGGAGGGTGGTGTGCTGTCCCGGCCGGCGGCGGCGTTCCTATGGTTGGCGGCCCGAGCCAACACCACCATCTTGTTCAGCGGGCCGCCGGGGGCGGGCAAGACCACGCTCTTGAGTGCCTATCTGAGGTCGGTTCCTGCCGATCGGTGTGTCCGGGTGTGCGAGGAGGTCAGGGAACTCGCAATGCCCTTGCTGCATGGGAGCTACTACGAGGCGAGCCCTCCCAACCTTGACGGCAGCCGGCGCTACACGCTGCGGGACCTGGTGAAGGTGGTGCTGGCCCAGCGTCCCGACCTCATCTGTGTCGGCGAGGTACGGGGATCGGAGGCCTTCGAGCTCACCCGTGCGGTCAACGCCGGGTGCGGCTTCGCCTGCACCATCCACGCCGATTCTGCCTCAGCGGCCCTGGTGGCGCTGGTGAATGCAGCTCTCATGGCAGGTGAGAATGTGACCGAAGCCATCCTGACCCGGGTCTTCCGTACAGCCATCGACTTCGTGGTACACCTGCGGCGGGACCAGTTCACCGGTGACCAAGCAGGCATCCGGCGCCAGGTCATGGAGATCCTGGCGCTTGATTCCAGCCATCGGACCGGTGGTTTCGCGACCGAGCCCCTGTTCCTCAGGAGCGACATCGCCGAGACCCTCGAGTGGACCGGCGTACTTCCGCCGACCGGGATCCACCAGCGGCTGGAACAGTCTCTCCCCGATGGCGCCGGCATCGAAGCCATCCTTTCCGGTTCCTGGGAGCCGTCGCGATGAGGCTGCTGGCTTCCCTGGCTACGGCCGTCGCCGTCTATTTGGCGGCCGGGGTGTTCACCGGCTACACGACCGCGCTACGCCGCCGGAGAGCCGCCCGACGCGACCTGTCCCGCTATCACCTCTGGCTGGTCCAGGCCGGAAGCGACCTGAGCCCGCCCCAGTTCCTTGCCGCTTCCGGCGTCCTGGGTCTGGCGACACTGGCCGTGACAACCCTTATCGCAGAGGCTTGGTGGTTGGCGATCATGCCGGCCGTGGTCATGGCGTCCTCGCCATATGCCTTCTACACGCGCCGACGTCGCGAACGGCTTCGCCAGATCCGTCAAGCCTGGCCGGATGCCCTCCGGGATGTGCTCGCGGCGATCTCGGCCGGGTCGACGCTGACGCTGGCTCTGGGCGACCTGGCCGAGCGGGGTCCGGCGCCGCTCCGCCCCGCGTTCGGTCGGTTCCGTCTCATGGCTCGCATGATGGGTGTGGTTCGTGGCCTGGAGCTGATGAAGGAAGAACTGGGCGATCCCAGCTCCGATCGGGTCCTGGAGGTGCTGGTGCTAGCGCACGAGCACGGCGGCGGTCTCGTGACCGAGGTGCTCAGGGATGTGATCGGAGAGATAACGGAAGATCTTCGCTTGGAGGCCGAGATACGGGCCGACGGGACCGAGCAGCGTATCGAGAGTTGGGTGGTGGTGCTGATTCCGTGGCTCCTGCTGCTGTTTCTTACCCAGACTTCGGACCAGTACCGGGACTTCTATCGCTCCGGTTCCGGTCTGGTAGTGGTCCTCGCGGCGGTGGTGTGGTCGTTGATCGGCGTAGCGCTCCTGAGGTACATCGGTCGGTCGACCGGCGAGCCGCGCGTTCTGGCCGGCGCCGGAGACGTTGATCGGGGAGGGTGGCGATGAACGCCGGCCTTACGGTCCTGGCGGTTGCCTCTTCGGTGGTCTTCGCCGTCTCCGGGGTTGCGTTCTGGGTAAAGCCACCTCGCCGGTTGGCGTCGCGGGTGCGGCCGTACTCCAGCGCGGCCAGGATGGAATTCGGTCCGGGCCCCGACTACGCGGGCCGGATAGATCCGGGACGAACGGCCGGCGAGGGCGCGATTCGCCGCCTGCTGAGACCGATGCTGACCGGGATGGTGTATCCCTTGGCGCGGATTCTGATGCCGATGGACGATCGGGAACTGGCCATCCGGCTCCGGCAGTCAGGTCTGTTCCCGGACTTGGAGGAAGCCACACGACCCCGGGTATACCGGATGCAATCCCTCGGCCTGGTGGTCGTGTACGCCGCCGGGCTGGGAGGGGTTGCGTTGTTGAGTGGCGGGTCCAGTGCGAGGGTGATCCTGTTCATGGCGGCCGGAGTGACCCTGGGCGCTCTCCAGGTTCGCGCCCGGCTATCCGCGGCGGTCCGCCGCCGCCGTGAGGCAATCCGTTCGGAGCTCTACACCCTCAACCAGCTGGTGGCCATGTACACCCGGGTGGGCGGTGGACCCATTCAAGGTCTGCGGTACGTGGTGGGCCGCGCCCGCGGGATCGCAGTGGAGGAGATCGCCGAGGTGCTCCACCTGCACGACCGGGGTTGGGTATTTGCCGAAGCCATGGCCCGGGCCGAAAGGCTCACGCCGGAGCCGGAGGCGGCCCGGACCTACCGCGTCATGGCGAGGTCCCAGGAGCAGGGATCCGATCTCTCTGATGCGCTGCTCGGGTTGTCGAAGGACCTGAGGGCGATGCGTAGAGACGCGCTCAGGAGGGCGGCGGCGCGTCGGCGGATCCTGATGGTCATACCGGTGGTCGTCGTTCTCGCGCCCATCACGATGCTGTTCATGGCCGCTCCGATCCCGTCGATCGTGTTCGGGGGATAAGGCCGTGATGGCGTGGCGGTTCGGACGGTCGGCAGGTGGGGTGGTTCGTTGGTCGGGTCGCATCGAGCAATTCGGAAACAGAAAGGAGCGACGGTGAAGATCGAGATAGGTGCTAGGGCGATGGCACGGGTCCATGCCCGTACCCGGCGGCTTCGGGACGAGGAGGGAGCCGCCGAGACCTCGACAATCCTCGCCTGGATCGTGGTTGGGGTACTGGTGGTGTTCGCCCTCCGGGCCGGGCTCACGAATGTCGGTAACGACGTGATCGCCTGGGTGAGGGACCAGATCATCACGGACGTTAACGTCTCTCCCGTCACCACACCCACCACCACGGGTTGACATGGAGCGGTACTTGCTGTTCGCGCCCTACGACCACGGGGTGACGGCTTGATCTACCGATCGGATGCCGGCACCGATCCCCGGCTCTTTCCGCCGGTCCTTGATGTGCCCGGGGTCGCCGATCTGCTCGGTCTTTCGATCGAGGAAACGCGCCGCCTCATCGGAGAGGGTTGGATCGACTGCGCCCGCGTCAAGGGACGCCTCCTGTTCCATCGCGATCGGGTCATCGAGTGGCTGCGGAGCCAGCGCGTGGACCCCGACGACTGGTAGGGAAGGCTCTTTGCAGGGCCGAAAGCCCAGGAACCGTACCTAGCCTGGGCTAGACTAGAACGTATGTTCGCATTACCGGCCCCGGAGCCGCCGTGCTCGTGATGGGTGTCGATCCCGGGCTCACCACCACCGGGTTTGGTGTGGTCCGCACGCGTGCCGGCTCGCCGGATGTCAGGGCTGCCGGCGTGATCCGCACGGAAGCCGGCTCGCCGACCGGCACCCGGCTGGACGTCCTCTACCAGGACCTCAGGGAACTGATCGAGGAGGTCCGGCCCGAGGTGATGGCCATTGAACGGGTCTTCGTCAACCGGAACCGTCTCACCGCCACTCAGGTGGGCCAGGCTTCGGGTGTGATCATGCTGGCGGCGTCGCGGGCGGGGCTTGAGGTCTTCGAGTACTCCCCCTCGGCCGTCAAGGCGATCGTCACCGGCGACGGCCGGGCTTCGAAGAAACAGGTGCAGCAGATGGTGGCGCGGCGTCTCGGTCTGCGGCAGGCGCCCGCACCGGCCGACGCCGCCGATGCCCTGGCCATCGCCCTCTGCCACATGCAGAGCATGGGCAACCGGTTGGGCCGCGTGGAGGCAGCAGCGCGGGGGGTGGCCGGATGATCGGTCGGCTCCGGGGTGTCCTGGTCGCCAAGGGCGAGTCGGGTGTCGTGATCGAGGTCGGGGGAGTCGGGTACGAGGTGAACGTAACGCCTCGCGACCTGATCTCGTTGCCCGGACTGGGCGAGGAGATCGTGTTGCATACCCATCTCGCGGTGAGGGAAGACAATATGGCCCTCTACGGATTCGACGGGCGGGCCAGCCGTGACATGTTCAGGATCCTCCTGGGCGCCAGCGGGGTGGGGCCCGCTCTGGGCATGGCCATCCTGTCGACGTTGCGCCCTCTTGATCTGCGCCATGCGGTGGCCACGGACGATGTCGCGGCACTGGTAGCTGCTCCGGGTATCGGCAAGCGGAAGGCCGAGAAGCTGATACTCGATCTCCGACCCAAGCTGGGCTCGATGGTCGAGAGCTCCACCTCCTCCTCGGAGGTGGCGAAGGTCCGTGAGGCCCTCGAGTCCCTCGGGTACGTGGCGGCCGAGGTTCGAGCAGTTCTTGAGGAGATACCGCTGACGGGATCGGTCGAGGAGATGGTCCGGAGCGCGCTCCAGTTGATGGGTCGGAACAAGGGCCTCCCTGGTGCGTGAGGACGGCCTCCTGGCCACCCATCCCACCGATGCGGATCACGCCAGCGAGGTACTGCTCCGTCCCAAGGCGCTGGGCGAGTTCGTCGGACAGCGGATGATCAAGCAGCGTCTCGCCATCTCCATGGAGGCCTCCACCAAGCTCGGCAGACCCCTCGATCACCTGCTGCTGTCGGGGCCGCCCGGCCTGGGAAAGACGACCCTGGCCCGTATCATCGCCGCCGAGATGGGGGCCCAGCTCCGCTCCACCTCCGGCCCCGCCGTCGAACGCCCCGGCGATCTGGCCGCAATCCTGTCCGGGCTCGAGTACGGGGACGTGCTGTTCATCGACGAGATCCACCGCCTGGCCCGGGTCATCGAGGAGGTGCTGTACTCGGCCATGGAGGACTTCGCACTCGACATCGTGGTCGGCAAGGGTCCCACCGCTCAGTCGCTCCGCCTGACCCTGCCCCGGTTCACCCTGGTCGGGGCCACCACCCGGATCGGAACGGTGACCGCTCCTCTCCGCGATCGCTTCGGCATGGTGGACCGGCTCGACTACTACGAGGCCGATGACTTGAAGCGGATCGTGATGAGGTCGGCGACCATCATCGGCGTTCCGATTACCGACGGCGCAGCCGCTTACGTGGCGGTCCGTAGCCGCGGCACCCCGCGGATTGCCAACCGCCTGCTGACCAGGATGAGCGAGTACGCCGTGGCGCGCGCGGACGGACGCATCACCGAGGCCACTGCCGAGGCCGGTATGGAGCTCTGGGAGGTTGACGACCTCGGTCTGGACAAGGTGGACCGCCTGATCCTCGATGCCATCGTGTCGAAGTTCGGTGGCGGCCCGGTCGGGCTCACCACCCTGGCCATCGCGGTGGGGGAGGAGCCGGAGACCGTGGAGTCGGCCTACGAGCCGTTTCTCGTCCAGCGAGGTCTGGTGGCGCGCACCCCGAGAGGGCGGATGGCCACCGCGCTCACCTACCAGCACCTCGGCCAGCAGCCGCCGCCCGGGTCCGCGCAGTTCTCCCTCCTCGGAACGGAAGCACACCCCTAACCTCGAATTCACTCCAGTTACGATCAGAACTGGTCGCATAGAGCGGAGGGACTTGTGATCGGTAGGCGAAGCATCCCCATCGTATTGGTTTGCTTGGTGGCCATTGTCGGCCTGGGTGCATGCGGGGAGGAAACGAACTCGGTGGGTCAGACGGCCGTGGCGTCGCTGTCGGGGCCGGAGGGCGACGCGATGGGCAAGGTCGCCTTCACGCAAGGGCCTAACGGTGTTCTGATCTCGGCTGAGGTGAGCGGACTGACCCCCGGACCGCACGGATTCCATATCCATGGTATCGGCGCCTGCACCCCGGACTTCTCGGCTGCCGGAGGCCATTTCGATCCCGAAGATGAGGGCCACGGCTTCATGCACGAGGAGAGCTGGCATCCAGGGGACCTGCCGAACCTCCACGCCGGGGACGACGGGGTTGCCCGCGCCGACTATTTCGCCGACCGAGTTTCCCTCGCCGTTGATGCCGATGGGTCCCTCTTCGACGCCGACGGCTCCGCGATCATCATCCACGCCAAACCCGACAGCTACGGCGCGGACCCCGGGGCCGGTGGCCGAGTGGCCTGCGGCGTCATCAAGCGAAGCTAGCAACATCAGACCCGACGATCGTGTTTGAAGACCTCTAGCTTCGTCTACGATCTTCCCGATCGCTTGATCGCCCAATCTCCGATCGAGCCCCGCGACTCGGCGCGCCTGCTCTGCGCGTCCGATCTGACCGATTGGACGGTCCGGGACCTTCCCCGGCTGTTGCGTCCCGGCGATCTGGTGGTCGTGAACGACACCAGGGTGCGGGCCGCTCGCCTGATCGGACGACGGGAACCCACAGGCGGACGGGTGGATCTGCTGCTACTGGGCCGCAGGGGCGACCGCTGGCAGGCATTGGCACGCCCGGCACGTCGCCTTCGAGCCGGTTCCATGGTCCGGGTCGGTCGCCTGATGGCCCGTATCGAGACCGATCCGGTGGAGGGTCAGGTCGACTTGGCACTCCGTACGGCATCCGGCGAAACGGAGGATCAGGTGGTGGAGCGAGCCATAGCCGACGCCGGCCTGGTCCCGCTCCCGCCGTACATCCACCGGGTACTCGACGATCCGGAGCGCTACCAGACGGTGTTCGCGGCCCGGGTGGGTTCGGCCGCCGCCCCCACGGCGGGTCTCCACCTCACCGCCCGTACCCTGGATGACCTGGCGGAACGGGGGATCGGCCTGGCGCGGATCGAGCTCCAGATCGGCCTCGCCACGTTCCGCCCGATCACGACCGAGCAGATTGCCGATCACGAGATGCATTCGGAATGGATAGACGTGCCCGAGGCAACCGTGGAACGGATGATGGAAACCCGCCGGTCCGGAGGCAGGGTGGTGGCGGTGGGAACCACGGTGGTCCGGGCCCTCGAGACGGCCTGCCGTAACGGACGACCTGCCCCGTACCGGGGCTCGACGAGCCTCTACATCACCCCCGGCTACCGTTTCGAGGCGGTGGATGTCCTGCTTACCAATTTCCACATGCCGGGGTCCTCGTTGCTGGTGCTGGTGGCGGCTTTCGTAGGGGAGTCATGGCGGTCGGTATACGAGACGGCCCGCAACCGTGGCTACCGCTTCCTCTCATTCGGCGATGCCATGCTCCTGGAGCGAGCACCGACCCCGGTCGGTTCCCGATGACCCGCGCCCGCCCGGTCACCTACCAGTGCTCGGCCGAGGATGGTGCGGCCCGCCGGGGCCGTCTCGTAACCCCCCACGGCGCGGTCGAGACACCCGCCTTCATGCCGGTCGCTACCAGGGCGGCGGTGAAGGGCCTCGACTCGCACGATCTGAGCGCCGTCGGCACCCGGATGGTGCTTGCCAACACCTATCACCTGATGCTCCGGCCCGGCGCCGGGCGCATCTCGGCCGTGGGTGGGCTCCACACGTTCATGGGGTGGGACGGTCCGATCCTGACCGACTCGGGCGGATACCAGGCCTTCTCCCTGCGAGCCTCCATCACCGAGGAGGGGTGCGGGTTCCGGTCGGTCTACGACGGCTCGCATCATTTCCTGACTCCCGAGCAGGCCGTGTTCGTCCAGGAGGAGTTGGGTCCCGACATCGCCATGGTGCTCGACGTCTGCATCGGCCTACCGGCGCCCGGCGAGGCCGTGGCGGAGGCCATGGAGCGCACCTTGCGGTGGGCCGAACGCTCGGTTCGGGCTCGTAGCAGGGAGGATCAGGCGCTGTTCGGCATCGTTCAGGGAGGCGCAGATCCCGACCTGCGTTACGACAGCGCCCGCCGCACCGCCGAACTCGAGGTGGACGGGTTCGGGATCGGAGGCCTGTCGGTCGGCGAGGACCTCGGACGCCGGAACGAGTCTGTGGAGGCGGCGGTGACCGGCCTGCCCGCCGAGGCGCCCCGTTACTTCATGGGCCTTGGAGACACGGAAGGGCTGCTCGAAGCCATCGCCCGGGGAGTGGACCTGTTCGACTGCGTTTGGCCGACGCGGTTGGCCCGTCACGGCAAGGTCATCAGCAGCCGGGGCGACTACAACATCCGTTTGGCCCGGTTCGCCGGAGACGAAGGGCCTCTCGATCCCGACTGCACCTGCCCGACCTGCCGCACCTATTCGCGTGCCTTCCTGCGCCATCTGGCCACCACCCGCGAGCTGTCGCTACCCCGGCTTCTCTCCATCCACAATCTGGCCACCACCCACCGGTTGCTGGACGAGGCCAGGGCGGCCATCGCGGCCGGCGCCTTCGCCGGATTCCATAGACGTGTCGTGGACCGACGCCGGCGAGGACTCGAGGGCTCATCCCGGTAACCGCCAACTTCCGGGTCCATGGTCAGACCACTAGCATCGACACACCCCCCAACGGTGGGTACGTATCCGAGCAGGTCCCAAGAGAGACCGGTAGGAAAGAGGTGTGAAACGTGTCCGTTGCCTACATTGCCCAGACCGACGCCGGTGGCGGTCTTGGCGTCCTGTGGCCGCTGTTGCTTCTCGGCGCGCTCATGTATTTCCTGATCATCCGGCCGCAGCGCAAGCGGACCCGTAAGCAGCAGGCTCTGTCGTCCGCCCTGGAGGTCGGCGATCAGGTTCGCACCATCGGGGGCCTGATGGGAGTCATTGTCGGGCTGGGCGACGACTGGGTGACCCTCGGCATCGAGGAAGGGCGCATCAGGGTGCTACGCAGTGCCGTCGCCGCCCGCATGAACGCCGACGACTCCGCCTAGGAGTAGAACTCTCCCGTGTTCCGCCGCTGGCTCGCGGTCGTCATCATGGCGGGCCTCGCCTGGGGCGGGCTGGCCGCGATCTTCGCGCTCGGCTGGACGCCCAGGCTGGGCCTCGACCTTCAGGGCGGGACCTCGGTCATCCTGGAGGGGCCGGAAGGCACCGACGAGGGGGTGATCGAGACCGCGGTCGAGGTCATGAGGCGGCGGATCGAGGACTTCGGGAGCGTCCAGGAGCCGGAGATCTCGATCACCGGTGGGACGTCGATACTGGTCCAGCTACCCGGTGTCACCGATCAGGAACGGGCGCTGGACGCGGTGGGAAGAACCGGGCTGCTGTCCTTCCGGCCGGTCCTGGCCTGCACCACGCGGTCTTTCTCGGCGGGATGCCTACCCGGGGCTCTCTCGCCGATCCAGCTGGAGGCTGAGCAACAGGGCGAAGGCTTCGTGTTCCCCGACGGCGTCGACCCCGAGACCGGGCTCAGCATCGAGGACGATATCAACGCCCGCAGGTCCTTCATCCCGGAATACGACGACCTGGGGAACATCGTCGCTATCTACGAGGTGGGTCCGGCCGATATCGCCGCCCATCGCCAAGGCATCTGCAACGACGGGCTGGACTGCTCCCGATTGCCCACGGCGCCCAGCCTCCTGACCGGTGCGGAGGTGGCTTCGGCCCTGGCGCTGTTCGGGCAGTATGCCGATAGCGCATGGACCGTGCAGCTCAACATGACCGGAGAGGGCGCAGGCCGGTTTGCGGCGGTCACCGGATTGCTCGCCCAGTATCCCGTGGGAACCCCCAACCGCCGGCTGGCGATAGTGCTGGACGGAGCAGTCGTGTCGGCGCCGGAGATCTCAACCGGCGTCGGTCCGGACGGGATCACCGGAGGTACAGCGGTCATAACCCTGGGCGCCTCGGGGGACGTACAGGCGGAGGCGGAGGATCTGACCACGGTGTTGCGGTATGGGTCGTTGCCGGTGGCATTCGAGCGATCCTCGGTCCAGAAAGTCTCCGCCACTCTCGGTGAGGACTCCCTACGAGCCGGTCTGCTCGCGGGCGTCGGCGGATTGGCGCTGGTGGTGCTTTTCCTGATGGTCTACTACCGGTCCCTGGGATTGGTAACCCTGCTGGGCCTGAGCGTGTTCGGCAGCTTCCTGGTGGTCATCTTCGGGGTGCTCGGAGCCTGGCAGGGCCTTACCCTGACCCTTTCCGGGGTGGCCGGGGTGATCGTCTCGGTAGGGATCACCGCCGACTCCTACATCGTCCTGTTCGAACGAACCAAGGAGGAAATCCGCAACGGCCGGACCGTGGTCGATGCCACCAGGGAGGCCTACAGGCGAGCCTTCCGGACCATCCTCACCGCCGACTTCGTATCGTTCGTCGGCGCGGTGCTCCTATGGGCACTGGCGATCGGGCCGGTCAAGGGCTTCGCCCAAGCACTGGGCATCGCCACGGTGCTCGACGTGATCGTATTCACCGTGTTCACGCGTAACGCGTCGGGGATCATGGCCCGGGGCCGTCTCGGCGACGGAGGGTTCTTCAGCATCCGGGGCACCACCGGGCAGCGGCTGTCCCCTGGGGCCTCCCGATGAGCGCGATCGGTCGTCTTTACCGCGGTGAGACATCCATCGACTTCGTCGGCCAGGCCCGCCGGTGGTTCATCGTCTCGGGCATCGCGATAGCGATCTGCCTGCTGAGCCTGGCCATCCGCAACCTCAACCTCAGCCTGGATTTCACCGGTGGGACCTCCATCAGCATGCCCAACCCGGCTGCTGCCGGGATCGGCGACATCCGCTCGGCCCTCGGATCGGAGGGCGGCGCCGCCCGCGTGCAGCTGGTCGACGACGGCGCGTTGGTCCGGATCCAGACAGAAGCGGTCGATCTCGACACCGAGCGTGCGATGGTGCTGTCACTGGTTGAGGTGACCGGGACCCAGATCGAACTGACCGACGTGGAGTCGGTGGGCCCCACGTTCGGGCGCCAGATCGCCGGACGGGCGGTGCAAGCGTTGCTGGTGTTCCTGGGCGTGGTCGTGATCTTCATCAGCATCCGGTTCGAGTGGAAGATGGCGATCGGCGCGCTAGCGGCCCTGCTGCACGACCTGATACTGACGGCAGGGGCGTACTCGCTGGTGGGTTTCGAGGTCACCCCAGCCACCGTGGTGGCGGTACTGACGATCCTCGGGTACTCCCTCTACGACACCGTGGTCGTCTACGACAAGATCAAGGAGAACGTGGAGTCCGACCAGGATCGGCGGACGTACACCGATCTGGTGGACCGTTCCATGAACCAGGTGTTGATGCGCTCGATCAACACCTCCCTCACCAGCCTGCTCCCCGTCGGCTCCCTGCTTTTCATCGGTTCGTTGCTGCTGGGAGCCGGCACGCTTCGCGACTTCGCCCTGGCGCTGTTCGTCGGGATCGGCGCGGGTACCTACTCGTCGATATTCGTGGCCGCGCCGCTGCTCGCCCTGTGGAAGGAACGGGAGACCGAGTGGTCGAGGCGCCGTTACCGGTCGGAACGCAGGGCCGGCGTATCCAGTGTCTCCGGTCACCGGCTCAGTTCCAGAGGCCAGCGTTCCGCTGGTAGGAGAAAGAAATGAGAACCCGCGTCCCCGCCGCTCGGTTGTATCCGACCCGCCACCTGTAGCATGAGCGCTATGGATGCCGGTCGGTTGAGCACGCTGGTCCGCGACGTCCCCGGCTTCCCGGTTCCGGAGGTGACGTTCAAGGACATCACACCGCTCCTGGCCGATCCCAGCGGCCTCCGTTTGGCCGTGGACATGCTCGCGGCACCGTTCGAAGATTCGGGCGTGACCACGGTGGCGGGGATCGAGGCCCGGGGTTTCGTGCTGGCGCCGGCTGTGGCCCTGATCCTCGGTGCCGGCTTCGTACCGTTGCGCAAGCCGGGCAAGCTGCCTTATCACACCCGCAAGGAGGAGTACCAGCTCGAGTACGGGCTTGATGCGCTTGAGGTTCATGTCGATGGGGTGGGCCCGGACGACCGGGTGCTGCTCGTGGACGACGTGATAGCCACCGGCGGCACGGCCCGGGCGGCTACCAAACTGATCCGAGGCCTGGACGCGGAGTTGGTCGGCATGGGGGTACTCATCGAGCTGACCTTTCTGGGTGGAAGGGAAGCACTGGACGGAGTCGATTTGTATTCGATCCTGACCTATGACAGCTGAACCATGACGGACCTCGCGGTAGCACGCGGTCGCCATGATGCCGCCCAAGCAGAGCTGGAACCGATCCTCCTAGCCCTGCGGCGCCACTTCCCGGATGTTGACGACGACATCGTCATCCATGCCTACGACCTGGCTCAGAGCCACCACGCCGGCCAGTTCCGGCTGTCCGGCGACCCCTTCATCACCCATCCCATCGCGGTCGCCCAGATACTGGCCGAGTACGGGCTCGATGCCGAGACGATCGCCGCCGGACTGCTCCACGACACGGTGGAGGACACGGACCTGACGCTCCACGAGGTTGAGCGCCTGTTCGGCGAGAACGTGGCCCACATAACCGACGGGGTCACCAAGCTGGACGGAGTGAAGTTCGATATCACGCGGGAGGAGGCCCAAGCCGAGACCATCCGCAAGATGGTGGTATCGATGGCTCAGGATGTGCGGGTACTCATCATCAAGCTCGCCGACCGGCTCCACAACCTCCGGACCATCCATCCGTTGCCGGTGGAGCGTCAGCAGGTCAAGGCGAGGGAGAGCCTGGAGATCTACGCGCCGCTGGCTCACCGGCTGGGCTTCCAGGAGGTCAAGCACGAGATGGAGAACCTCTGCTTCGAGATCCTCTATCCGGGCCGCTACCAGGAGATCGAGGACCTCATCCGCCAGCGGGCGCCCGAACGGGAGGCCGTCATCCGCCAGGTCATGTCGGAGGCGAGGGAGATACTGGCCCGCGTCGGTATAGACGCGTCGCTGAAAGGACGCCCGAAGCACCACTATTCGATCTACCGAAAGATGGTCGACAGCCGGCTGTCATTCGAGGACATCCACGACCTGATCGGGATCCGCATCCTGGTGGAGGTCGTCAAGGACTGCTACGGGGCGCTGGGGCTGGTCCATTCCCGGTGGACTCCGGTCCAGGGGCGGTTCAAGGACTACATCGCACTTCCCAAGTTCAATCTGTATCAGAGCCTGCACACCACCGTGATCGGTCCGGACGGCAAGCCGCTGGAGGTGCAGATCCGAACTCACGAGATGGATATGCGTGCGGAGTTCGGCATCGCCGCCCACTGGAGATACAAGGAAGGCGGGACCAGTACCGATCTGGCGTGGATGGTGGATCTTCGCAACCTGCCGGAGGACTACGAGGATCCCGTCGAGTTCCTGGCGAACCTCAAGCTCGACCTGTACGAGGACCTGGTGTTCGTGCTCACCCCGCACGGGGACGTGAAGACGCTGCCGCGCGGCGCCACTCCTGTGGACTTCGCCTACTCGGTGCACACCGAAGTGGGGCACCGGTGCGTGGGTGCCAAGGTGAACGGACGGCTGGTGACGCTGGCCACCGAGCTCCAATCAGGCGACATCGTAGAAATCATCACCACCAAATCCGATGACTCCGGACCCACCAGGGACTGGCTCGGCTTCGTCCGCACCTCCAAGGCCCGCTCCAAGATCAAGCAGTGGTTCTCGCGGGCTCGCCGGAAGGAGTCCCTCCAGCGGGGACGGGAAACGGTCCAGGACCTGATCAGGCGGGATCGGGTTCATATCATCAAGAACGAGCGGACCAGGGTGCTTCACGACGTGGCCCTTGCCCTCGGCTACCGCGACACGGAGACGATGTACATAGCGGTGGGGGACGGCGTAGTAGCCCCGCAAACCGTCATTAGTCGGATCAAACGGGTGCTGTCGGTGCCCGTGGTGGGGGAGGATCTCGGAACCTTCGATCCGGTGCGGCGGAGGACGGATCGACCGGCGGGCGAGGGCGTCATCGTGGAAGGTTTCGATGATGTCTGGGTTCGTATCGCCCGCTGCTGCAGTCCGGTACCGGGCGATGATCTGGTGGGGTTCGTCACTATCGGTCGAGGAGTGTCGATCCATCGCACCGAGTGCAGCAACATCCAGCGCCTCCGAGACCAGGAGGAGCGCATGATCGAAGCGAGCTGGGCGCCGGGCCAGCTCAGCAGCTTCAGTGCGTGGATCCAGGTGGAGGCACTCGACCGGCCCAACCTTCTCCGGGACATCACCTCGGTCATATCGGCTGCGGGCGCCAACATCGGGGGGGCGTCTTCACGGACCGATCGCGACCGGGTAGCGGTGCTCCGGTACGAAGTAGAGCTATCGGATCCCGGCCAGCTCGACCGCCTGCTGGCGGGTGTGCGCCGGATTGCCAGCGTCTACGAAGCCTTCCGGCTGAGGCCGGGTTGATACAGGACAGGCGTGTGCGGCGCCATTCCACAGCGCCATCCGTCGACTCTAACCTGGCCTCCGTATGTTCATCCGCCGACTCGAGTTGTGGCTGGCCGCCACCAACACCTACGTGGTCGCCCGCGAGTCGGGCGGGCCGGCGGTCGTCATCGATGCTCCACCGGACTGTCTCGAGCCCCTCACCGGTCTGATGGCGGCGCACGATCTGACCCCGACGGCCTTGCTGCTCACCCATGGCCATGTCGATCATCTCGGAGGCGCCGGAAACTTCACGGCTCGAACCGGGGTCACCGCTTACCTCCACCCAGACGATGACTACCTGGCCCGGGGGCCGGAGGATCAGATGCGCATCTTGATGGGGACCGTTCCGCCCGGCGACTACCGACCGCCCGAGACCTACCGGCATCTTTCCGACGGCATGCCTCTCGCCCTGGCCGGCCTCCGGCTCGAGGTGCTGGCTACACCCGGACATACTCCCGGCCATTGTTGCTTCTATTCGTCCGAAGAGGCGATACTCTTCTCGGGCGACCAGCTGTTCGCCGGCTCGATCGGCCGTACCGACCTCCCCGGCGGGGACTACGAGACCCTCATGACGAGCATGAAGGAGAAAGTGCTCCCTCTCGACGACGAAGTCACCGTGATGCCGGGCCATGGTCCTTCGACCACGGTGGGCCGCGAGCGGCGTTCCAATCCCTTTCTGGTAGGTGTGTGAATGAGCTTCCGGGCGCCCAAGGGCACCGACGACATATTGCCCCCGGAGTCCCGGCGCTGGCGTGAGCTGCTTCGTTCCTGGGACCTACTGGCGGAGCAGTACGGATATGCCTACGTAGCCACCCCCATATTCGAGGCCACCGACCTGTTCGCGCGGGGGGTGGGCGAGGCTACCGAGGTGGTCGAGAAGCAGATGTACAGCTTCCAGGACAAGGGAGGGCGGCACCTCACCCTCCGTCCCGAGGTCACTGCGAGCGTTCTGCGGGCCTACATACAGGCGGGCCTGTCGGGCGAGTTCAAGGGTGCCTACTCGGGACCCTGCTTCCGGTACGAACGTCCGCAGGAGGGCCGTCGCCGGCAGTTCTGGCAACTAGGGGTCGAGTACATGGGCTCCCCTGACGCCGAGGCCGACCTGGAGGTGATCGAGCTCGGCTATCGCTACTTGCTGGATTGTGGCCTCGGCGACGTGGTAGTGCACGTGAACTCGATCGGTGATACCCCGGATCGGGTGGCATACCATGCCCTGCTGTCGGGTTGGCTGGACGAGCGAAGCCACCTGCTCTCCCGGGATGCCCGTCAGCGGATCCAGACCAACCCCTTGCGGGTACTGGATTCCAAAGCCGACCGAGACGTGGTGGCCGATGCCCCCGTTCCCGTCGATTATCTGGAAGGTGAGGCTGCCGCCCATTACGAGCAACTCATCACAGGTGTCCAGGAACGGGGAATCGCATACCAGCAGGCCCCCCGGTTGGTGCGCGGGTTGGACTACTACAACCGCACCGTGTTCGAGTACATACCGCCCGGCTATACCGCGGCCCACAACGCCGTCGGCGGCGGCGGTCGTTACGACGGATTGTCACGCCTGCTCGGCGGTGGGGATTTGCCGGGCGTCGGCCTGGCACTCGGGCTTGACCGGATACTTTCGGCTGCCGGGCAAAGCCCTCCGGCGAGGGCGCTGGACGTGTTCCTGGTGGTGGCCGACCAGGAGCGCCGCAGCCTCGCCCACGCGTTCGCCCGTCGTCTCAGAGCAGCCGGGGTCAGGTGTGACCTGGTGGCGGGCCGCCGATCCGTTAAAGCGCAGTTCCGGGCGGCCAATCGACGTGACGCGGCGGCAGCGGTGGTGATCGGCGCCGAGTGGGACGAGGGGATGGTGACGGCCAAGGATCTCAGCTCTGGCGATGAGCGCACCATCCCTGCCGGCGAGGTAGCCGCGTGGGTGATAGGCGGTCCCGGGGGAGGGCGGGGATGACCGCCTACCGTTCCCACTTCGCCGACGAGCTCGGACCGGATCAGCTGGGTCAGCCCGTGAAGGTGGCCGGCTGGGTGGCTCGGGTCCGGGACCTGGGCGGTATCTCGTTCTTCGACCTGAGGGACGGTCGGGGGATAGTACAAGTGGTGGTCGATCCGGCGGTGGTCTCATCGGCGTCGGACCTCCGCATGGAGTACTGCGTCCGGGTCGAGGGTACGCTCCGCCGCCGCCCGGCCGGGACCGAGAACCCAGATCTCCCCTCCGGGGACTTCGAGGTCGAGGCCGGTCTGCTCGAGGTCTTGAGCCGCGCGGCCCCGCTCCCCTTCATGATCGACGACCGCTCCCACTCAGAGGAGCGGGTCCGGCTCGAGTACCGCTATCTCGATCTGCGCCGCCCCCGCATGGCCGCCAATCTGCGCGCCCGTTCCAAGTGCATCAGCGCAATCCGGCGTACTCTCGACGACGCAGGCTTCCTCGATGTGGAGACTCCTACGCTTGTCAACTCGACACCCGAGGGCGCCCGGGACTTCCTGGTCCCGAGCCGGCTAAGGCCCGGCCGGTTCTACGCCCTGCCCCAGAGCCCTCAACTCTTCAAGCAGTTGCTGATGGTGGCGGGTGTGGAGCGTTACTACCAGATCGCCCGTTGCTACCGGGACGAGGATACGCGGGCCGACCGCCAGATCGAGTTCACCCAATTGGATCTTGAGGGATCGTTCTGGGAACGGGAGGATGTGTTCGCAGCCATCGAACGGGTGGTGGCGGCCGTGGTGCGAGACCTGCGCGGCGTCGAGCTCCCCCTACCGCTACCCAGGATCACCTACCAGGAGGCGCTGGCCCGCTACGGCACCGACAAGCCTGATCTACGGTTCGGCATGGAAGTGACGGAGTTGTCGGATGCGTTCTCGGGCACGGGCTTCCGCGGCTTTGCCGGCGCCCTCGACGCGGGGGGAGTGGTCCGGGGCATCAACGCCGGGCCGGTGAATCCCTCCCGGGCAGAGATGGACGGTTTGGTGGGCCGGGCCAGGGAATTGGGTGCCGCAGGCCTGGTCTGGGCCGTGGTCAAGGACGGCGGCGGTTGGCGGTCGCCCGTGGCCAAGTTCCTGGACGGCGCCGAGATAGCGGAGGCGACCCGGGCACTGGACGCATCGACGGGCGACCTGTTGCTGCTGGTGGCCGGCAAGGCCGCTATGGCCTCCTCGGTGCTGGGTGCGATCCGTCTGGACCTCGGCCGGCCCGGTAGCCATGAGGAGCTGCGTTTCGTCTGGATAGTGGACTTTCCGGTTTTCGAGACCACCGCAGAGGGTGAGTTGGTTCCGTCCCACCATCCGTTCACCGCTCCGGTCTCGGTGGAGGAGATGCGCGGGAGTCCGGAGACAGCGGTTGCCCAGGCTTACGATCTCGTGCTCAACGGGTCCGAACTGGGCTCCGGGTCCGTACGGATCCATGACCCCGATACGCAGAGGGCCGTGTTCGAGACCCTCGGCATCTCCGATGAGGAGGCCGAGTCCCGTTTCGGCTGGTTCCTCGAGGCTCTTGGCTACGGGACACCACCCCATGCCGGTTTCGCGGTGGGGATCGATCGCCTGGTAGCCATCCTCCAGAACGAGGCCAGTATCAGAGAGGTGATCCCGTTCCCGAAGACCCAGAGCGGCGCCGATCCGCTCACCACCGCCCCCACCCGGGTGGTCGATGCCCATCTGGAGGAACTCGGCCTCGATCTCACCGCTGATACCCAGGTGGCCCTGGCTGCCACGGACCAATCCCCTCCGGGGCCTTCCGACCCCGCCAGATCCTGACGGGTAACCGCGATGCCGTCCGGGCCCGACCTGTTCTCGGCCGGCCGGGAAAGACGCCGCCGCCGGGTGGCCCCGCTGGCCGACCGCATGCGTCCGCAGTCCCTGCGAGAGGTGGTGGGCCAGCCCGAGCTCCTGGGGAAGGGCGCCGCCTTCCGCGCCATGGTCGAGTCGGGCCGCTTGGTGTCCGTCCTGCTCTTCGGACCGCCGGGCACCGGGAAGACAACCCTGGCCCGGCTCATGGCCTCCGAGAGCGACGCGGTCTTCGAGCAGCTGACCGCCTCCGCCCACGGGGTGCGTGATGTTCGCCGGGTTTTGGAGGGGGCCGAGCGCCGGCTCGGGGAGGAAGGGACCCGGACCGTGCTCTTCCTGGACGAGATCCATCGCTTCAACAAAGCTCAGCAGGACGCTCTCCTGCCCGCGGTCGAGAACGGCACGGTCATCCTGGTCGGCGCTACCACCGAGAACCCGTTCTTCGAGGTCAACTCCCCCCTGATCAGCCGATGCACGCTGTTCCGGCTGGTTCCGCTCTCCGCTGCCGCAGTCGTAGAGCTTCTCGAGCGAGCGCTAACCGACCGCGAGAGGGGGCTCGGGGGCGCAAAGATGGCGATCGACCCTTCGGCGGCCGAGGCCTTGGCCCGGCGGGCGGGAGGTGACGCCCGGCTGTCGCTCAACGTCTTGGAGCTGTCCGCCATCGTTGCCGGCGAGGGAGGACGGACCACCATCACCTACCGCCATGTTGAGGAGGCCCTCCAGCGTCGCATCATCCGCTACGACAAGAAGGGTGACCAGCACTACGACGTCATCTCCGCCTTCATAAAGTCGATGCGGGGCTCCGACCCCGACGCCGCCCTCTACTGGCTCCATACCATGCTGTCGGCCGGCGAGGATCCCGAGTTCGTGGCACGACGGATGGTCATCTTCGCCTCGGAGGACATCGGCCTGGCGGACCCGGACGCTCTGGTCCAGGCGGCGGCCGCCGCTCAGGCCCTGGCCATGGTCGGCCTGCCCGAGGCCGCCTACAACCTGTCGCAGGCCGCGGTATACCTGGCCACCGCGCCCAAGTCCGACTCGGTGAAGCGGTCGATGGGAGCGGCCCGGCGGGCTGTCGACGAGACCCCCACCGCCACCGTTCCCGCCCACCTGCGCTCCACCGGCGGGCGGCTGGTGTCGTCGCACGTGGACGGCACTCCGCCCGGCTACGTCGATCCTCACACGGGACCGGAGCACCTCCATCCCCAGCCCTACCTGCCGGAGCAGCTGGAAGGGAGGGTCCTCTACCGACCCACCCGCCAGGGCCGGGAGGCGGGCATCGCCGACCGGCTCGAGGAATGGGACAGGGTCCTGGGTCGTCCAACCAGGACCGCGGATCCGCACCATTGACCTCGATCGGATTTGGGGTTCGTGCGGGGTATGGAGTGAGGGTTTTGGGCTCCTGACCTGGGGTTACCGGCAACTCGCTACTCAGGGCTAACCTGCAACGGATGCGAGCCAATGCCATCCGGCGCGCCTTCACCGACTTCTTTGCCGAACGCGATCACGTAGTTCGTCCGTCCGCATCGTTGATTCCCACCGATCCCACGTTGCTGGTGACCAATGCCGGCATGGTTCCGTTCAAGCCCTATTTCCTGGGAGAGGAGGAGCCCCCCTGGCCCCGAGCGGTCAGCGTCCAGAAGTGCGTGCGAACGGTCGACATCGACATCATCGGCACCACTGCCCGCCATCTGACCATGTTCGAGATGCTCGGGAACTTCTCGTTCGGCGACTACTTCAAGGAACTGGCCATCCGCTACGCCTTCGACTTCGTCACCGGGCCGCTCGGTCTGGATCCCGAGCTCCTCTGGTACACGGTCTACGAGACGGACGACGAGGCCGAGGAGATCTGGATTGACTCGATCGGGGTACCCCCTGATCGGGTGCAGCGGGGCGGCAAGGACAACTTCTGGCAGATGGGCATTCCCGGTCCGTGCGGTCCGTGCTCGGAAATCTTCATCGACCGTGGCCCTGCCTACGGGCATGACGGAGGCCCGATCGGTGGTGGCGAGGACCGGTTTGTGGAGCTCTGGAACCTGGTCTTCATGCAGAACATCCAGGATGAGCCCTATCACGTTGTCGGCGACATCCCTGCCAAAGGGATAGACACCGGCACCGGGCTGGAGCGTCTGGCCATGATCCTCCAGGGAGTCGACACCCTCTTCGAAGCCGACTGCGTCCATGATGTCCTGGCCGCCGCGTCGGGCGCCCTGGGCCGGACCTACGGAGAGGACGAACGGGTCGACGTGACGCTTCGCCTGCTCGCCGACCACGCCCGCGCCTCCACGTTCCTCATCGGCGACCGCGCCCTGCCCGGAAACGAAGGTCGAGGTTACGTGGTTAGGCGCCTGATCCGGCGAGCGGTGCGCCACGCTTGGCAACTGGGTAGCGAGAGCCTCATCATGCCCGGCTTGGCCGAGGTGACCGCAGACATCATGGAGGACGCCTACCCGGAACTCAGGGCCAACCTCGACTTCATCCAGCACGTCTTCGAGCGGGAGGAGTCCCAGTTCCGGCGCACGCTCGCCACCGGTACCCAGATGCTGGACGAGGCGCTGGCGGGTTCGGAGACGGGCGACGTCGTGTCCGGTGCTCTGGCCTTCAAGCTGCATGACACGTACGGCTTCCCGATCGACCTCACCCGGGAGATCGTGGCGGAGCAGCATCGCGCGGTGGACCTGGATGGGTTCGGGGCCGAGATGGCCGCTCAAAGGGCGCGGGCCAAGGCCGCCTGGAAGGGCGGAGCGGAGGCAGTCCGCGTCGAGTCCTACAAGCGCATTCTCGACACCATCGGCCCCACCGATTTCCTGGGTTACGTCCGAGACGATTCGCCTGCCCTGGTCCTCGCCATCCTCCGGGAGGGGGAGCTGGTGGATGGAGCCGAGGCCGGCCAGGAGGTGGAAGTCTTCCTGGACAGGTCACCCTTCTACGCCGAGGCCGGCGGGCAGGTTGGCGATGTCGGGCTGATCGAGTCGGTGACCGGCCGGATCGAGGTGGGCGACACGCAGGCGGCCGTAACCGGCTTGCACGGCCATCGTGGAAGAGTGGCCCGCGGCTTCGTCCAGACCGGCCAGGAGGTGGATGCTCGCATCGACAGCCCGCGGCGCGACCGCATCCGCAAGGCTCACACCGGCACGCACCTCCTCCACTGGGCGCTGCGGGAGGTGATAGGTGAACATGCCAACCAGGCCGGTTCCCTGGTCCAGGACGGACGCCTCCGTTTCGACTTCAGCCACTACACGGCGGTGGCTTCCGAAGAACTCGGCGACGTGGAGCAGCTGGTCAACCAGCGGGTGGTGGACAACCATCGGGTAGGGCTGCTCGAGACATCCAAGGACGAAGCCGAGGCGATGGGGGCCCTGGCCTTCTTCGGCGACAAGTACGGCGAGCAGGTGAGGGTGGTTTCGGTGGGCGACTTCTCGGTCGAGTTCTGTGGAGGCACCCATGTGGGCAGCTCGGCGGAGATAGGACCGCTGCTGGTCACTTCCGAGTCCTCAATCGGATCGAACGTGCGCAGGGTGGAAGCTCTGACGGGTATGGCAGCCTATTCCTATGCCAGGGAGGCGAGGCAGCAACTGACCGACGTGGGTCGCTTCCTCGGCCTGTCGATGTCGGAAGTCCCGGCGGGGGTGCGCCGCCTCGCCGAGCGGGCCGACGCCATCCAGAGCGAATTGGATCAGCGCAGGCAGCAGGAAAGGACCGCGATCGCCGCCGACCTGGCCGGCGCCGCCCGGCGTACCGGCGATACCTCATGGCTGGTGGCCGAGCTCGACGATCATGCTCCGGTGGCGTTGCGGCAGGTCGGGGCGCAAGTCCGGGACCGGCTCGGGTCCGGTGTCGTGGTACTGGGAAGCCGGACGGGGGGCAAGGGGGCGCTGGTCGGCCTGGCGACCCGTGACCTGGTTGACCAGGGTGTTTCGGTGGCCGATCTGGTGCTGGTGGGCGCCAAGTTGCTCGGCGGAGGGGGCAGTCGCGATCCCGAGTTGTCACAGGCAGGCGGACCGAGAGGCGACAAGGTGGGCGAGGCTCTGGACGCGATTCGGGAGGCGGTAGCACGCCGTCTGAGTGCCTGATGGGCGCCGGACCGGAAGGGGCCAGCCGCATCATGGGCATCGACTACGGAAGTCGGCGGGTGGGTGTGGCTCTTTCCGACCGTCTGGGTATCGCTGCCCATCCCTTCGCTGTATTCGAGGCGGACGCCGGCCTCCAACGCCGGCTGGCCGACCTGGTCGGTTCCGAGGATGTGACCAAGGTGGTGGTGGGGTTGCCGGTATTGCTCGATGGCACTGAACAGGCGGCTGCCCGCAGGGCCCGCCGGTTCGTAGATCGGCTCCGTCCCCTCGTCGGGGTGGAGGTGGTCCTGTACGACGAGCGGCTGACCACCCGGATCGCGGAAGACGTCCTGGTGGCGGCAGGGACATCCCGGGCAAAGCGACGCCGGCGGATCGACAAGGTAGCGGCCGCGGTGATGCTCCAGGGCTATCTCGATAGCCAAGCCCGGACGAGGGTCGAATGAGCGCCTACCGGCGACCGGATCGTCCATCGGAGGGTTACGACGGCGGTCGTGATTGGTGGCTGATCCGCGCCCGAGGTGCTATCACCGGCCTGCTGGTAGCGGCTGTCGTCACATACGCTCTGGTAGTAGGGGGCGCCGGCCTGGGCAACTGGGTCAACAGGCTGGGCGGGCTCGGCGGAGCAGATCAGACCGTCGAGGTCGAGCCGGGCCGCACCGTAATGGTGGAGATCCCGTCCGGGTCCAGCGCACGCAGCATCGCCGGCATCCTGGTGAGCAACGGTGTGGTGCCCTCGGCCATCGAGTTCGAGTCGTTGGTCAGGACTCGTGAGGCAGGCAGCCTCCTCAAGGCCGGTACCTACGAGTTGGTTACCGGAACCGACCTCGACGAGATAGTGGACCTTCTCATAGCGGGGCCGCCCCTTGATGTGTTCCGGGTGACGGTGGTCGAAGGACTCCGTCTCCGCGAGCTCCTGGAGGTCCTGGCTCTGGCCAGCCGCAACTACTCGGAAGAGGATTTCACGGCCGCGCTCGTGAGCGGGGACGTCACCTCCCCCTACCTGCCCCAGGGTCTCGAGAGTGCAGTATGGGAGGGACTCTTCTTCCCGGCCACCTACGAGTTCTTCGGTGATGCAACCCCGCCCGAGATGCTGCAACGGCTGGCGACCGAGATGGAGCGACGCCTGGAGGGGTACGACTGGTCTGCGGTGACCGCGCGGGGCTTCTCGGTCTACGAAGGCCTGGTCATGGCCTCTTTGGTGGAGGCCGAGGCCGGGACCGATGAGGACCGGCCCCTGATCGCCAGCGTCATCAACAACCGGCTGGAGCGAGGCATGCCGCTCCAGATCGACGCCACCGTCCTCTACGCTCTGGACGACCGGGGCAGGTCGCCCACTCTCGATGACCTCGAGTTCGAGTCTCCCTACAACACCTACCGGATAGCGGGTCTCCCGCCGACACCGATCGGTGCGCCCGGCGCCAAGTCGATCGAAGCGGTCATCGAGCCGGCGGATACCGACTACCTCTTTTACGTTCTCACCTCGGAGGACGGATCTCACTCCTTCTTCAGGGAATACGACGACTTCCTGGTGGCCAAGCAACAGGCGGACGCTCTGGGGATCGGCTGATTCGAATGGCCTTCCTGCGTCTGGCCGTCCTGGGCGATCCGGTAGCCCATTCGCTCTCGCCGGTCATCCATGCTGCCGCCCTCGAGTTCGCGGGGCTCGAGGGTTCCTACAGCCGGCGCCAGGTTGACCGCCGCGGCATGGGACGGGCTGCAGACGACCTCCGGTCCGGGCGTTTGGCCGGCGCCAACGTCACGATGCCCCATAAGGCACTGGCCGCCGGGTTGGCCGACCGGCGCTCGGGAGCGGTGGTCCGCTCGGGCGGCGCCAACACCCTCTGGATGGAGAACGGCCGGCTTCATGCGGAGTCCACCGACCCCGAAGGAGTGCGCTTCGCCTGGCAGCACGCCCGGCTCCCCGGCGATGCTCCGGTGTTGCTGCTGGGAGCGGGTTCGGCCGCCGCAGCGGCCCTCCTGGCGCTGGGGGATCGCGAGGTCTGGGTGGCGGCGCGGCGGCCGGAAGCAGCCCACGACCTGATGGCCCGGGTGGGTGCCAGAGCCGTGGTCGCACCGTGGGGGCAACCGGTGGCGGGGGCGGTACTGGTCAACGCCACTCCGCTGGGCATGCGTGGCGAAGCCCTCCCTGCCGGCGTGCTGGATGAGGCAGGGGGTTTGCTGGAACTGGCGTACGGTCGAGGGCAGACCCCGGCCGAGGCCGCCCTGGCGGCGCGGGGCCTGCCGGTGGCCTCCGGGGAGTTGATGCTGGTCGGCCAGGGGGCGGCCTCGTTCGCCATCTGGACCGGCGTGGAGGTACCCCCGACCGTCATGCTGGCGGCGCTCGCCGCGCACCGGGATCCGGCCTGCTAGTGGTCCGTCTGCGCAACAACTTGGCCATTCCGCAGACAGACGTAGCCGAGTAGGCGGTGTATCTCTACCTGGTTGCGGGAGTGGCCGGCCTCTTCGCGGGCCGGCTCCTGGTGACACTGATCCGAGCCGAGCTGGAGCAGGCGCCGGTGAGGTCGGTCATGGCCTGCCGTCCGACCTGCGGGTGTCCACCAAGACCGGCGGATTACCTGCCTCTGTTGTGGTGGGCCGGAAGCAGGGATCCCTGTCCCCGATGCCACCGGTCCGCCGGGGCGATGTACTGGCTGGTGGAGCCGGTGACCGCGGCTGCCTGGGCCGGCGCGGCCTGGGTGGTCGGCGCGCAGTGGGCTCTGCCGGCTTTTCTATGGATGGTGGCCGTGACGGTCGTGCTGAGCTTCGTCGACCTGCGGAGCTACCGCCTCCCCAACCGGGTGCTCTTACCCGGCACTGTGGTGGGCCTGCTCCTGGTGGCCGGTGGGGCTCTTCCGGACGGTCGGATCGGCGACGTACCGGAGGCGCTGGTTACCGGCCTCGGTTACTCCGTAGTGCTCCTGATCCCGGCGCTGGTGACCCGAGGCGCCATCGGGATGGGCGATGTCAAGCTGGCATTCCTGCTGGGGCTGTTCGCCGGTTACCACGGCTGGGAAACCGCCGTGGCGGCCTTGGTGGGGGCATTCCTGCTGGCCGGGGCGGTGGGCGTGGTGCTATTGGCCCTGCGTCGCATCACCCGCCACGATCACCTACCGTTCGGTCCCTTCATGGTCGCCGGGGCCTGGTTCGCGATCGCTCGGGCGCTGGCCGGTAGTCCGGTGATCGCTTGAGGGCACGTCACCGCTCATCCGCGGTCTGGGTCTATCCTGCCGGATTCGTATGAGCCTTCTCTCGGATCTGACCAGTATCGTCGGGGCCGGTTTCGAAACCGCCGGGCTGGATGCTTCGTTCGGCGCAGTTCAAGTTTCGGATCGTCCCGACCTTGGCCAGTTCCAGTGCAACGGCGCGCTGGCTGCCGCTCGAAGCGCCGGTCGTGACCCTCGCCAAATAGCCCGGCAGGTGGTGACGCGGATCGAGGGCGACCACCGCCTCGCCTCGGTGTCGATCGCCGGGCCGGGTTTCATCAACCTGACCGTGACCGGCCGGGCCCTCGCCGACTGCGGGGACGCCATGGCCGGGGACGAGAGGTTAGGTGTACCTCTGGTCGAGCACCCGCTCAACGTGATAGTGGACTATGCCGGGCCGAACGTCGCCAAGGCAATGCATGTCGGGCACCTCCGGGCCACGATCATCGGGGACACCCTCAAGCACCTCTTCCGTTTCGCGGGGCATGAGGTGCTGGGAGATGCCCACTTCGGTGACTGGGGACTCCAGATGGGCATGCTCATCGTGGCCACCCGCCGCCGTCATCCGGACCTTGCACACTTCGACGAATCCTACGAGGGTCCATACGAAGAAGCGCTTGACATCACTCTGGCCGATCTCCAGGAGTGGTATCCGGGGATGGTTCGCCAGGTCGCGGATGACGAGGTGGTAGCCGCGGAAGCTCGGCGGGCCACCACCGATCTCCAGTCGGGTCGGCCCGGGTACGTGGCGCTCTGGGAACACTTCGTCCGGGTTTCCCGCGCCTCCCAGGAGCAGGATTTCTCCGACCTGGGCGTGGAGTTCGACCTCTGGTACGGGGAGAGCACGGTCCGGGACCTGCTCCGACCGCTGGTGGATGAAACCCTTGCCCGGGGGATTGCGGTCCGGTCGGACGGAGCGGTGGTGATCGAAGTGAGCCGGCCCGACGACAAGGCCCGGATGACACCCCTCGTGCTCGAGACCTCCCACGGAGCCTTCCTCTACGGCACCACCGACGTGGCCACCGTCCAGATGCGGGTGGCGGAATTGAGGGCGGACCTGATCCTCTACGTCGTCGACGCCCGCCAGTCCTACCACCTCGAGCAGGTGTTCCGGGCCGCCCGCCGGGCCGGCGTATCCGGCCGGGCAGTCATGGAACACATCGGTTTCGGCACCATGAACGCCCCGGATGGAACCCCCTTCAAGACGCGGGAGGGCGGTGTGCTCAGGTTGGGAGACCTGATCGAGATGGTCACGGACGCCGCGGCGGCCCGCTTGGAGGAGTCGGATCTGGCGGCCCGCTATTCCGGGGACGAACGGGCGGTTATCGCTCGCCAAGTCGGGATCGCCGCCCTCAAGTTCGGCGACCTGGTCAACAACCGCACCTCCAACTACGTCTTCGATGTGCGCCGGTTCACCGCGCTGGAAGGCAAGACCGGGCCCTACCTGCAGATGGCGGCCGTCCGCATGGATTCGATCCTCGCCCGGGCCTCTGGCCGGGGACTGGCGCCCGGCGCCGTCCTGCCGCCGGGCCACGAAACGGAGACCAGGCTCGTGCTCCGCCTCCTCCAGCTACCTGAGGTGATCGACCGGGCCATGGAGTTGCGTGCCCCCAACCATCTGGCCGAGTTCGCCTACGAGGTTGCCGCCGACTTCAGTCGTTTCTACGAGGCCTGCCATATCCTGACCGAGCCCGACCCCGCCGTGCAGTCCGCGTGGTTGGGGACGGTCCGGACCGCCCGCCGAGTGCTGGAGCTCCTGCTCGACCTATTGGGCATAGAAGTTCCGGCTCGTATGTAGACCCCACCGCCGGGCACCTTTTCCTTCAGGCTTAGCCGCGCCGGAATTCCAGGATGACGAGGACGATCCAGGGCGCGTAGAGGAGGGATGGGACGTTGGCGGCGATCCACGGGTAGCGGGGCGCTCCGTACTGGAGGGCCGGCCAGGCCAGCGCGAGGGCAATCAGAGCGGCTGGCCAGGCCCGGCCGCCTACCACGTCCAGATAGGCCGGCACGAGGTCGAACAGCACGGAGAAGCGGCCCAGAGTCGAGGTCGCCAGGTCTGCCAGCCGAGCGGTGAGCCAGATGCCGACCAGAATGGCCGGCGTCCAGGTAAGGAGCGTTTCCCACGGTTCGGCCTCGACCCGCCGACCGGAAGGCCCGAGCCCTCCCTCGACGGCCAGGCCTATTACCGCCGCGCCGAGCATCAACACGGCCACCCCGACCGCCAGGACTTCGGATTCCGGCGGCGCTAGGTCCAGCGTGAGCAGGCCGAACCCACCCAGGGCCAACCCGATCCCCATTCCGGCGAGCCCGGTGCCGATGACCGCGAGCAATACCCCGAGCACCATCCGCAGCGAGTAGACGCCGATGGTCGCCCACCGCCAGACCTCGGGACCGGGCTGGAGAGTCGGGGGAAGCAACTCCAAGAGGTTCCAACGCCGCCGGTCGTATGGTGGGTAGTCGGTCACCGGACGGCTGCCCGTCCCTCGGCCCGCTGCAGTGCCTCCCAGTAGAGCTCCACCGGATGAGCGACCCGGGCGGTATGTCCGAGTTCGCTCAAGTACGTGCGCAACTGCATCTCGCATCCCGGATTGGCGCTGGCTACGAGAAGTGCCCCGGTCGCTTGCACCTGCTCCGCCTTGGAGGAACCGAGCCGGCGCGACATGTCGGGTTCCAGCAGGCTGTAGATACCCGCCGCTCCACAACATCGACCGTCCGGGTCGATCTCGACAACGGTTAGCCCAGCTGCTGCCAGGACTGCTCGGGGCTGGTCGGTAATCCGCTGCACATGCCGGAGATGGCAAGGATCCTGCACCGCCACCCGGTCGCCATCAGCGCTCAATCGGGGAAGCCTTCCGTCAGCGATCGCCTCCGCCACCACCTCGTTGGCGTCGGCAACTCTGGTGGCAAGTTCCTCCCCGCCGTCGACCCAATGGTCGTATTCCTTCATGTGGGCCCCGCACCCGGCCGAGTTGACGACTACCAGATCCATGCCGCGGAAGGCCTCCATGTTCACGGAGGCCATCTTCCGGGTGTCGTCCGCCCAGCCGTCATGCGCGGCGAGCGCTCCGCAACAGGTCTGACCCCGGGGCGACACCACCTCCCACCCGGCCGCCGCCAGCAGCTCGACGGTGGCGGTGTGCACATCTCCGAACCAGGCGTCCATGACGCAACCGGCCAGGAGAGCGGCCACTCCCCGTTTCTCCCCCTGCGCGGCCCGAGTCCTTCCGACGATCGAGCGGGGTCTCCCTTTGAGCGATCGAAGCCCTGCCACGGTGCCCCGGATCCGACCCGGCGCCAATCTGTCGAGCCGGGATGACTGGGCGATCGACGCGGCCAGCGTCCCCAGCCGAACCGCCATCCGGCTCCGCAGCAGGCGGGCAGTTACAAGCCTTCGGAGCCGGCGGTCAACGCCCGACGTCTGGGCGGCTATCTCGGCTCTGGCGCCCTCCATGGCCCGGCCGAACGGCACGAACGACGGGCACACGACCTCGCAGGCGCGGCACTGCAGGCATGCGCCCATGATCTCCTCGAAGCGGCTGTCCACGGGTCGTCCGGCGGCGACCGCCGACATAGCGGTCAGCCGTCCCCTCGGCGAGGCGGTCTCGAGTCCGGTCAGCCGGAAGGTAGGGCAGCTCGGCAGGCAGAGCCCGCACTGGATGCACGAGGAGAGCTCGTCCGCTCGGGGCGCGTCACGGGTTACCCAGCTCATCTCAGATCCGGCCTGGCAGGATGCCCCGATTGATCCTGCGGCCGGGATCGAACAGGTTGACGACGCGCCGCTGGATCTCGATCGACGGGGGCGGCGTTCCCCACGGGTCGAATGCCCGGACCATCGATGCGGGCGCGTCCAGCATCACAAGAGCACCTCCGAGGGACTCGGCCCGGCGCCTCAATTCGCCCAGTTCTTCGAGGCTGGCCTCGTCGGTGGCGACCGTCACCTCGCCGACTCCGAACTGGGCTAGGTAGGTCCAGCCCGGGTCGAGCCGATCGACGATGCCCCGCAAGGACGAAGGCGGGGTCCGCACCGAGAAGCGAACCGATCCGGACGGATGGCTCGGCCAGTTCAGCCCGGCGGTGGGTTCGGAGCCCAGCGCGGCCGCCTGGCCCGCTACCTCTTCGGAGGTGCCTCCGAGAAAAACGGCAGCGCCCTCCCGGGTCTCCAACACGGCTAGAGGGCGATAGGACGCCTCAAGTGCCTCTTCGGCGGACGCCACGGGCACGGTCGCAGACGCCTGCGGGACCGGCCATAACTTGAGGCAGACCCGGGCGATCAGGCCCATAGCCCCGAGCGAGCCGGTGGCGAGGCGGGGAATGTCGTACCCGGTCACGTTCTTCACCACCCGGCCACCGGCGGTGACTACCCGACCATCGCTGGACACCAGGGTTATCTCCAGCACCCGGTCCCGGATCGGGCCGTACCGGTGACGCCGCCATCCGGATGTGGCCGTGGCGATCGCCCCGCCCACCGTGCCGGTTCCAGGCTGCTCGGGCAGCAGGGCGGTCTGGCCCTTCGACTGGAGCATCTGCTCGAGGTCCTTCACCAGGACGCCCGCTTCCACCACCGCCGTCAGGTCGTCCGGCTCCCACGCCACCACGCGATCCAGCCGGGAGGTGGAAAGGATCACGTCGGATGTCACCGGGTATCCGATACCCCGGTGCGATCCGCCGCCGTCGATGCGGATACGGTCTCCTCCGGCGGGCAGGTTGGCCATCAGGCCGGCCGCCTCCTCTAGCGTCGCCGGTGTGGCGGTCGGTGGGTCCGAGCCTCCTCGAGCAGAGGTGGCCGAGCTCACACCCAAGCCCCCACCGGCGGCGGGCGGCCGAAATCGAAGCATCGTGAACCTTGTGGAACGATCTTGCCGGGGTTCAGCCTTCTCCCAGGATCGAAGGCCTCACGGATGCGGGCCTGGGCATCGAGATCCATCTCGTCGAAGACGAGGTGCATGTAATCCCGCTTCTCCATGCCGATACCGTGCTCACCTGACAACGAACCGCCGATGGCCACGCACGCCTCGATGAGGTCTTTCCCGGCCGCATCCACCCGTTCCATGACCCCTGGAATGGAAGCATCGAACGACATCAGCGGATGCAGGTTGCCGTCGCCTGCGTGGAAGACGTTCAGCATCGGGATACCGTGACGCTCCGAGATGGCGTAGGTCTGCTCGATGGCTTCCACCAGCCGGGTCCGGGGTACCACCGTGTCGTGCAGGTAGTAGTCGGGGTTCATCTGGGCGATGGCGCCGAAGGCCGACTTACGACCCAGCCAGATCCGTTTCCGTTCAGCCTCGTCGGAGGCGACACGGATGAGGGTGGCCCGATGGGAGGCGCCGAGCCGGCGTACGAGCTCAGCCTCGGCGTCTACCGCCGACGGATGCCCTGTCACTTCGGCGATCAGCACGGCCGCCGCCTCGGTGGGGAAGCCGGCGTTTGCGAAACGTTCCACCGCGATCGTCATCGGCTGGTCCATCATCTCGAGGGCTGCCGGGATCAGCCCGTTGGCGATGATCCCCGATACGGTGGCGGCCGCATGTTCTACCTCCGAAAAGGCGAGGAGGATGGTGCGGGACGCGGGTGGGTTGGGCAGCAGGTTCACCAGGACGTCGGTGACGATGCCCAGCGTCCCCTCGGAGCCGACCATCAACCCGCGTACATCGAGCCCGATCGGATCCGGCGCCGGCCCGCCCACCTGCAGAATGTCGCCATCCGGTGTCACTATCTCCATTGCCAGCACGTGGTTGACGGTGGTGCCCTCGGCCAGGCAGTGCGGCCCCCCCGAGTTGTTGGCCACGTTGCCTCCGATCGTGCATACCGACTGGGAGGAGGGATCGGGCGCGTAGTGGAGCCCGAACGGGGTGGTGTGGATGCTGAGGTCCAGGTTGATGACCCCGGGCTGTACCCAGACGCACCGGTTCTCAACATCCACGAGGCCGATCCGGTTCATGCGAGTGGTGACCAGGAGCACATGGGGTCCGGTGGTGACCGCCCCGCCTGCCAGGCCGGTTCCCGATCCACGCGGTACCACGGGCACGCCGTGGCGACCGGCGAGGCGCATGATGGTGGCCACCTCGTCGGTGTTGCGGGGGAAGACCACCAGCCCCGGCTCGCCGCGGACGAGTCCGGCATCCTTGCCGAATACGTACAGGTCGAGCGGGTCGGAGGCTACCTGCTCGTCACCAAGCCGGTGACGGAGCTCGAGCTCTAGTTCGGGGGACGGTTGCACGGCTAGTGGTCTGTCTGTGGAATGGCGGTGTGGTGTGGCGTCGGCAGCGGTGTTCCTCGCAAGGCCCGCTGACGGGGGCGTGCCCGCAGCGGTCCGTTGAGGAAGCGGAACGCAGCGACGGGGCGCCGATGGCCGCCAGAGCACGCCTGGTTGTTTCGCAGACAGACCACAAGGTGATGGTAGTGGTTGCGAGGTTGTGCGACAGGGGACGGGATTAACATCTCCAGCAAAGGAGGTCCGGTGCCGATCGTTCCCCAACACACCCCTAATCCCAACGCGCTGAAGTTCAGCGTCGGGGTGGAGGTGGGGGGTCCTCGTAGCTACGTACCGGCCAACGCCGGAGACGATCCCGTGGCCGGTGAGTTGTTCGGGATCGACGGGGTCATGAGCGTCTTCATGACCGCTGATTTCGTCACCGTCACCAAGAATCCCGACGCCGACTGGTCCGGCATCGCCCCCGCGGTTACAGCCATTCTCGAGAGGCAGTTTCCGGGCGTCTAGCGGTTCGTGCGCGGATCGCAGGAGCATGCCGAAAAGACGGGGATGGGTTGGTCGCCACGCCTCCACGTTGGGGTTCCATTGCCGGCCATGGCAGCAACCGGACAATTTTCGGCGCGTTCGTAGGCTGAGCCAGGATCGTCTGGTCAACCGAGCAGGCCGGTCAACGTGTCATCGGCCATCCGATGCCGGCCGAATCCACCACCCATACCAGCTCGGTTTCCGGCAGCTGGGTCAGTTCCGTCTCGGTCGGTGTGGAGAGTTCGGGCAACGAAAGGGCACGTACCTCGCCATCCGGCTCTACGCGGAGGTCGACTTCTACTCGCTCCACCGGAAGTCGCCGGAAGCTGACTCCGTCCGGTGCCACCAACCGGCGGATCAGGACGAGGGCTTGGTAGGTGTCCGGTCCGATCTGTGTGAGTGATCGGGTCCGGGTCCATTCCACATAGGAGACCGTCCCGGCGCTGGACAGCTCAGGCACCAACCCGTCAGGCAGTCGTAGGCCCGATGCGGCCTGCACCCGCTCGGTCCATACCTCGGACGGATCGATGGTGAAGAATTCCAGCACCAGCCATTCGGCGGTTCCCGCCACGGTGCGCTCCGTACCTTCCCGGTCGACCGCCATGAGGTCGGCCTCCGATAGCCCTCCGGTGACCTCCGGTTCGGCCAAGGCCACGGTGGCCGGGACCGGTCCTTCCCGGTCAGTCACCGGCGGGAGTGTGGTGGTCGTAGCCAGCGGCTCGGAGGCGACGGAAATCGGGGTGACCGGCATCAGATCAGCCACCGAAGGCCGGTTGATCTGCCGGAAGACGACCATGCCCAGCACCATCACGATCAGCCCGGCGGCGACGCCGTAGATCAGTATCTTGCGGTCGGGTTGGGGAGGGATGGTGAGTTGCTCCCACGGGAGGTGCTCGCTCACCTGGTCGTCGGTTGGAGGTGGAAGGTTTGGCACGGGCGGACCCTTTCGTTCCTCCCGGTGCCGACGAACATCGCGCCTCCCGCAACATACCCCGAATATCCCGGCATTTCCAGCACGGCCGGCTACTCCGGCGGGCAGGGATAACCGGGAATCCGGTCGCGTGCGGACTAACGTTGTTCGCTATGGTGTCCAACCCCGACCCCAGGCCAGGCCGGTGGGTATTGCCCTTGGTAGTACTGGGAATGATCCTGTTCACCTGGGTTTGGGTGAACCGTCTGGAGCCGCCCACCGTTGAGAGCACGGCCGGGATATCGGGTACTGCCCCGTCCACGACCGCGACCTCGGCGGCCCCTGATGACACCACCGCAGAGGGTGATCAGACCGAGACGCCGGAGGACACCACCCCTACGACCGTCCTGCCGCCCGAGATCGAGGTGTACCTCACCAATCTGGAGGAGGACAAGGCTACGTTGGCCGCGTTGGTCGAGGAGTTGAACGCCGTCAACGACGACTGGGAGAACCGGGATCAGACGGGCGTTACCTTCGGCGATACGGAGGCCGCCATGGTTGCTGCCTCGGAGCGGGCCGTAGTGTTCAGTGAGGCGGTGGAGCTCCACCGTCCACCCGAGGATGTGGCAGGGTTGACCGAGGCTCACCAGCGGGTCTACGAGTCGGCGGCCGCGGTGGCCGAAGCAGCCGCCAACTCCCTCGCCGGGTTGAGGGCGCCCGACACCGGTGAACTCCGCCGGGCGGCCGTGGTGGAGTTCCGGGCCGCGGCGGCCAGCTTCGAGCAACAGGTCGACCAGATCAGCGAGATCGTCCTTCAAGGATTCGGCGCCGGCTGACGACTTCGGGGACTCCCTCCCGATGGCTTCTGACCGGTCCCCAGCACCATATCCCTCAGCAGGATGAGCGGTGCGCACGGCAGGGCGAGTGCCTGGAACGGCAGGGTGCTTTGATACTCCGGTTGGTGAGGGAGGTCGGTCTCCTGACCGGCGCGTTGATCGGGACGCCGGGCAAGGAGAGAGAAAGGTCGGTTCCTGCGTGTAGGCCTTACCTGCGGCCGATGAGGACGCCAAAAAGGTAAAGGCCCGATGCGCGCATCACGGCGCGCATCGGGCCTTAAGGGTCGGTTGGTTCAGGAGGAGGCCGCTCCGCAGATGGTCTCCATGATCAGGCGGGTGACCAGGTAGGGATCGCAGTTCGAGTTGGGACGGCGATCCTCGATGTAGCCCTTGCCGTTCTTGTGGGTGGTCCAGGGGATCCTCACCGATGCGCCCCGGTCGGACACCGCGTAGCTGAACTGGTCGTAGCGCTGGGTCTCGTGAGCGCCGGTCAACCGCATCTCGATGCCGGCGCCATAGTTCTTGATGTGGTGGTCCGCGTTGGCGGCCAGAGCCTCGCAGGCGGCGATCACCGCGTCGTAGCTCTCCATCATTTGGCGGGTCGAGACGTTGGTATGGCATCCGGCGCCGTTCCAGTCACCCTGTACCGGCTTCGGATCCAAGCTCACCTGGAGGCCGTAGTCCTCGCCGATCCGCTCGATCAGCCAGCGGGCGATCAGGATCTGGTCGGACACCTCCACCGGCGGTAGCGGTCCGATCTGGTATTCCCACTGCCCGGGCATAACCTCGGCGTTGGTGCCCTCGATCGACAGGCCGGCGTCGATGCAGGCCTGGCTGTGCTTGTCCACGACGACCCTCCCGAAGGCGCGATTGGCGCCCACCGAGCAGTAGTACGGGCCCTGGGGGGCCGGATATCCACCGAGCGGGAATCCTGGCGGGGGTCCGTAGTACTGGCTGGCCGTGGGGTCCATCATCGTGATGAACGTGTACTCCTGCTCCAATCCGAAGATCGGGTTGAGGTCGGCATACTTGGCCTCTGCTTCCACGCAGGCCGCCCGGGTGTTGGTGGGGTGGGGTTCGAAGTCGGGCGTCAGGCACTCGGACAGCACGAGTATGTCGTCGCCTCCCCTGATCGGGTCGGGCACGGTTTTGACCGGCCGGAGCACCACATCCGAGTCACCTCCGGGAGCCTGGTTGGTGCTCGATCCGTCGAAGCCCCAGATGCCCGGCTCTTCGCCGTCCTTGAGCACGTTGGTCTTCGACCGCAGGAGCTGGGTCGGCTCGGTCCCGTCCGACCAGATGTACATAGCCCTGTATGCCATACAAGCATCCTCTCATCAGCGGAATCCCCCATGCCGCGGTGAGTAGACCGCTTGGCGGCCGCCTCTACCCCTGTGCGATCATCGCACCCGGGCATCTCGGGGCGTGGCGTGGCAAGGCTAGTCTGCCCGAGCACGATTCGGAAACGCATGCGCGGCTCTGGTCGGTTCTGATCAGGCTGCGGGCTCCCCGATGTTGGATCGTGCGGGATCAGCTCCGACCCTGCTCATCCCTCCGGTTCCAAGGGCTTGGTGGCCACCAGCAGTATGTCGTGAGCCAACCGCACCAGGCCGTCCTCGCCCTCCACATCGCGGTAGACCTTCTCGTTTCTAAGGAGATCCAGGTCGCTGAAATCGTCGGCGAGCGCCCTCTCGTCAAACAGCACCTCCGGATACGGAGGACCTCCAACCCCGTCGGCGATGTTGTCGGAATGGTGGGCGATAAGCCAGACCGTCCCCCCGGGAGCGACGGCTTCCGTGGCTTTGGCATGAGCCACCCGGCGGTCATGTGGCGGGAGTTGCAGGTAGGAGAGGATCACCAGGTCGAAGCTACCCGGCGTCGGCGTCCAGTCCTCCACCACGTTCGCCACCTCGAAGAGCGCCTCCACCGTGCGGTCGGCTGCCATCCGGCGGGCCTGTTCGATGGCCACCGGGGATAGGTCGATCCCGGTAACCCGATGGCCTTGGGTGGCCAGCCATACCGCGTTGCGTCCCTGCCCACACCCGAGGTCAAGGACTCGGCGAGGGCTGAGCCCGGTCGCGTAATCGGCCAGGAACCGGTTGGGGTCGGTTCCCCATACCATGCCTCTGGTCGTGTAGCGCTCGTTCCACGCCTCCACGGTGCCGCTCTCGTGATAGGAGGCGGGTGCCACATGACCACTCGCTTCGGCATGTTCGGCGGGGGACGTGGTTCCGGTCATCAGCCGTCGCGTCGGACGGCCATGATCTCTATTTCGACCCGGAATCCACCAGGGAGTGCGGACACTTCTACCGCTGACCGGGCTGGCGGATCGCCCTCGAAATACTCCGCGTACACCTGGTTGATATCGGTGTAGTCCGCGAGGTCAACCATGAAGATGGTGGTCTTTACGATGTCGGCGTAGCCGAGGCCGATGTCGCCGAGCATGGCGCCGATGTTGTTCATGACCTGGCGGGTCTGCGCGGCGGTGTCGCCACTCTCTCGCCCGCCACCCGGTTTGAGCGCCACCTGGCCCGAAAGGAACACCAGATCGGCGGCCTGCACCGCCACCGAATACGGGCCCAGAGCGCCGGGAGCGCTGGGAACGGGCAGGACTCTCTTTACCATCGTGATGCCTCCGTAGCCTGAGGATCAGAGGCTACTGCGCCCTTCGACGTGTTCGGTGCTCGGGCAGGATCGCCCGAGACATGGTGCGAACCTAGCTGAAGCTATTGCCGCAACCGCACGACCTGGAGACGTTCGGGTTGTTGATGGCGAAACCCGCCCCCATGAGGCCGTCCTGGTAGTCGAGGGTCGATCCGCGCAGCAGGTCCACGCTCTGGCGATCGACCAGCACGTTGACACCCTCGAACTCCTCGACGACGTCGGCGTTGGACCTGTCGGAGTCGAAGAACATCTCATACGAGAACCCGGAACACCCTCCGGGGCGAACGGCCATGCGCAGGGCCAGGGTTGGATCCCCCTCGGAGACCAGCAACTCTCGTACTTTGGCAACCGCTCCATCGGTCAGCGTGACCGCCCTCATCGGCCGGCTCGTGGTGATGTTGACGAGCTGTTCCATCCGCGTACTCCCGATCGACCATCCGGGCCATCCCGAGGAATCGGCCCGACGTAGGGCAGTATACAAGCGGCCGGCATCCAACCGTGAGATCGCGCGGAAGCGGCGGGCGAATCCGTGCGGCGCGGTTGTTTCCCTAGCGATCCCGGCCCGTCGGAGTGAGCCGGAGGAGCAGGCGTGTCGAGAAGGACGTCATAGCCGATAAGGTGGGCTGATCCGACGGAGGCGCGGAGACGACCATGCCACAGACCCTCACCAAAGACCGGATCATGGAGGCCCTTCGAGGGGTAATGGATCCTGAACTAGGTTCGGATGTGGTCGACCTGGGGATGGTGCGCGAGGTCGTACTCGATGAAGGCGTAGTGACAATCGGCCTGGCCCTGACCATCGCAGAGTGTCCGATGCGGGGTCAGATAGAGAACGACACCGTCCGCAGGATCGAGGCTATCCCCGGAGTGCAAAGGGCGGTGGTCAAGACCCGGGCCATGACCAGGAAGCAGCGTTCGGAGCTGATGGAAGTGGCTCGCCGCCGCGCCCGCGAGAACGCCGCGCCTACCCGCGTTCCGCCCACCACCAGGACGATCGCGGTCGGGAGCGGCAAGGGCGGAGTCGGCAAGAGTTCGGTTTCCGTCAACCTGGCCCTGTCGCTCGGCCGGTTGGGGTACCGGGTTGGGTTGCTAGATGCTGACATCTGGGGGTTCTCGATCCCCAGGATGCTGGGGACCGACGCCCGGATCGAGGCCGACCCGGCTACGAGGCTCATGCAACCGGTTGAGGCACACGGCATCGAGGTGGTGTCCACGGGCCTGATCATCGAATCGGAGGAGACTGCCCTCATGTGGCGGGGCCTGATGCTCTCCAAGGCGCTGGAGCAGTTCCTGCAACAGGTCGCTTGGGGCAAGCTCGACTACCTGGTCATCGATCTGCCTCCTGGCACGGGCGACGTCCAGATGGCGCTGTCCCGCCTACTTCCCCAGTCGGAAATGATCGTGGTGACCACCCCGTCCCGGGCTGCCCAGAAGGTGGCGATCAGGGTGGCCGACATGGCTCGCCGCTCCGCAATGCCGGTGGTGGCGGTGATCGAGAACATGTCCTACTTCGAAACTCCGGACGGACAACGGTTCGAGTTATTCGGTAGAGGAGGGGGAGAGGCGCTGGCGGACTCACTGAACGTCCCGCTCATCGGAGAGATCCCCCTGGATCCGGCCCTGGGCTCCGGCGCCGACCGGGGCGAGCCGGTGGTGGTGGTCCGGCCCGATGGACCTGCTGCCCGGGTTTTCATGGGAGTGGCCGGAAGGCTGATCGAGCTGGTCCCCCCGGCCGAAGCCGAGACCTGTACGGGTCGGATCGCCAAGCTGTTGGCAGCGCTCTAGGCAGTGGCCAGTCGCCTGTGGCCAGTTGGGGCGGGGACTGTTCCGGGGTTTGGCGAGCCCCCTCCGGCTGACCCACATGCAACCTCCATGCAACGACTTGGACGAACGCCCGAAACTAGGAAGCGATCGAACAGAACTACCGCCCACTCAGAACGGTGCTCCCCCTGGCTCCCGCACCTCCGGTGAATACCTTGTTGATCTTCCCATGACTCCACCAACCGGGGGGCCATTGCAAGTCTCCAAGAAACACGGGACGATTCACAGAGAGAACGCACTAACCCGAGACACTCCCCAGCCCCACTGGCCACTGGCCACAGAACACTGACCACTGGAAGAAGTGCCGTGTTCGGCCCCACTCGTGGCACAATTCCCTCCATGCTCTACCTCGATCATGCAGCCTCCTCGCCCCTGCGACCTGAGGTGTGGGCCGCCATGGAACCCTTCCGTCACGACGTCTACGGCAATCCGTCGGGAAGTCACGCCATTTCTCGTAAAGCCAAGAACGCCCTCGAGGATTCCCGTGACCTCGTCGCCTCGCTTATCAACGCCGACCCGAAGGAGATCGTGTTCACGGGGGGTGGATCGGAGGCCGACAACCTGGCCATCAAAGGCCGGGCCTTCTCGGGCGGGCGCCGCGGCGCCATCATCACGTCGCCCACGGAGCACGACGCAGTCCTCGGGAGCGCCGAGCACTGCAGGTCTCTCGGATCCACGGTCACGTTCGCGAAGGTGACCGCGGACGGCCTCGTCGACCCGGCCGAGACAGCCTCCCACGTGACCGCGGACACCGCGGTGGTCTCGATCATGATGGGCAACAATGAAACCGGCGTTCGGATGCCCGTCGAGGCGGTGGCGGCAACGGTAAAGGCTGCCCACCCCGCGGCCATCGTCCATACCGATGCCGTCCAGGGATACGTGTCGGAACGGGCGGATGTCGACGCCCTGGGTGTCGACCTGCTGTCTTTGGCAGCACACAAGTTCGGCGGTCCCAAGGGCGTGGGCCTTCTCTACGTCCGGTCGAGGACTCCGCTTGCTCCCTTGGTCCACGGTGGCGGGCAGGAACTGGGTCGGCGCTCCGGCACCCACAACGTGATGGCCGTCGTCGGAATGGCGGCGGCAATGGCCGCTCTCGAGGAGGAGCGGGCTGCCTTCCGAGCCCGGGTCATGGGCGAACGCGACGCCTTCGAAGCCACGTTGGCCAAGCTGATCCCCGATCTGGTTGTCACCGGCGCCGGGGCGCCGCGGATGGTCCAGACCAGTCACCTTCGCATTCCTGGCGTTCGCAACGAAATGCTGCTGGTCCGGCTCGACCGGGCCGGGCTCGCCGCGTCCGCAGCCTCCGCATGCCAATCGGGTGCGGCCACCGTCTCCCACGTTCTCGAGGCCATGGGCATGACCCCCGCTCTGGCCAGGGAGTGCCTCCGGTTCTCGTTCGGGTGGTCGACCGCGGAGGGTGAAGGCACACGCGCAGCCAGATTGGTCGCCGGCGAGGCAGGCGCCCTGCGATGAGAGCGCTGGTGGCGATGTCGGGCGGGGTCGATTCCTCGGTTGCCGCCGCCTTGATGAAGGAACAGGGCTGGGAGGTCATGGGGGTGACCATGAAGCTCTGGCAGGGCCCGGACGGCGAGGCGCCCACCGCCGGATGCTGCACCGTTTCCGATGCCGAGGACGCCAGGCGAGTGGCCGCCCGGCTCGACATCCCGTACTACGTCTGGGACTACACCGAGGAGTTCATGTCCGGGGTGGTCGGCGGCTTCATCGACGATTACCGCACGGGCCGCACTCCCAATCCGTGTGTGGAGTGCAATCGGACAATCAAGTTCTCGCGCCTCCTAGCTCATGCCGACGCCCTCGACTACGACGTAGTGGTAACCGGGCACTACGCCCGCGTCACTTCCGAGGACGGGCGCAACCGCCTGTGGCGGGGAGTCGATCCCGATAAGGACCAGTCGTACGTGCTCTCGATGTTGGGTCAGGACCAGCTGGCCCGGCTGTCTTTCCCGGTGGGCGACCTGACCAAGGACCAGACCCGGCGGATGGCCGCCCGCCTCGGGATTCGCACCGCGCACAAGCCCGACAGCCAGGACATATGCTTCGTCGGACAGGGGAACTACCGTCAATTTCTCGCCGTCCAGGGCGTGGTGCCGACCCAGGGCCCGATCATCCACCAGGACGGCCGGCTGCTCGGTGTACATCACGGCATCACCAACTTCACGATCGGCCAGCGCCGCGGTCTCGGGGTGGCCGTGGGCGAGCCCCTGTACGTGACCGACATCGATCCCGACGCGGGCATCGTGACCGTGGGTGACCGGTCGGGCCTAGAGGTAGACGAGGCAACGGTGGAGAATATGAGCTGGGTGGACCGGCCGGTCGCGGGCGACCTACTGGCGCAGTACCGAGCCCATGGCCGGGCCGTACCGGTGGAGGTCTCGCAGGAGGACGAATTGGCGATCGTGCATTTCGCCGAACCCCAGGAGGCGTTGGCAAGAGGGCAGACCCTGGCCCTTTACCTGGACGAGGAAGTGGTTGGCGGGGGAATCATCAGGACCACCGCCTGACCGGCGCCCGGTCCATGAGCTGGAGCGGCCTGATGTACGGTGGTGTGTCGGAAACATGGAGAATTAGGGTTAACTACCCTCCGGCGGCATGAACGAGAGGGATCCGGCCGTCCTGATCGCGGACCTGCGCGCGGACATCCGTTACCACGACCATCGCTACTACGTGCTGGCCGATCCGGAGCTTCCCGATGCCGACTACGACGATCTGCGCCGCCGGCTACTTGCACTGGAAGAGGCTCATCCCGACCTGGTCACGGCCGACTCGCCCAGCCGGCGGATCGGGGCGCCGCCGTCGGAGACCTTCGCACCGGTCACCCATCGCGAGCGCATGTTCTCCCTCGACAACGCCGAGAGTCCTGCCGAGGTCACGGAATGGCTGGCACGCGCCGAGCGCCAGCTGGATCGGCCTGCCGGAAGCCTGGTATGCGAGCTGAAGATCGACGGCGTGGCCGTATCGCTGACCTACGAGCGTGGGTTTCTCACCCGTGCCGCCACCCGTGGTGACGGAGCGACCGGCGAGAACATCACCGCCAACGTCCGGACCATCGCATCCGTCCCGCTCCGGCTGCTGGGGGAGCCTCCTGCCTACATGGAGGTGAGGGGAGAGGTGTACCTACCGCTGGATGAGTTCGATCGCCTCAACGCCCGCCAGGCCGAGGCGGATGACCGGCTGTATGCCAACGCCCGCAACGCCGCCGCAGGCTCGGTACGCCAGAAGGATCCGGCGGTCACCGCTTCCCGGAACCTGGCCGTGTGGATCTACCAGGTGGGTTACCTGGAGGGCGGCCCGGCATTGGCCACCCATTTCGAGACGATGGAGTGGCTCCGCGGGCTGGGCCTGCGGGTCCATCCGGGGACCGCGACGGTGACCGATGTAGCGGCCGTGACCGGATACGTGGAGCGGGTCCGGGCCGAACGCAACGACCTCCCGTACCAGACCGACGGAGTGGTCATCAAGGTGAACGGGCTCGCGGAACAAGCCGAACTCGGCTCCACCGCCAGGGCGCCCCGCTGGGCGATCGCCTACAAGTTCCCGGCGGAGGAGCGGGTTACCCGGCTGCGCGGCATCGAGATCAACATCGGACGTACCGGTGCGGCGACGCCGTTCGCAGTGCTGGAGCCGGTGTTCGTTGGGGGCGCCAACGTCGAGCGGGCCACTCTCCACAACGAGGATGAAATCCACCGCAAAGACGTGAGGGTGGGTGACCAGGTTGTCGTTCGCCGAGCCGGCGACGTGATCCCCGAGGTGGTCGGCCCGGTGCCGTCCCGCCGGACCGGCGAGGAGAAGAAGTGGTCGATGCCGTCCGACTGTCCCTTCTGCGAGGCGCCCATCGTCCGGCCCGATGGCGAGAAGGTGGCTCGATGCACACGGGGCCTGACCTGCCCTTCGCGGCTCCGGGAGTGGCTGTTCCACTTCGCCGGCCGGGGCGGGATGGACATCGAGGGGTTGGGTTACAAGACCGTAGAACTCCTGCTGTCGAACGGCCTCATCAAAGGACCTGCGGACATCTTCTTCCTCGAGCCCGACGACTTGCTGGGCTTCGAGGGCTGGGGCGAGGTCTCGGTCACCAACCTGATGAACGGGATCGATGCCGCCAGGAACCGCCCGATCGCCCGGCTACTGGTGGGCCTGGGCATCCGCCACGTGGGTGGGACGGTCGCGCGCCTCCTGGCTCGCGAGTTCGGCAGCATTGAAGCACTCCAGCAGGCGGATGAGGAGACCCTGGCCGCCATCGAGGGCATAGGCCCGACAATCGCCGAGTCGGTGGCCGAGTGGTTCGCCGGCGAGGACAACCAGGACCTGGTGAGCCGGTTGGCGGAGGGCATGGTCCGGTTCTCCGATCCCGACTGGGGAAAGGGTCCCGAGAAGACCCTCCAGGGGGTGCGGCTGGTGTTGACCGGCGCCCTGGAGTCGATGAGCCGGGACATAGCCAGGGTCGCAGTCGAGGATCGGGGCGGCAGGTTGGTGTCGTCGGTGTCGAAGAAGACGACTGCGCTGGTGGCAGGAGCGTCTACGGGCTCGAAGCTGGCCAAGGCGGAGTCGTTGGGTGTCCCGGTAATCGACGAAGCCACCTTCCTGCGGCTGATCGAGCGCGGCCCGAGCGTCCTCGACCGGGGCCCGGCACCCTAAAAGACTCGGAACTCCCAGCTGTACTGTCCCACGTCAGGGAGCCCGCTCAGCCTCTGCCAACTCACCAGAACGGTGTGCCGCCCGGGCGTCCATAGGATGGTCGAGGAACGCGTCGGCGCCCACGAGTGCACGCCGGTTCCTTCGACGAAACGAACCTCCGATTCGGGCACCCGGAACCCGTCGATGTAGATGTCCACCCGGTAGCCGACCGGGACGTCCACCTCGATTGGCGTCTGGAGCGGCACCTGGCTGCCGGGTTGTGGCGAGATCTCCTCGAGCACGCGAGGCAAGGGCTCGCTGCCCGTGTCCGGTGACCCGAACATGAACCCCAGCACGATCACCAGCCCCGCCGCCAGACCGAGCAGCAGGAAGACGGCGAGGTAGCGCCGATCGGTCAAGTCCAGGTCTCCACGGCAGGGATTCTATGGGGTGGTTCACCTGCAGAACTCGCCGTCCGGGCCAGTTGCCCCAATTCTCCATGGGTCGGAGCGCGAAAGCTCCCATTCCATTCACCGGACAAACCCCCGCTACCCTGATCCCCGTGCGCGTGAATCCGGTGCTGGACCAGATCGGCTCCCACGCCATTACGGCCATACAGGACCGGGCCCGCCACCTCCGCGAGGCCGGTAGGCCGCTGGTCGATTTCTCGATCGGCGATCCGCGCGAACCGACCCCTGCCTTCATCCCGGAGGCGCTCAAGAGTGCGGTTCCGAGGGTGTCGCAGTACCCCACGGTCATGGGTTTGCCCGTCCTGCGCCGGGCCATCGGCGGCTATGTGGGCCGCCGCTTCGGCGTGGAGGTCGATCCTGATACCCAGGTGATGCCCACGACCGGCTCCAAGGAATCTATCTTCTCCACGGCGCTGGCGTTCGTGGATCGCGACGCGGGCGATGGGGTGGTATGGCCCACTCCCGGCTATCCCATCTACGAGAGGGGGGCTCGCCTGGCCGGGGCGGTACCGCTCCCTATCCGCCTGGCGGACGACTTCCTGTTTCGCGCCTCGGATATCCCGGACCGATCCTGGGAAAAGGCGCGCATGGTATGGCTCAACAGCCCCCACAATCCCGCCGGCGTGGTCAGTTCGCTCGACGAGTTGGCCCGGTTCAGGGAACGGGCGCAACGCCACGAGGTGCTGTTGTGTTCCGATGAGTGCTACGTGGATCTCTACGATCACGATCCGCCTGCTTCTCTTCTCGAGGTGGGCGGCACTGAGGGGGTGCTCGTCTATCTGAGCCTCTCCAAGCGGAGCGGCATGACCGGCTACCGGAGTGGAGCAATTGTGGGGGACGAACGGGCGATTGCCGTCCTCAAATCCCTCCGCACCGGCACGGGCACGGCCCCTCCCGAGTTCACCCAGGCCGCCGCCGTCGCCGCCTGGAACGACGATGCCCACGTCGAGCAACGCCGTACCCTCTTCCGGCGCAAGCGGGCGATCATCTCGCAAGGGTTCGCGGCGCTCAGCTACGAGACGATCGGCTCCGAGGCGGGATTGTATATTTGGTTGAAGGTAAAGGATGATGTGGCCATCACGGAGCGGCTTCTGGAACACGGTGTGGTGGTCTCTCCCGGTCGCGTGTTCGGTCCCGGCGGCGAAGGGCATATCCGCTTGGCGCTGGTGCCAACCCTGGACGAATGCGAGCACGCGATCGACGTGGTCAGAACCTGTCTGGGTAACCCATGACCCTGGTTGACACCCTGGCCTGGCTGGTTGACATCCCGTCGCCTACCGGGCAGGAGGGTCAACTCTGCGAAGCGCTTTCGCGCCGGTTCGGCTGGACCTACGCGAGGGAGCATGTCCGCCGTGTCGGCAAGAGCGTGGTAGTGGGCCCCCGTACCGGGCGCCCACTAATCCTGCTGGTGGGCCATATCGATACCGTTCCGTCCCAGGGTCAGGGTCCGGCTCAGGTTGAGGGAGGACGGCTGTACGGTCTCGGGACGTCGGACATGAAGTCGGGCGTCGCGGTCATGGTCCACCTGCTCGAGGACGACGCGGTCCGGGAGGGCCCCTTCGATGTGGTCGGTGTGTTCTATGACGCCGAGGAGGGTCCCGACGCGGGGAACGGCCTCGAGCCGGTTCTGCAGCAGATGTCATGGCTATCCGGGGCGGAGTTCGCAGTGGTGCTCGAGCCCACGGACCTCGAGCTCCAGCTCGGTTGTCAAGGCACAGCGAATGCCACCGTCCGTTTCGAGGGCAAGACCGCTCACAGCGCTCGCCCCTGGCTGGGTGAGAACGCCGTCACCAAAGCGGGTACGTGGCTGGCCGGGCTCCACGAGCGGCAGCCGGAGGAGCATGTGGTGACCGGCCTTTCCTTCTACGAGGTGTTCTCCGTAACCCAGGCCACCGCAGGGATTGCGCGCAATGTGATTCCCGGGCGCTTCGATCTCCATCTCAACTACCGGTTCCCACCCGACGTGACCCCCGAAGCAGCGCGCAAGCGGATTGCCGAAATCGCCGCCCCCGCCGACGTGGTGGAGGTCCACGAGATCGTTCCCGGGGCCCCGGTCCCCGAGGGCAACCCGCACCTCGACCGGCTGATCCGAGCCACCGGTGCCCGAATCACTCCCAAGCAGGCCTGGACCGATGTGGCCCGTCTGGCTCGCTACAAGATCCCGGCCGTCAACTACGGGCCTGGTGAGGTTGTCCAAGCACACCAGGCCACGGAGAGCGTGCCGATCGCCAACCTGCGACCGGCGCACGAGGCCATGCTCGGCTTCCTGACCGAGGCTCCCACTGCTGACAAGTGGCCAGCGGTTAGTGGTTAGTGGCCAGTTGGGGCTGGGTTTGTTTCGGAAGTCGTGAGCCCCCTCTGAGAAGTGCTCCCCCCGCTGTTTGGTGAATCCCCGCTGCTGGTTCGGTGCTCCGTGTTCTGCTGTTCGCTGGCCCTCTGTCCACTGCCCTCTGTCCACTGACCACTGCCCAGCTGCCTCGGCGCCGCCAAGACAGCCGACGGGTTCGGGTTAACCTTGCCTCCGTGGCCGTTGAGATCGATATCTCCCATGTGGCGCGCTTGGCGCGTCTCGAGCTGTCCGACCGGCAAATGGACACCTACGGGCGCCAGTGCCAGGAGTTGCTCGAGCATGTGGCTCGTATCCAGGCTGTCGATACCGAGGGTGTAGAGCCCACTTCCCATCCCTTCCCGACGACTAACCGCTTCCGCGAGGATCGGGTCACCTCCGAGACCGTGCTGGGCCATGAGGAGGTGCTGGCCCAGGCCCCGGACACCGAAGGCCCTTTCTTCCGGGTGCCGCCGGCCATCGAGGAGGCCTGAGGTGGCCTTCACGACGATCGCGGGGGCGGCCCGCGCCCTCCGGACCGGGAGGGTTACCTCGGTCGGGCTGGCCGACCAGGTTCTGGCGCGCACCTCGATGGTAGAGGCCCAACTCCACGCTTACCTGACCCTCGATTCGGACGGCCTGATGGAAGCCGCCGCCCGGGCCGACGAGGAGTTGGCTGCCGGGAAGGATCGTGGCCCGCTCCACGGTATCCCGATCGCGGTCAAGGACAACATGACCACCCGGCACATGGAGACCACCGCCGGCTCGAGGATCTTGTCCGGCTACGTCCCCCCGTACGACGCCACGGCGGTCCGGCGCCTCCGTGATGCCGGCGCGCTGATCGCGGGCAAGACCAACCTCGACGAGTTCGCCATGGGATCCTCCACGGAGAACTCCGCCTTCGGGCCCACCCGTAACCCCTGGAACACCGACCGGGTTCCGGGTGGTTCTTCGGGCGGGAGCGTGGCGGCGGTTGCGGCGGGGATGGCTCTGGGCGGTCTGGGTTCCGACACGGGTGGTTCGATCCGCCAACCGGCCTCGTTGTGCGGAGTGGTCGGAGCCAAGCCCACCTACGGAGCGGTAAGCCGCTACGGGCTGATCGCCTTCGCGTCCTCGCTAGACCAGATCGGTCCCATTGCCCACCGCGTTGAGGATGCCGCGCTACTGCTCGACGCCATCTGCGGCCATGATCCCCTCGATGCCACCTCGTATCCGGGCGAGATCGAGCCCTCCGGGTCCTGGCTGGATCGGGGCCTGGACGGGATCCGTGTGGGTGTGGCCCGCCGGTTGGGTGGCGCCGATGCCGTGGAACCCGATGTGGAGGCAGCCTTCGACCGCGCGCTGGCGGCTATGGAGGGGGCCGGCGCCGTCACCCTCGAGGTCGATCTCCCTTCCACGGAGCAGGGCCTTTCCGCCTACTACCTGATCGCGCCGGCCGAGTGCTCCGCCAATCTGGCCCGCTTCGACGGAGTCCGGTACGGACTGCGGGTCGACGGCGTCACCACCGAGCAGATGATGTCCCGGTCGCGTGCTGACGGTTTCGGCGCCGAGGTCACTCGCCGGGTGCTGTTGGGCACTTTCGCCCTCTCGGCCGGCTATCACGAGGCGTTCTACGGCCAGGCTCAGAAGGTGCGCACGCTGATCCGCGAGGATTTCGCCCGCGCCTACACGCAGTGTGATGTGCTGGTCTCGCCCACCAGTGCCACCACCGCTTTCCCGCTGGGTGACCGGACCGATGATCCTCTGTCGATGTACGTGAGCGATGTCTTCACCATCCCGTCCAACCTGGCCGGGCACCCGGCCATCAGCGTCCCGGTCGCCCTGGACCGCCACGATCTGCCCATCGGGTTCCAGGTGATGGCCCCGGCCCTCGAAGAGGCGGTCATGTTCCAGGTGGCCGCCGCCGTGGAGTCCCTGACCGGCTTCGACACCACCGTTCCGTTCGATCCCGCATACGGGCTGAGAGGCGGGGTCCGGTGACCTGGGAAGCGGTGATCGGCCTGGAGACCCATGTCGAACTGTCCACGGAGTCGAAGATGTTCTGCGGTTGTCCGGCCCGTTTCGACGCCAAGCCCAACACCAACATCTGCCCGGTCTGCCTGGGATTGCCGGGCGCGTTGCCGGTGCCCAACCGGGAGGCGATCAACCGGATCGTGCAGATCGGTCTGGCGCTGAACTGTTCGGTGAACCGCCGGCCGGTGTTCCACCGCAAGAACTATTTCTACGCCGATCTACCGAAGAACTACCAGATCTCCCAGTTCGACCTGCCGGTCTGCGTGGACGGCTACCTCGAGGTGGGCGGGGACCATCCCGGCCGGATCGGGATCGAGCGGGTCCACCAGGAGGAGGACACCGGCAAGAGCACCCACCGTGGCGGCGACGGGAGGATCAGCGCAGCCGAGTACTCGTTGCTCGACTTCAACCGGTCCGGCGTACCGCTGGTCGAGGTCGTGACCCGTCCGGACATCCGGTCTGCCGCCCAAGCCAGGGCCTACGCGCAGGAACTCCGGTTGCTGGTGGAGGCCCTCGGAGTGTCCGACGCCCGGCTGGAGGAGGGATCGATCCGCTTCGACGCCAATATCTCGGTGCGTTCGGGACCCGAGGCGCCACTTGGCACGAAGGTGGAGATCAAGAACATGAACTCGTTCCGGTCGCTGGAGCGGGCCGTCTCGTACGAGATCGCGCGCCAGACCGCTCGCCTGTCGAGCGGTCAGGGGATCGTTATGGAGACCCGGCACTGGGACGAGGAGACCGGCGTCACCAGGGGTGGGCGGATCAAGGAAGGCAGCTCCGACTACCGCTATTTCCCCGATCCCGACCTGGTGCCTATGGAAGTCGACCGTGAGTGGGAGAACAGGATGGCGGCCTTGCTGCCGGAACTGCCGAGCGTCCGGCGGGAGCGGTACGAGGAGATGGGCATCGACACGGCCCAGGCGGCCACGCTGGCAGGAGCGGAGGCCGGCCTGTCGCAGCTGTTCGAGGATGCTGTGGAGGCCGGGGCCGGCCCCGGTCAGGCCGCCAATTGGGCGACCGGAGAGGTTGTGGCCTCGCTACGCAAGGCCGGCATCCCGTCCGTGGGAGAGTCCTCGCTGAACGGGCCGTCGCTGGCCGAGTTGCTGGGCATGGTCCGGCAAGGGTCGCTGTCCGGCTCGGCCGCCCGGGAGGTGCTGGCAGGAGTGATCGCAGGGGAGGGTTCTCCGGCAGAAGTGGCGGCAACCCGTGATCTGTTGCAGATATCCGACACCGGCCTGCTGGAGTCCGTGGTCGACGGGCTGATCGCGGCGAATCCCGATGAGTTCGCCCGCCTCAAGGATGGCGAACGGAAGCTGGTCGGCTTCTTCGTGGGCCAGGTAATGCGCAATACCCGGGGAAGGGCCGACCCGAAACTGGCTGGAAGCCTTATCAGCGAACGAGCCGGACTCTGACTCCGAGCTAGTCGCTAGTCGCTAGTCGATAGTTGTAGTTATCTACTATCAGTTAGAAACTATCACCTAGAAACTGGACGATCCAGGCCGCGCCTAGACCCCACAACCCCGCCACCACATCGTCGGCGGTAATCCCCAACCCGCCCGGTAATGTCTCGGCCCGCCGCACGAGGGGGAACCGTTTGGTGATGTCGGCAACCCGAAACACCACGAAGCCCACCAGAGCCGGCCCGAGCGACACCCCGATGGTGGCGATGAACGTCCCTGCCGCCTCGTCTACCACCACCCACGCCGGATCTCCCTCATCGGCGAAGTGCCCGCTCGCCCAGACCGAGAGCCCGGTTATCGCCACGGCTGCCGCCAGCTGGGCCGCCCAGCCCACCCGGCCGAGGAGGAGCGCCGGAACCAGAGCAGCCAGGGCGCCCACCGTCCCGGCACCTTCGTCAGCTCCCCGGAGCCGGCGCGGGATGAATCCGCACCCGAACCACGACGCTACGGCCCTGGCCATTAACCCCAGTTATTCATGGATGGGGGTTGTACGGGTAACAGGTAGGGTGTTCCGTGCTCCTGACCTGGGGTTATAGCCATCTGACGACTCGACGGCGGATGTCAGGAGCCGGCCGGCTGGTTGCGCCGCATGCGCATGTTCAGCACCTCGACCAGCACGGCGAAGCCCATTGCCGAGTAGATGTAGCCCTTGGGGAGGTGGGCCCCTCCGCCCTCGGCGACGAGAGAAACCGCGATCAGTAGGAGGAAGGCCAGCGCCAGCATCCGTATGGTCGGATGTTCGTTGACGATCCGCATGACCGAACTCGACAGCCACATCATCACGCCGACCGCGATGAGCACGGCCGCGATCATGACGCCGATACGGTCGGCCATACCGACGGCGGTTATAACCGAATCCAGGCTGAAAACGAGGTCCAGCAACGCGATCTGGCTCAGCACTCCGGCGAAGGTTGCGGCGGTCCGGTCGGCCCGACCGTCGTGTCGTGATCCCGGATAGAGCTGTTCGTGTATCTCGATCACGGCCTTGGCGAGCAGGAACAGGCCGCCGCCCAAGAGGACGAGGTCCCGCCCGGAGACGGTGTGGTTCAGGACGGAGAAGAGCGGAGCGGTGAGACCGATAACCCAGGTGATGGCGAACAGGAGCACCACCCGCATGCCGGCGGCCATGGCCAGCCCCACCTTCCACACCCGGTCCCGGGAGGCAGGAGGCAGCTTGTTGGCCATAAGGGAGATGAACACCAGGTTGTCCACGCCCAGCACGATCTCGAGCGCCGTGAGGGCTAGGAGGGATACCCAGATATCGGGCGAGAGCAGGCTACTCACGAACGCAACGCATCAGACCAGCCAGCAGGATACCGCGCGGATAGCCGTCGGACCTCGACCGGGTCCGGTGCCGGGCACCGCGACAATCGCGCAGGCCGGGGCTCATCGGTCGGTGGGGGTTCTAAGATGGTGGTATGGATACGGCTAGATACATATGGATGGATGGTCGGATCGTTGACTTCGAAGACGCCACCGTCCATGTCCTGACTCACGCATTGCATTACGGCACGGGTGTCTTCGAAGGCATCCGAGCCTACGAAGCCGCCGGCGGTACGGCCGGATTCCGGCTTACCGACCACATGAAACGGCTCGCCCGGTCCGCCAAGTCATACAGCATGGATCCCGGGTACACGGTGGATGAGATGGTCGAGGCTGCCAAGGAGGTAGTCCGGGCCAACGAATTCTCATCCGCCTACATCCGCCCGATCGTCTTCCTCGGGCTCGGCGCTCTCGGTCTGGATCCCCGCAACGCCGAGGTGCAGGTGGCGATCATCACCTGGCAGTGGGGCGCCTACCTCGGCGAGGAGGGCGTTCGCAACGGCATACGGGTGAAGGTGTCCTCGTGGCGTCGCTTCTCCCATGACGCCTTCCCGAACGCCAAGGCGACCGGGACCTACATCAACTCGATCCTCGCCAAGCGGGAGGCGGTGGCGGACGGCTACGACGAGGCCTTGATGCTCAATGCGGAGGGTTCCATCTCCGAGGGATCGGGCGAGAACCTGTTCGTGATCCGCGACGACGTCATTTTCACCCCGCCGCTCTCGGCGGGTTGTCTCGACGGCATCACCCGCAACTCGGTGATGACGCTGCTCCGCGACGACGGGTACGAGGTGGTGGAGAAGGTGATCCACCGCTCCGACCTCTACTACTGCGATGAGTTGTTCATGACGGGGACCGCGGCCGAGGTGACACCGGTTCGGGAGGTCGATAATCGTCCGGTGGGTGCGGGCCGTCCCGGCCCGGTGACCAGGCGGGCGCAGGAGATCTACGCCGACGCCAACACAGGGAAGCTAGACGAATATGTCGATTGGCTCGACTACATCTAGTGGCCTGTCTGCGAAGCGACCAGGTGTGCTCTGGCGGTCATCGGCGTCCCGTCGCTGTGTTCCGCTTCCTTGACGTGCCGCTGCGGGCGCGCCTTCGTCAGCGGGCCTTGCGAGGAACGCCGCTGCCGTCGCCACACCACACCGCCATTCCACAGACATACCCCAGGAGGGTGGACGATCGTCGGCCGTTCGGGAGACGCCGGAGGGTGATGCACGTCCCGACCGAGGTCTCCTGATGGGTAGGCAACCGAACATCCGCCTGGGAGCCACCGAGCGTCCCGTTGAAGACCTCGACCGTGCCCCGGAGCGACGCTGGAGCCCGACCCGTCCCGGTGAAATCACTTCTCCCGCAGAGACTCCCTCCGGAGGGTCGTTCGGGCGGCCGGGCCCCGACACCGGCTGGGGACTTCGGATGATCAGAGCGGCTTCGTTCGACCGGGGCTGGAGGCCCAGAGATCTGGAGAGCTTGCTAGCCGCGTTGGTGGGCGCTCGGGCGTCCCGGGCCCGCCGGGGACCTACCCGCCAGGACGTGGAAGTGGCGCTGTCTCTGGTGGGGCTACACGATGGCTATGCCGGGAGCGGTGGCGCCCCGGCACGGCTCGCCGAGGTGAGGGAGCACTGGCTGGACGAGTTGGCACACGATCCCTGGCCGGGCCGCTCCGCGCTCGGGTCTGTTGGGACCGACCTGCTCATGGACGAGCCCAGCAGGGTTCGAGCCCGTCTCCAGGCAGACCCTTCCCTGGTCGGCTGACCGGTCGGTCGAAATCGTCAAGTTGTTCCCGCCGCCCTGGGATAGCCGGCCCGCGTCATGAAGGACACCGGCTCGGCACGGCCTGATCCCTCCTCCGATCAGCCGACCGGGGGAGCGCGAACCCCCGCCTCCGGCGGCTCCGCCGGGCCCACCCCCACCGCCACCTTTCCGGGGATGAGAGAGCGTTCCGCCGGGCCGGGCCACCGGACCCGCTCTCGATGTTCGATAACCCTTCGGGCGGCCGGGTTGACGTCCGAGCCCGGAGCCGCCGGGTATTTGGTGATCCCCAAGATGGTGCGACCGTGTGACAGATCCCACGCCATCACCCCGAGAACGCGAAAACACTCCCATCAAAGGCCCCGAAAGCGGCAAGCGCCAGGGAGGGTGCGGCGGTGAAGATCGTCCGCATGCAGACCCCGGAGGGCATCCGTTACGGCGCTGTAGAGCCGGAGGGGATCCGCATCCACGACGGGACTCCGTTCGTGGCCTGGCAACCAACTGAGGTGGTGGTCGACTTCCGCGAGGCCCGCCTGCTGTCGCCGGTGTTCCCGACCAAGGTGATCGGCGTCACCGGCAACTACGACTCCGGCTCGGACGAGTCCGGCCGCGTGTTGCCGGACAGGCCGAACCTGTTCATGAAGCCCTCCACGTCGGTCATCGGCCCGAGCCAGGCGATCGTGCTGCCTGCCCTGTCGGGCGAGGTCCACCATGGAGCAGCGTTGGCCGTTGTGATCGGCAAGGTCGCCCGCAAGGTGGCGGTCGAGGATGCCTCATCCGTGGTGCTCGGCTACACCGCCGGTAACGACATCACAGCCCAGGATCTTCTCCTGGAGGAGCAGCAGCCGGCTCGGGCCAAGAGTTTCGACTCGTTCTGCCCGCTCGGGCCGGCCATCGAGACCGAATACGATCCCTTGGAGGACTTCTCTCTCGAATGCCGTGTGAACGGCGTATTGCGTCAGGGAACATCGATCAACGACATGATCTTCGGGGTGGCTGAGCTGATCTCCTTCGTGACCTACGTGATGACCCTGCTACCCGGTGACGTGATCCTCACCGGTACCCCTCCGGGCGTGGGACCGGTCAGGAACGGCGATGTAGTGGAGGTGCTGCTTGAGGGAGTGGGTGCCCTTACCAATCCGGTGGTGTCCGAATGAGCAGTCACCGCCGGATCCGCGTGCGCATCGCGCCGTCGCCGACCGGTTACCTCCATGTCGGCAACGTGCGGGCGGCACTGTTCAACTGGCTGTTCGCCCGCCGCCACGGTGGCGTCTTCATCATCCGCATCGATGACACCGACCAGGCCCGCTCCGACGACCACTACATAGAGGACATCGTCTCCGGTTTCCGCTGGCTGGGTCTGGATTGGGACGAGGGCGTGGAGGTGGGAGGTCCGCACGGTACTTATCGCCAGTCCGACCGCTTCGATCGTTACCGGGAAGCGGCCGACCGGTTGATCGACATGGGACGCGCCTACTACGACTTCCGTTCGGCGAGCGAGACGGAGGAGTTGCGTGCGCGCGCCCGAGCCGAGAAGAAACCCCCCGGCCACTACGTGCGGCGTCCTCCCGGCAGCGACCCGGACACGGCCCGCCGACGCCTCGCGGCTGGGGAGCGGGCGGTGGTTCGATTCTCGAATCCGGGCCGGGCGGTCGGGTTCACGGACGTGGTCCGGGGCGAGGTGCGGTTCGAACCGGAGGCTATCGACGACTTCGTGATCCTGCGGTCCGACGGCTCGCCGACCTACCACCTGGCGTCCACCGTAGACGACATCGACTACCTGATCACCCACGTGGCCCGCGGAGAAGACCTGCTCTCCTCGACTCCCAAGCACATCCTGATCACCGAGGCACTCGGCCGCGAACGGCCGGTCTACGCCCATCTTCCGCTTCTATTCGGCCCTGATGGGCGGAAGCTGTCGAAGCGGCACGGTGACACATCGCTACGCGCCTACCGGGCGGGCGGGTACCTACCGGAGGCGGTGTTCAACTACATGGGCCTGCTGGGCTGGTCGCTCGATCCGGACAACGAGGTCTTCGGCCGGCAGGATGCGATCGTGGCCTTCGATCTGGCGGATGTCCAGAAGAGCCCGGCCGTGTTCGACCCCGACAAGCTGGGCTGGATGAACGGCGTGTACATGCGGGCGATGGCTACCGGACGATTCGCCGATCTGGCGGTCGCCTCGGTCGAGGAGGACCTCGGGCGCGACCTGGACGGTGATGAACGGAGCCGTCTGGCCGGACTGGCGCCACTCATACAGGAGCGCGCCAAGCTGACCACCGATATCGGACCGGCGGCGCGTTTCCTGTTCTCGGACATCACCTATGACGAGAAGGCCTGGCGCAAGGTGATGAAATCCGACGCCCCGCGAGCTCTGGGCGCCGCTAGGACGATGCTCGAAGGTATCGGGGACTGGACGGCCGGGAACATCGAGAAGGCCTTGCGGGACATGCTGGCGGCCGAGAGCCTCAATCCCCGTAAGGGTTGGCAGCCGATCAGGGTAGCGATCACCGGTTCCAACATCTCACCTCCACTGTTCGAGAGCCTGGAGGCTCTCCCGAGGGAGGTGGCGCTTGCCCGGATCACGGCAGCTATCGAGCGCCTCTCCCTACCGGCCGGGACCGACGGGTAGTCGCTCGTTCCCAGAGCTACGAGACTGGCAGCCGAGACCTAATCGAGCGCCCGGTCGAGGGCGGTGATCAACCGGTCGATCTCACGTTCGGTGTTGTAGTGGATGAAGGACATCCTCAGCACGCCGGGCTCCGTCGGTATCCGCATTTCATCGAGGAGGCGGGGGGCGTAGAAGTCCCCGACGCCGACCATCATCCGCCTGCGGACCAGCGACTCCGCGACGTTGGCGACCGAGCGTCGCAACGGGACGATCGAGACGGTGGGGGTCCGCCGGGTGGCGTCGAGCGGGCCGGCGACCCGTACGTCGTCCCGCCCGGCCAGGTATCGCAGCAGCCGGTTCGCCAGGTCCGTCTCGTGGGCCCGGAACATGTCATGGACCGCCCGGCCCCGCTCCACCGGGGACGCAGAGGATCCCGCATGGTGGGCATACAGAGCGTCCAGGTAGTCGATCACTCCCGCGCACGCCGCCACCTGGGCATGGTCGTGTCCGGCCGGCACGAGCTTGGAGCGGGGCTGGTCGGCTACGAAGTAGTGGCCCTCGTTCCCGAGCCGGCCGGCCAGGTCGCGGCGGACGTACATCACCCCCTGGTGCGGACCCCATGTCTTGTAGGCGGAAAAGAGGTAGACATCGACTCCCAGGGCCCCGATGTCGGGTAGGCCGTGGGGTGCGTAGGACACTCCGTCGACCACCACCCGGGCGCCCACCTCCTGCGCCCGGGCCACCACCTCGGCGATCGGGTTGATGGCGGCCACCACGTTCGAGGCGTGGGGGAAGGCGACCAGCCTGGTGCGTTCGGTCATCAACCTGTCGAGATCGGCCAGATCCAGGGTGCCCTTCTCGGGGTCCACCCGCCACTCCCTAACGACGATCCCCGTGGCCTTCAACCGCCTCCACACCCCGGCATTGGCCTCGTGATCCTGCGTGGATGCGACGATCTCGTCCCCATCGCGCCACATGGACCGGAACGCCCGGGCCAGGACGTAGGTGTTCTGCGAGGTGGATGGCCCGAAGTGGATCTCATCCACCCCCACGCCCGTCCAGGCCGCCATCCGCCGGTAGGAGTTCTCCATCGCCTCGGCGGCCTCGATCGAGAGCGGGAAGGCATGGTCGGGCTGCACCTTGGTGCGGCGGTAGAAGCCGGTCAGCCGGTCGATCACCTGGCGGCAGGCATAGGAGCCGCCGGCGTTCTCGAAGTGAGCCCACCCGGAGAGACGGACGTCGGAGAACGCGGGAAACTGGCGACGGGCGAACTCTAAGTCGAGGGACCGCAGCGGGGTTTCCGGCTCGGGATTCACACGGTCGATTTTGCCAGATCCGGCGGGCCTGAGCGGCCGGTCGGCCCCGCTGCCGGCGCGGCGAACAGTCTCAGGCGCGATCGAGCACGATGACCGGGATGACCCGTGCCGTCTTGGACTCGTACTCCTCGAACTGCGGATAGTCCCGCTTCTGCTTGCTCCAGATCCGGTCCCGCTCCGCTCCCGAGGCGACCCGGGCGCGGACCCGGATGGTCTCGGTCCCGACCTCCACCTCCGTCCCGGGATTGGCTACCACGTTGTGGTACCAGTCGGGGTTGGTGTCCGCCCCGGCCTTGGAGGCGAAGACCGCGTATCCATCCACCAGGTCCTGGTAACTGAGCGGTGTGACCCGCCGGGTCCCCGTGCGGGCGCCCGTGTGATGTAGGAGCAGCAGGGGCCTCCCGTCGAACATTCCACCCACCCGGCCATCGTTGGCGCGGAACTCCTCGATGATCGCCGCATTCCAGTCGTTCACGTCCCTCTTCCATTCGCTCATCCGGCGCTCCGATCCTCGTCCTGTTTGAAGGCCTGCCGGAGCCCGCGCTGATGATGCCATGGTCCCGTCACAACGCGAAGCCGGGTCCGCCGATCCTCCTTGCCGTGACGACATATCGGCCGGCAACGATCCCTTATGATTCCCGGGAACTCCCGTTCTGCTGTACACAAAAGCGTTAATACCGACTGTAAGCGACGACGGTATTCCTCACAAGCACGCGTTCGGGGGTTAGCCCCGATCATTCATGGTCGGGGTTTGAAGGGGAGTAAGCAGTGGCATTTCGGGTGGGCTGACCTGGGGTATGACCAGTGGAGAGCCTCACTTTCTTCCTGAGGTGGCTTCACCGCCAAGGTGAGGGGGTGTCCGCTTAGCAATGATGTGGTTGAAGTGGCGTGATGCGGATCGGTGTGCTGGGGACATGAATAATCAGGGCTAGGGTAGGCGGGTCGTGTACAGCGGTTCCGGAGGCCCCATGGGTGACGGCGACGGATCATGGCGAGGATCCGGGTGAGGAGGGTCAGCGATGGCAACCCGGCGTAGGGTCGTGCTCGAAAATGCCCCGATTCCTTCTCCATTTCCTGAGGGTTGGTACTTCGTCACGAGCCGTAAGGCTCTGGTGGAAGCCGGGATGATCGAAAAGACGTGGATGGGGGAGAACATCGTCGCATGGAGCGACGGGAATGGGAAGGTGTGCGTTTCCGGGGCCTTTTGCCCGCATCTGGGCGCCGATCTGGGACCGACCGCAGGGGGACGTATCTGCGATGGGCGGCTGGTCTGTGCGTTCCATGGCTACGAGTTCGACGCGACCGGCCAGTGCGTGGCCACCCCCTACTCGCCCCCGCCCACGACCGCGAGGTTGCGCGTCTTCGAGACGCAGGAAGTTGCCGGCCTGATCTTCGCCTGGTGGGGGATCGGGGGACGGGCGCCGCAATGGAGCTTGCCTGACGATGTGCTGGATCAGGACGGATGGACCGGTCTCAAGATCAGGACCCTCCGGTTCCCGGGCCATCCCCAGGAGACGACGGAGAACTCGGTCGACGTGGGCCACCTGCGCTACGTCCACGGCTACGACAGCGTGGACCGCGTGGGGCGGGTGTTGGTGGACGGGCCGCGCCTGGAGAGCGACTTCGACTTCAGGCGCAACCGAAAGATTGCCGGAACGATTACCTCTACCTTTGAGGTCTCCGCCCGCACCCGAATCTTCGGGTTGGGCTACTCGTTCGTGGAGATCCGCGAGCGTTCGATCGGAATGGACACGCGCCTGTGGGTGCTGGCCACGCCGGTCGACGGTTCGCTCATCGACCTGTCGCTGGTTTCACAGGTGCGGGAGATACGCAAGCCGGGCCGGTGGATAGCGGGCCTGGGCTTCCTGCCGGTGAAGTTGCGAGCCCCCATCATGAACAGGTTCATCTCGTCTCAGCAGCACCGGGACGTCCAGCAGGATGTGGTCATCTGGAGCCGTAAACAGTTCCGATCCCGCCCGCTCCTCTGCCGTTCCGACGGCGAGATCATGCCGTTCCGCCGCTATTGCGCCCAGTTCTATCCCGACCCCGGCGATCCGGAGATCCGCTAGCTCCAATTACTCATGGATGGAGTTTGTGCCGGTGCAGGGAATGGGCTTCGTGTCCCCCTGACCTGGCGTTAAGCCATCCTGCCCGGCCCATCTCCGGCCCTGGGCGAAATCCGCCGCCGGGTGAAGTGTGGCCGCTCAACCATGATGAGGTTGACGTGGCCTGATGCGCATCGGTGTGCCGGAAGCAGGAATAATCAGGGCTAGTACGGCGGATCCTGACAGGTGGTCCCCACCACCCGACAGGAGCAACGGGCCGAACAGACGGAGCCCCGGGAACCGGGGATCCACGGGATGTCTCTACACCGGCAGTTCGTGCCTCCGCTCGGTGATGACGAACTTCAGCTTGTTGTTCACCGACGACGACGGGAACGGGCTGATCTTCAGCTTGTACTTGGCCGGGGAGATCTCGACGTCGAAATGGTGTACGAGCAACAGCAAGTGTATTGCCAGATGCAGCGACGTCCACCGGGATCCCAGACAGGTATGGGTGCCCAGACCGTACGGCGCATATGACGACCCGAGGTGCTCCTTGCGCGGCGCCAGGTAGCGGTCGATATCGAACGAGAGGGGATCGGGGAAGACGTCCTCCATATAGTGCGTGGCCGTCTGGGCGACTAAGACCCGTGCGCCCTCCGGCAGTTCGTAGTCGTCGACCGCGCAGGTATTCATGACGTTTCGGTACGATGCCGGCACGATCGGGTAGAGACGCATGCACTCCATGATGAACCGGCGGGTAACGTCCATCGCCGGACCGGTGATTTCGTCACGATCCGGGTTCCCGTCGGCGAACAAGGCATCAGCCTCATCGCGGATACTCTTGTGGAACTCGGGCTGTGACAACATCGCGTAGATGACGAGGCCAAGCTGATCGCCGACATACATGCTTGCGATCAGCGGCGCCGAGAGCACGAACGGCAGATTCGACTCTGGGAGGAACTGCCGGTCGCTCGTGTGCATACTCAGCAGGTCATCGGCCAGATCACGAGGGCATCCCGCCCGCTGGGCCGGTGTGTGGACGCTCTGAACCCGTTCCATGACTTCTGCGATCAGTTTCGCCCGGCGCCTCATTCCCGGAGTACGCAGCATGAACTTAGGCAGATTCCCGACTACGTGGGTTTGTAGTGCTCTTTCCTTGAACTTGTGGAGGTCATCGACGACATCCTGAGAATCGATACTGACAGTGATCGGCGACATCTTCGAGTTGATGAACCGCCTGCACATCGTCTTTCCGGGGAGTACGTCTCCGACAGACCAAGCCGCCATATGATTGCGGGCATTGGAGTAGATCTCATCCAGCTGCGCCACCAACCTCGAACGTGAATAAGCCGGCTGCATGGACTTGCGGTACCGGAAATGATCAGCACCGTCCAGGGTAGGCAATATCCCCGACCCACCGTATACCTTCTCGAAGTCCTCCAGATAGTCTCGAGCTCTCAGATACATGCGCCCGTGCCGATGTGCCCAATGGTTCATCTCGGGCCCGGCGAGAAAGATTATCGGGTTGGCAAAGGGCGGGCGGATTTGGAAAACGGACCCGTATGCCTTCGCGAGCTCTGCAAAGAACGCAGGAAGATTGCCTTCGCGCATGTGACGACTGCGCAGCACATGACGAAGCGGGACAACCGGAATCGGCTTGGCGAAAGCGGAGGGCCTGAACAATGACCCAGCCAGGTTATGGCCAACTGCTGCGGCGATGGATCTGCCGATCAAGTCCATCTTGCTGATGAACTCGACGCGTTTCTCCGACTCCTCATCGAGTTCGAATATGAAGCGCAAGACGTCACATGTATTGATGAGACAAATTATTATGATGTCTCTCGGGTACGGAATCTCGTTAGCGAAAATCGCTCTGCTGAGACGCGTCTTGACAAAGTCGACAGCGGTACCCTCTCCGGATGTGGCGTGGGAGTCGTTCTGCCACGCGCCTTGGGCCAGCGACCAGAATTCACCGTCGTGATGCCGGAGGAGCTTCAGGTCTACCAGTCGGTCAAGGGTCAGGGCGATAATCGAGTCCGCGCGCGGAGCGAGTCGTTCGATCCAGTACTGGGCGTCCCGCTGAACCGGCTCTGCGGCGATTTTCTCGAGTATGGGATCCAGGGCAGGATCGCCCGTCTGTGTTCTATCCAGAAGGATTAGAGAATCCATATCCGTGTCGATACGAGATAGGAGGGATAGCTCTCCCAGCACGCCTCCGATAACGGCACAGTTCAAATCCCACCCGGGAACCTGCCGGAAGTAGCCGCTCTCCTCGTTGAGGAGTGTGAGGACGAGTTCGTCGAGCAAACTGAGCTTCTGAGTGACCGCACTGTCTGCGGTGAGAGTCATCCGTCCGGTCCTCTCCGTTACCCAACCATTGATACCTTAGCATTGAGCAGGCTGTTCGGAAGCATGGAGAGAACCGATGGGCGAGCGTAGGGCACGGTTGGGGATCAACCATCGACGGGGGCTGTAGTGGTCCGGTAGACTTGGCGCCATGGCTCAACTACAACTACGTCCTCTCGGTGTCGGCGAGATCGTCGACGCCACCTTCACCGTCTACCGGCGCCGCTTCGGCCCGATGTTCGCGATCGCGGTGGTGCTCGCGGGCATCCCCGTCCTCGTCAGCCTGGTCGGGGGCTGCAGCCTCGAATCGGGCGGCTCGATCACCTGTACGTCGCCCATCGGCTGGCTCGGGGCTGTCGTAGGCGTGATCGGTTCGGTCGTGGCGACTGTGGCCGCCATCCTGGTAGCCGCCGAAGCGTATGCGGATGTCCCGTCCGACTGGCGGAGGGCGACCAGGATCGGGGTCCGTAGAACCGTCGCGATCATCCTGGCGGGGATCGTCGCCGGGGTGTCGACCGCCATCGGGTTCGTACTCTTGATCGTGCCCGGGGTCTTCCTGCTCGTATCATTCGCCGTGGTCTGGCAGGCTCTGATCATCGAAGGCATCGGTCCGATGGACAGCATCAAGCGGTCGTGGCGCCTGGTGGAGGGCGAGCGCTGGCGGGTGTTGGGTGCCGGCTTGCTGGTCATAGTCCTCGCGGTCATCGTTCTCGGGATCGTCTCGACCGTGATCGCGCTCATCCTCTCGCCCGGCCTAGGAGTGAGCGATGGCATGACCGGCTACCTAGACCTGCAGGTCACCAACCTGCTATCGATCCCGCTGACCGCCGCGTTAGGTACCGTCATCTATCTCGACCTGCGGGTCCGCAAGGAGTCGCTCAGTTCGGATGAACTCGCCGCCGCTCTGTCCGCACGAGGCTGATCTCCACTAGCCTCCGGTCACCGAGCAACACCCACCGTTGATCGAAGGTTCTCCGCAGCGCCACAGACGGCGTAGGATCGGGAACCCAAGGCCCCGTCGTCCAGCCGGCCTAGGACGCTGGCCTTTCAAGCCAGAAACGCGGGTTCGAATCCCGTCGGGGCCACTACGGGATGTTCGCTACTAATGGGCTGTGATGTTCGCCACTTAGGCGCTGAGGGGGTTGCCGGCGCCGGTTTTGGGGTGTTCGTGTGCTGCCGGGTGGTGGTTCAGCTGGTTTCGGGGCCGGGTGGGGTGG
>JAGWAN010000047.1 GCA_021296345.1 Acidimicrobiia bacterium | reverse complement strand
GCTCGGGCAACTCCTTTGTCCACGAGACCGAATCCCAGGTGATCCTGAACGGGAGCTACAACATCAACTTCACGATGGACCTGGTGGTGAAGGACATGTCGCTGTTCCAGCAACTGGCCGACGGGCAGGGCACGCCGCTAGAGCTCTCCCCGCTGGTGCTGGACATCTTCCGCCGGGGCGAGCAGGAATACGGGTCCAGAGCCTGGTCACCCGGCATAGTCCGGTTACTGGAAGACGCCTGCGGCGTCGACTTGAGAGCTCCCGGTTTCCCCGAGGAAGTAGTCGATACGGAGCTCCCCTCCATCGCCTAACCAGCCAGCCCGGAGTGGCGTCCTGGCGCCGCGTCCCCGACCTGCAGTGGAGATTCGGAGCACGCAGCGATGTCTACCCTGCATGGTCATGCAACCAGCCGACCTCGCGCTCATCACTTCGGTGTCCGACCCGCAGTTTCACCCCGACGGGCAACGGATCGCCTTCGTCGTGACCACTACGGATCTCAAAGAGGACCGGTACAGGTCATCCATATGGCTATGGGACGGTGAGGCTCGGCAGCTGACCTACGGGTCCGCCGACTCCTCGCCGCGATGGTCGCCCGACGGCGGGACCCTGGCTTTCATCAGGAAGGGTAGGGAACAGAAGGACCCGACCCAGCTGGCGATCATGCCCGCCGACGGGGGGGAAGCTCGGGTGATCACCGAGTTCGAGCTCGGCGCCAAGGCGCCGGCGTGGTCGCCCGCCGGCGGCTCGATACTCGTCGTGGCCACCGAGTGGCACGGCGAGTGGGCCGGACTCGATGAGGACGAGCGGTCACGGAAGCCCCGGCGGATCACCGGTTTCGATGTGCGGCTGGATGACCAGGGTTGGCGCCACGACCGCCGCACCTATGCCTACCTGGTGGACCCTCGTGGCGAGACTCCTCCCCGACGCGTGGGCTGCTCCGATGAAGACGAGTCCGAGCCCGCTTGGTCCCCGGACGGCGCCAGGGTGGCGATGGTGACCAGCCGGGACAACCCGAAGTCTCTCGAGAACGGAGCGGAGGTGGTCGAGGTCGAAGTGGACGGTGGTCGCGAGACATTAAGGGCCTGGCGTTCCGGCTACTTCTCGGTTGACTACGACCCGGCGGGCAATCTCCATGCTATCGGTGACCCCTCCCCGGACTACCCGTACGTCTGTTCCCTGTGGCGACTCGACGAGCCCCCCACCGCCATCACCGGACATCTGGACCGGAGCATCAACGACCTCCTGGCATCCGGAGCCCTGGAGAAGCCGATCTGGCTGGAGAAGGGTTTGCTGGCCGGCATATCGGACGGCGGGCGAGCTTCGGTGATCGCCTTCGACCCGGCCGGAGACGTGCGGACGGTGCTGGGCGGCGACAGGTTCATCACCGGACTCTCGAGGGCGGCATCCGGGAGGTTGGCCTTTACCGCCACCGACCCCACCTGCCCGGGAGAGCTCTACGAGTTGACCGCCGACGGCGAGGAACGGCGCCTGACCGACTTCAACCAGGAGATCCGTGTCTCGGGGGCGCTGGTCCGACCGGAATTCTTCCAGGTCAGGAGCGCTCCGGGGGTCGAGGTGGACGCCTGGTTATTCATGCCCGATGGCGACGGCCCGTTCCCGGTGCTACTCAACATCCACGGAGGCCCCGCGTCGGAGTACGGGTTCTACTTCTTCGACGAGTTCCAGGTCTATGTCTCGGCCGGCTACGCGGTGGTGGCCTGCAACCCGCGCGGTTCGGAAGGACGCGGTCGCGACTGGCTCCGGGCGGTAACGGGCGACGGCTGGGGCAGGGTGGACGTGGAGGACATCACGGCCGTCGTCGACCATGCCCTGGCCAGTGAGGCCCGGCTCGATCGCAACCGTGTCGGGATCATGGGGGGCTCATACGGAGGCTTCCTCACGGCGTGGACCATCGCGCGCGACCACCGGTACCGCTCGGCGGTGGTCGAGCGCGCCCTCATCGACTGGGAGTCGTTCGGCGGCACGTCCGACATCAACCGTGACTTCGCCGGGCTTTACCTACACCCCGCGACGCCCGAGGATCACGACGCCCTGTGGGAGGCCGGCCCGCTTGCCACCGCCGGTCGGGTTGAGACTCCCACCCTCATCATCCACTCGGAGGACGACCTGCGTTGCCCGATCGGTCAGGCCGAGCAGTTCTTCACGGCCCTGCTCCGGAAGGGCGTCGAGGTGGAGATGATCCGCTTCCCCGACGAGGGACACGAGTTGAGCCGCAGCGGAGCACCCCGCCACCGTGTGGAGCGTTTCGAGCACATCCTCGCATGGCACGACCGCCACCTGGGGTTGGGATCCGAGTGAACCAAAACCGTTACTACCGGGGATGAACCACCCCAGGTTTGACGGCGACTCTCCAAGTGACAACCAGGCCCCAGCGCCACGCCGACCCAGAGGCGCCAGGCGGAGAATTGGAGTCCGCCGAGGCTGGTCGCCTTGATCGCTACCAGGCCCGTGCTCATGGCGAAGATGCTGGTTGCCATGGCCAGGAGCGGGATGCCGAGGCCGTCTCCATGCAGCGCTCTAGTCGGGGAACGGCGGGCCAACCGGGGTCTTCTCCATGGGGTGAACCGGGCCTGGAACGATCCTGTCCAGGAAGGGCGAGGTTCCCCACCGGTTCCGGCTTCCCCTCTGGACGGGCCGGTACGGGGTACGGCTAGCCTGCTCCTCCGAGCCATCCCCCGAGCAGCGAACCTGGAGAACGCTCCCTTGAGCCCTACACCCGCCATCCTCCGAGCCTCCTACGCCCTCGCCCATGCTCCCGATCTGGTCAGGCACGGGTCGAAGCCGGCGCGCGAGATCGGTAGGGATCCGTCGCTACTGCCCCGGATAACCGAGGCCCTCCGCCCGTGGGACGAAGTGGTCGCCTACCCGCCGAACCAGGTCTTCATCGGCAATCGCGAGCCCGATGACCTGGCGTCCATCCCTCGCCCCTGGTACGAGAACAGGATCGATTCGGCAGATTCTGCCGGGTCCTTCGGGCGCATGGTCACCCAGCCTGCCCTCTACGGGCTGATGAAGCTGTGCGACGACTTCGAATTGGTCACTATCGATGCGGAACTGGCCGACCTGGCCGCCACCGACCTGGCCGACTTCGATCATCGGAGGGGTCGTATCACGGGCGTCGATCCGGCCGAGTTGAGGACCATCGCGGAGGCGAGCAACGGTCTTGATCTCCACCAGGACGGGCGCCCGGCCGGGTTCATCCGCACCGTTCATGATCAGGACGAGGCGCTGACCGCCTCGGTGCTGCTGGAGAACCTGATCAGCAAGGCGACCGCCGTCCTGGCCGTCTCCGATCTCCTTAGGAGCGCTCGGATCGCGGCGGGCGAGATCGACTACCTGCTCAACTGCGGCGAGGAAGCGGTGGGGGACCGGTACCAGCGGGGTGGGGGCAGCCTGTCGAAAGCGGTCGGCGAGGTGGTCGGCTGCGTAAACGCCACCGGATCGGACATCAAGGCGTTCTGCTCGGCGCCGGTGCACGCGCTGATCGCGGCCGGCGCGATGGTGGCGGCGGGCGTTCACAGGTACGTGGTGGTGCTGGGCGGCGCTTCCCAGGCCAAGCTCGGCATGAAGTTCGGCGCTCACCTGCGCAACGGGGTGCCGGTGATGGAGGATTGCCTGGCTTCCATGGCTTTCCTGGTCGGTCCCGCCGACGCCGGCGACGGCGAGGGACTGCGACTGCGGCTCGACCTGGCCGGTAAGCATCCGATCGGGGCCGGGTCCTCCCCGAAGGCGGTGTACGAGGCGTTGGTGGTGGAACCGCTCGTGCGGGCCGGTCTCAGCATGACGGACATCGACAAGTATGCGGTCGAGATGCACAATCCGGAGATAACCGAACCCGGCGGAAGCGGAGATGTGCCGAGAACGAACTACCGGACTCTGGCTGCGATGGCGGTGCTGCGGCGCGAGATCGGGAGAGAGGACATGGACCGCTTCGTGGCCGAGCGGGGCATGCCCGGGTTCGCTCCGACCCAGGGACACATCCCGGCCGGTGTCCCCTACCTCGGACACGCCCTGGAAGCGATCCGGCGCGGTCGCCTGGACCGGGCCATGATCGTCGCCAAGGGGAGCCTGTTCCTAGGACGGATGACGCAGCTGGTCGACGGGGTCTCCTTCGTCGTCGAACGGCCGGCGGTCGCGCGCCCTCGGTAACGCGCAGGAGCCGGCCAAGAAGCTTCCCTTCCCAGACGTGGATGGGCAGGGCGATAGACTCCGGCAACCCGCCGCGATCACGTAGTCAACGAATGCGTGACCCCGGTTGGCCAAGGCACGAATTTGAGGAGCGAGAGGAGAGCGCATGGATCTGAACGGCAGGAGGGTGGTGGCCATCGGTGAGCGGGAAGGCGTCACCGGGCCCAGCCTCAAGCTCCTGGCCGAGTCGGCCGGCGCCGACGTGGTGTTCAGCGTCACCCAGTGCTTCGTCTGAACGGCTGGGGGCGCGATGGACCTGGAGGATCAGGCGAACGTAAATCGCTTGGCCGAGACCTCCGGCACCGACGACATGGTCGTGCTGCTGGGGCAACCGGACGCCAACAGCGCCGGTCTCTTCGCGGAGACGGTGACCAGAGGCGATCCGACCTGGGCGGGTCCATTGGCCGGAGTCCCGTTGGGACTCCCCGTATTTCACGTACTGGAGCCGGAGATCAAGGAGCAGATGGACGGCGAGCTCTACGATGAGCACGTCGGTTTGATGGAACTTTCCGCCGACGTGGATGAGATCATCAAGTGGGTCGCTGTCTGCAGGGATTGATCTTGGCGTCGCGGAGTCGCCAACTCCGCTGAACAAGAGGGTCCCATGACCTCCCAACCCATGACCTGCGAACGCCTAGCGACGGTGCTCGCCGCGATGTGATCGGCGACCGGCTTCTGGGCGTGCGCTCCCTCGATCCGATGCGCGACGCGCATGCGTTTTCGAGGTACCGAGGGGGAGCTCACAGGCGCACCGTGACAGGTGCCGCGGCGGAGCTTCTTCCTGCTGGGTGTGAGAGGCGTCGGCAAGAGCACGTGGGCGCGTTCGATGCTGCCAGGCGCTCTGCGTATCGACCTGCCCGACGAGGCCATGGCGGAGGACCGCCTCTGGCCGTGACGCCCGGATCCTGCGCTACCGCCTCCAGGGCGTTAGCAGACCATGTAATCCCGCCCGATCGATCAAGTCCTCGGAGCGCGCCTGAGCCTCCCTCATGACCTCGTCCTCGTCGATCATGGTGCAGCGCCCGTTCTCCATGGCCAGGTTGCCGTCGATGATGGAATGGACCACATCCGATCCCCGGACGCAGTACGTAAGCGCCGAGACGGTCCTGTGCCAGGGCGTCAGGTGGGGGCTCTTCATGTTCACGACGATGATGTCGGCCAGCTTTCCGGGGGCCAGTACGCCCGCCTCGATGTTGGCGTAGCGGGCGCCCTCTCTCGTCGCCATCTCCAGAGCCTCCTCACCGTTGCTGATGGTCGGCTCCAGGGTGTGGACGCGCTGGAGGAGGATGGCCTGTTTCATCACCTCGAACATGTCCTGGCGGTGGTTGCAGCAGGGTCCGTCGGTGCCGAGGCCGATCGGCGCCCCGGAGTCCCGCAGGTCCCGGAGCCGCATCACCCCCAGCGCTATGTACTGGTGGGAGATCGGGCAGTAGGCGATACCCGTGCCGGTCTCCCCCACGTGGTCAATCTCGGCGTCGTCGAGGTAGATGCCATGGGCGATGGTCGCCTCCGGCCCGAGCAGGCCCTCCTGGTAGAGCCACTCGACGGGTCGGATCCCGTACTCATCCAGGTAGGTCGGAGGGTCCTCCAGGCGTTCCGAGCAATGGGTGTGCCACCCGACGCCGCCCTCGCGAGCCAGAGCCACGCTGCGCCGCACCAGGTCCTGGTCGTTGTAGATGATGTTCAGCGGCGCCGGCCACACCTCCACGCGCCCGCCGGCCGGGTATTCCTCCATAGCTGCGCGGGTGATCTCGATCTCCTCGTCGTTGGAGTAGGAGAACAGCTCGCCGGCCAGGTTGAAACGGCGAGCTATATCGGTCGCCTCGCCGGTGATACCCCGGGCCACCGCCCCCCGCAGCCCCACCTCGTGGATGGCGCCGGCCACAGCCAGGGTGGTGTCGAGATCGGACGGCGCGTAGTGGTTGTCGACCACCGTGGTGGTGCCGGCCTTGAGGGCTTCCACCGCTCCCAGCTTGGCTCCGATCCGACCCTCTTCCAGGTTGATCGAGATCGAGAACGGCCACATGAAGTCGGTCAGCCAGGTCCACAGCGGCATCCCCTCACCCAGCCCGCGGGCCAGACCCTGGAACAGGTGGTCGTGGGTGTCGATCAACCCCGGCAGGACGGCATGTCCGGAGCAATCGATGGTGCGGCGCGCCCGGTAGCCGGCCAGGTCATCAACCGACCCGACGGCCACGATCCGATTGCCCGACACCGCTACGGCCCCCGGCTCGATCACCCGGCGCTCGTCGTCGACGGTCACCACCGACCCTCCGGTCAGGAGGAGGTCGCATTCTCGGTTTGTCTCGTTCATCTGACGTAACCTCCTTCTAGGCAGCAGTTCCGGTGCCGGCTGCGGCGTCCGGGATCTTCAGGAGCCGGGAGGCCGTGCCGCCCATGATGGCTTCCATCTCCTCCTCCGCCAGCTCTGGACCGCCGACCTCCCGGGCCACGCGGTTGACAGAGCGGAAGATGCCGGATGCCACCCCGCCGGGGCCGGACTTCTGCTTGTCGTTGTTGTCCGAACCGTAGACCGCCCGGTCCAGCGCGCCGAGGCTCCTGAGCTTGTTCAGCACCCGGTACAGGTCGCGAGGATCGCCTCCCGCGTAGTAGGACAGGTCGGCATAGAAGTTGGGGTGCCGGGCCACCACCGCGATGCCCTCGTCGACGTAGGGGAAGGCCAGGTAGACGACCACCTTGAGGTCCCGGTAGCGGATCCCGAGTTCGTCGAGGAGGACCGGACGGGCGTGGGGCATGGGAGCGTTGATGATCGGGGTGAAGCCGGTGTGGGTGTGGATCGGAAGATCGAGCTCGAGACACTTCTCGTAGACGGGCGCCAGTCTGGGGTCGGCGGGGTCGTGATGGTGGTAGGTGGGCAGCAGCTTCATCATGCGGAACCCGAATTCGGTGACGCACCGGTCGATCTCCTCGGTGGCCGCCCGCACATCGCGGAGCGGGTCCACGCACACCACGCCGTACAGGCGGCCCGGATGGGCGGCGCACTGGGCCGCGGTGTAGTCGTTGGGCACGTACACCTCGTGGTGGTCCGGGAAGCTCGGATGGAACGTGGTACGGCGTAGGTCCGATCCGTGCGCCAGGCCCACATCGATTCCGGCCCGGTCCAGGAGGTCCACCAGGGTCGCCCCGTCGGTCCAGCCGTACTTCCCGCCGTAGGGACGGTACATCTCCTCCATCCACCAGACGGGAGCGTGGGGTGTCTCGGTGAGGTAGAGCAGCACGTCGACCGTCGGCATGGGATCAGTCCAGCTTGTACAGGCGCCGGGCGTTCCCTCCCACGATGCCGTCGATGTCCGCGGCGGTGAAGGGTTCCCGGCCGGTGCGCTCGGCCACTTCGTTCAGCTCGCCCAGGAGGTGGGTTCCGATCTTCTGGCCGCCGCCGGTCCGGTCCTTGTCGTTGTTGTCCGAGCCGTACACGACCCGGTCGAGTGCCCCCAGCCCCCGGAGTTTGTCGAGGGCGCCGAAGAGCGGCCCCGGCCCGGCGCCCATGAAGTAGGCGATATCGGCGTGGAAGTTGGGGTGGCGGGCCACCACAGCGATGCCCTCGTCCACGTAGGGGAAGTTGATGTAGACGAGCACGCGGAGGTCGCGGTACCGGATGCCGATCCGGTCCAGCCGTTCGGGGTGTCCGTAACGGAGAGCGGCGGTGATGGTCGGCGAGTAGCCGGTGTTCACGTGGGCGACGATGTCGAGCTCCAGGCAGCTCTCCAGCATGGGCGCCACGGCGGGATCGTCGATGTAGTAGTTCTGGTAGGTGGGCAGGAACTTCGAGGACTTGAAACCGTATACCTCCGCGCAGCGCCGTTGCTCGATAACCCCGGCCGGCACGTCTCGCAGCGGGTCGATGTTGGCCACGCCGATCAGCCGCTCGGGGAAGAGGGCCACCTGCTCTGCCGTGTAATCGTTGGGCACGAACACGTTTCGCTGGTCGGGAAAGTCGGGATGGTAGGTGGTGCGGCGTATGTCGGAGCCCTGCACCATCCCGATGTCGACCCCGGCCCGGTCGAGGATGCCGACGATCGCCTCCCCGTCCGTCCATATGTGCCCGCCTCCGTAAGGGCGGTAGAGCTCTTCCATCCACCAGAGCGGCGCTTGCTCCTCGGACTCGGTCAGGTGCAGGTGGCAGTCCACCGTCACCATGGGAAGGCACCTCTCCCGCACGCGCCGGGTTCGTTCCGGTGGCGATCACCAACCATCGCCGGGGCGTGTCGCGCTACGCGGGGAGGGAGCCGGTTAGCGGTAACTGATGCCTCCTTCGTCGGGCATTCGGCGGGGTGTGGCCACTTTTTGTAGCGTATCAAGCTGCCATGCAGGTGCCACAATTGCCGGCGCGGATCAGGACCGATGTCGATGGAACACGTGAACAGCACAGCCAGGACCTCCGGCGCCACGGTGAGGGCTGCGGTATGGAGGGGCCCTCGATCACCCTTGAGTGTCGAAGACGTGTGGTTGGCCGATCCGGGATCCGGCGAGGTGGGCGTTCGGATTGCGGCGACAGCGATCTGTGGAAGCGACCTCGCCTACGTGGACGGCCATTGGGAGTCCTCGAGTCCTGCGGTGTTCGGCCATGAGGCGGCGGGAGTAGTCGATCGGCTCGGTCCGGGAGTGACGGATCTGGCGGTGGGTGATCGGGTGGTCGTGACGTTGATCAGGAGTTGCGGATCGTGCCGTCGGTGCATTGCGGGGGCGCCGGTGGGATGTTCGGGCCGGTTCGCGCCGGACGGCTTTGGTCCGCTAAGCGACGCCCGCGGGTCGGAGATCCGGCAGGGTCTCGGAGTTGCGGCGTTCGCCGGCGCGGTGACCGTCCACCGATCCCAGGTGGTTCCGGTCGTTCCCGAGATCGGCCTGGACGTGGCGGCGTTGCTGTCCTGTGGCGCGCTGGCGGGCGTGGGAGCGGTCCGCAACACGGCCCGGGTCGCTCCGGGATCGTTCGTCGTGGTGCTCGGCGCCGGCGGGGTCGGGCTCAACGTGGTGCAGGGCGCCCGGTTGGCCGGCGCGGCGAAGGTGATCGCGGTCGATCCGGATCAGCGCAGGCTGGATGCGTCCCTCCGGCTCGGCGCAAGCGCTGCGGTGGCCGTCGGTGACGATGTGCGGGACAAGGTCCGGTCGGTGACGGAGGGCGAGATGGCGGACTACGTGTTCGTGGCGACGGCGGCCGTGTCAGCCATCGAGACAGGCTTCGAACTGCTGGCGAGGATGGGGACGCTGGTGCTGGTGGGTATGCCTCCGAGCGGGGCCAGGGTTAGCCTGGATCCGGTGATGGTGGCAAGTGCCGGCCAGCGGATTCTCGGCTCGAAGATGGGTTCTGCCCTGCCTGCCCGGGATATTCCTGCGCTGGTCGCCCTCTACAGGGAGGGCCGTTTGGAGCTGGACGGCCTCATCACCGCCCGCTACGCGCTCGTGGAGATCGAGGAGGCCCTCAGGTCGACTCGAAGCGGTGATTCCCTGCGCAACGTGATCATCACCGACGAGAGCCTGATCGCATGAGGATCGTCGACATCGAGACCTTCGTGGTAGCCAACCCGCGACCGGATCTCGGCGGCCCGTACTTTGTCTTCGTGAAGCTGACCACCGATGACGGGATCGTCGGGTATGGCGAGCACTATGGGGCCACCTTCCGACCGCCGGTGGTGGTGGCCATGCTGGAAGACCTGGCCGGGGCGTTGCTGATCGGTCGGGATCCGTTCCTGATCGAGCGCTTCTGCAGGAGCGCCTACGGGCGGGGGTTCACTGCCCGACCCGACGTCACCCTGGGCGGCGCGATCAGCGCGCTGGAGATGGCTTGCTGGGACATCATCGGCAAGGCCGTGGACAAGCCCGTCCACGCTTTGCTGGGCGGCCAGGTGAGGGACGCGGTGCGGTCCTACACGTACATATACGACGAACCCGGTATCGAAGGCGATGCCGTGTATCGCGATCCCGAGCTGGCGGCCCGCCGGGCGGTCGGTTACGTGGAGAAGGGCTTCACAGCCCTCAAGTTCGATCCGGCCGGCCCCTACTCCTCCATGGGCGGTTACCAGCCGCTCCTGGAGCGGATCGAGCTCTCCGTGCGATTCTGTTCGGCCATCCGCGAGGCGGTAGGGACGTGCGCCGACATCCTGTTCGGCACCCACGGGCAGTTCACGCCCGCAGGCGCGATCCGGCTGGCGGCGAGGCTGGAACCCTACGATCCGCTGTGGTTCGAGGAGCCGGTTCCGCCCGACGATGTCGAGGGGATGGCCAGGGTCCGCCGGCATACCTCCGTACCCATCGCCGCCGGAGAGCGGCTCACCGGCAAGGTGGAGTTCGCCCGCCTGCTGGAGGCGTCGGCGGTTGACATCGTCCAGCCCGATCTGGGGCGGTGCGGAGGGCTACTGGAAGGCAAGAAGATCGCCGCCATAGCGGAGGTTCATGGCGCCCAGATCGCGCCCCATTGCTACTGCGGGCCGATCGTGGCCGCCGCCAACATGCAGCTGGCCGCCTGTTCTCCCAACTTCCTGATCCTGGAGGCGATCGAGGACTGGGGCGGGTTCCACGCCGAACTTCTCAAGACGCCGCTCCGGTTCGAGAACGGATGCACCGTCGTTCCAACCGCCCCCGGCTTGGGCGTGGAACTCGACGAGGAAGTCCTCGCCGCCCACCGCTACGAGGGCGACCGGCTCCACATCGAGATGGTCGACGACCCGGTCGACCACAACGATCCCCGCTGGGCAGGCCGCCAGAAGGGCTAGCGACCCGAGCCTTTGGTTCGCCGCATTGCGTGATCTGTGGGCGGCACCGGCCTGTCTCCCGGACAAGGGGGTTGAACCTGTCACAGGCCCGTCGCATACTGTCCGGCAGTCACAAACACCGCCGGTTTCTTGTGTTCGACGTCGAGGGGACGGGAGCCGGGATCAATTCGGGAGCGGACCCCCCGGGGGATTGGCCGGACGCGCTCGGACCGAAGGAGGTGGTGGCTGGGGGATGGGCCCGCTGGGGAGGGGTGTGTCCCCGCGTTTTTCGCGTTCTCGACACCTCCGGGTGCGGGTAACGAACTACGAATCAGGACACTGGTTCGGCGGTGGCCGGGTTAAAAGACGATCAGACCGCGGGCCTGCTCGCCGGCTGCCAGGGCACGGAAGGCTTCGTCGGCCTGGTCCAGGTCGTAGCGGTGGGTGATGAGATCCTCGATCCTCAGCTTGCCGGCCATGGCCAGCTCGATCATCTTGGGGAACTCGACCGCGGGGTCACCGCTGCCGTAGAAGGAGCCCTTGATGCGGTGCTCTCCCTGGACGAGTACGAGCGGATCCACCGAGAGGGAGTCGCCGGTAGCGGCCAGGCCGATCACCACCTCGACCCCCCGTTTGGCGAGGATGCGGAGGCCCTGCTCCATGGCGGAGGTGCTGCCGACCGCGACGATGCAGGCATCCACGCCGTGGCCGGTCAGATCCATGACCCTGCCGACCATGTCCTCCTTCCGGGAGTTGATGGTGTGGGTGGCGCCGAATTGGCGGGCGAAGTCCAGCTTCGAGTCGACCACGTCGATGCCGATGATCGGGTGGGCGCCCGCCACGGTCGCGCCCTGGACGGCGTTGAGGCCGATGCCTCCGCAACCCAAAATCGCCACGCTCTGGCCCGCCTTGACGCGGGCGGTGTTGACCACCGCTCCGAAACCGGTGGTGACGGAGCATCCGATCAGCGCCGCGAGATCGAGCGGGAAGTCCTTCCGGATACTCACCGCGGCCGTCTCGGGCACGACTATGGAGGGGGCATAGGTGGACGGGCCGTAGTGGTAGACGTCCTGGCCCCGGTGGTGGAAGCGGGTCGTTCCATCGGCCGTCCTGCCCCAAGGCGCCTCATTGAGGCAGAGAGCCGGATAACCCTGCCGGCACGGTCGGCATTTGCCACAACTGGGGGCCCAGGAGAGGATCACATGGTCTCCCGGCGACAGCGTCCGGCACCCCGGCCCGACCGCGTCGACTATGCCGGAGCCCTCGTCACCGAGCACGATCGGCATCGGTAGTCCGGAATGGGAACCGTCGGCGGTGTGCAGGCAGCTGTGACATACCCCGCTGGCGGTCATCCTCACCCGGACCTCTCCGGGTCCTGGTTCGTCGAGATCCAGCTCGAGCATCTCCATGGGCCGGCGGGCTTCCACGAGAACAGGTGCGGTAATGCGCATGTCTTTGCTTTCTTCGAGGGACGCAGGGAGTCACGCTCGGTTCCGGTTGGCGAGAAGCGCAATCGGCCTCGGAGCGGATAATCAGGGCCGGATCATATGCCTCCGGCAGAAGCCTCGCGATCCCCTCATGGGGCGAGGTGATAGATAGAGTGGCTGCCATGGCAGTAGGTCAGGGACGTCGCCGTCGGGAAAATGTTGGTGGTGGCCGGGCGCGGTCCCGGCTCTTCTTCTTCCCGATCGTCCTCGTCCTGCTCCTGGCGGCTGCGTGCGGAGAGGATTCCGGCGACGAGTCCGAGAGGATGATGGCAGAGGCCACCACGGCCGCCGCCAGCCTCTCGGACGAAGCCATGCCGACCACCACCTTGGCAATGGTGTTGACCAAGGAGGCCTCCGCCGAGATGAAAGAGGCATCCGCAGTCGGGGAGTCCGCCCTCGAGTCATCGGCGGCCGCAGGATTGCCCGCAACGACACCGGCAGACCTCGGGCGTGATGTCATCTATACAGGAACCATTTCGGTGCGGGCGCCGGATGTCGAGGCGGCTGCTCGTGAGGCTGTCAGGATCGTGCAAGGATTGGGGGGATTCGTCTTCGGGCAGCAGGTCAGCAGTAGTCCCGAGCCCCAATCCCACCTGACCTTCAAGGTCATGCCTGCCGACTTCATGCCGGTGCTGGATAGTCTGTCCGGAGTCGGCGAGCTTGTGGACAAGCGGATCACCGCCGACGACGTGACCGAGCGAATCGTCGACTTCAGGAGCCGGATCGCCACCGCGGAGGCGAGCGTCCTGCGTCTGAGGGATCTCTTGCAGGAGGCGCCTGACCTGGAGAATGTGGCCCTTATCGAGCGAGAGCTCGTCCAAAGGGAGACCGATCTGGAAACCCTTCGCGGGCGCCTGCGGACCCTGACCGATCTGGTCAGCCTGGCCACCATCGAGATGGCCATACTCCAGCTCCAGGAACCGGTTCCCGAGACCGGCATCGACGTGGACGCTTGGGTTTCCGACACCGAAGAGGACCCCTGCCTGGGCAGCGACGTGCTCGAAGCTTCTCCCGATGACGACGCTTACTTCTGTGTCCAGGTTGAGAACACCGGCGAGGTGGCCCTCACCGACGTCAAGGTGTCCTCCGAGGCCCTCCGGTTACGTTCGCAGGAAGCCGGCACCGACCAGCGGTCGTTCCAGCTGGTGGCGGGAAGCTTCGACAGGATCGAACCGGGGGAGTTGCTCAGCGCCGTACTGCACGTGGCCATCAGCGACGGGCGGATCGCCGGCCGGGTGGCTACCAGGGGCGGCGTCGAGGTGGGATTCGAGGTCTCCGGCACCCCGGTTCCCGATGATGGTGTCCCGCTCGACACGGTGACCAACTACGCGATCACTTTCGTTGTGGTGGACGAGGAGGAGGGACCGCCGTCCTTCTTCGATTCGCTCGGCTCCGGTTACCGGGGGATGGTCCGAGCCCTCGGCTATGTCGTGGCGACCATCGGCCTGCTGCTGCCCTTCATCCCCGTCCTGGTTGTGATCGGCGCCCTTTACTGGTGGATCAGGCGGTGGATACGCGGCCGCCGATCCGATCGCTCGATCCCCGCACGCTTGAGTTCGAACCGTTCGCAGGACCCACCGGACAACCCGAACGATTAGCCGGCAGCGCCCTCATCCCCGCCGTCGGAGGTGAAGGGTGGGTTGGCCGGATGTCAGCCGGCCTGGGATCATGTCCTCGACCGGCGGGCCGGCAGGAAGTTCCTCACCACTGTCCTGGAGCCGTGCAGGTATCGGGCAGAACTCACCGGAAGGAGTGTCGATGACCATGACAACCACGGATCTCGAGAGAGTCATCGCCGTAGCTGCGGAGCATCCGGGCGCGATGGAGGACCACGAGGTGTCCGCGGTCAAGCAGACCGTGGAGCTGCTGGACAGCGGTGAGATCCGGCTGGCGGAGAAGGTGGACGGCGACTGGATCGTCAATAGCTGGATACAGCAGGCCATCAACCTCTACTTCCGGGTGCCCGAGATGGAAACCTTGCATGCCGGGCCGCTGGAGTTCTACGACCGCATTCCCCTCAAGCACGATTACGAGGGCCGGGGCAACCGGGTGGTGGCCGGAGGTATCGCCCGTTACGGGAGCCATCTCGAGCCCGGAGTGGTGATGATGCCCAGCTTCGTCAATATCGGCGCCTACGTCGCAACCGGCACCATGGTGGACACCTGGGCGACCGTCGGCAGCGGGGCCCAGATCGGTCGCCGGGTGCACCTGGCCGGTGGGGTGGGTATCGGCGGCGTGCTGGAACCGCCCGGAGCGAGGCCGGTCATCGTCGAGGACGACGCCTTCATAGGATCCCGCTGCATCGTCGTGGAGGGGGTGATCGTCCGTGAGGGTGCGGTCCTGGCGGCCCAGAACTCGCTGACCGCCTCGACCCACATCGTCGATGTCACCCAGGAACCGGCGGTCACCTACAAGGGAGAGGTCCCGGCGGGTGCGATCGTCATCCCCGGGAGCCGGAGCCGGGAGTTCCCGGGCGGGACCTACCAGGTGAACTGCGCCCTGATCATCGGCCGGCGGACCGGCACCCACGACGACAAGCTGGCCCTCATGGACGCGGCCCGCGACTTCGGTTTCGCTCTTTAGCCACGTCGAGCCTGGGGGTTGACAACCGGTTGGCGGGGGGCCGATACCGAGATGATGCGCTACCCGAGGGACGGGCTGCTCCGGCCGGCCCAAGCACCTCCGCTAGAGGATCGGGCTACCCGCTGTCAATGGCATGCGCAGCCGCCGCCGGCGCCTGGCGGGTTCGGCTTCATCACCATGAAACCCTCGCCCTGGGGCGTCTCCACGTAGTCGATCGCCACGCCCTCCACGGCTTCGCGGGTCTCGTTTGCCACAGCCATCTTCACGCCGTGGGCCTCGAACACCTCGAAGTCGCTCCCGGCTTCGGGCATGAAGGCCAAGCCGTACATGGTCCGGCAGCAGCCCTGCCCGGCGGGAAAGACATGCAGGTAGGCCCGTTCCGGCGCTCCCTCACTCAACTCGATCACCTTCTCGGCCGCGACCGGGGTCAGATCGATCAGCATCGTGTCGCTCATTACGTTTCCCTTCCGTCCTCGGCGCCTCCGCCGGACCATCGAACCGATACGAGATGTCGGGCTCCTCTGTTCGACACTGTAGCCTCAGGTCATGCGCCTCGAGCCCCGGCAGGTATTGGCTGCCGACGGTACCGTCATCGATCGCCGGGAGCCGGATGTCTCCATTGTGGCGGCCAGGTACGCCGCGATGACGGAGGCCCGCCTGTATGACCGCAAGGCCTCCGCCCTGCAGCGTCAGGGCCGGTTGGCGACCTATGCCCCCTACGAGGGACAGGAGGCCTCGCAGGTCGGTGCGGTGGCGCCACTGGCCGCGGAGGACTGGCTGGTAGCCAGCTACCGGGATGCGGCGGCCATGCGCTTTCACGGCTACCCGTGGAAGAACCTGCTCCTCACCCGCATGGGCGACGAGCGGGGCGGCCGCCCACCGGAGGGTGTAAACGCGACCCCGCCCTCGATAACGGTGGGCGGGCACATGATCCACGCCGTCGGGATTGCCTGGGCCGAGAAGATCAAGGGAACACGAGCGGTGGCGCTGACCATGTTCGGTGACGGGGCCACCTCGGAGGGGGACTTCCACGAGGCGATGAACTTCGCCGGGGTCTATCGCACCCCCACCGTCTTCTTCTGCCAGAACAACGGGTGGGCCATCTCCATGCCCCGATCCCGCCAGACGGCTTCCAGAACCATCGCCCAGAAGGCCGGCGCGTACGGCCTCCCCGGCGTGCTGGTCGATGGCAACGACGTCCTTGCGGTCGAGGAGGTGGTGGCCGAGGCTGTCGAGCGCGCCCGGGCCGGGGAGGGGGCCACCCTGATTGAGGCCCTGACCTACCGGGTTCGCGGCCACACCACGGCCGATGACCACCAGCGTTACCGGGCCCGGGAAGAAGCGGCAGGATGGCTGGGCAAGGACCCCCTGGAGCGGGTTCGCCTGTGGCTTGAGCGGCTCGGGGCCTGGGACGAGGCCCTCCAATCCGAGATCGAGAGCGAGGCTTCCCGGCGCATCGAGGCGGCAGTGGCCGAGGCCGAAGCGGTAGAATCCCTCTCGGCGGGCGAGATCTTCGACGCCATGTACGAGGATCCGACCGGACCGCTGGTGGCCCAGCGCCGCCTCGCCGAGCGGAGTGCCCGATGGGCGTGATGACCCTGGCCCAGGCTCTGAACTCGGCCCTCGACGTCGCGCTGGATGACCCCCGGGTGGTGCTGATGGGCGAAGACATCGGGAAGACCGGCGGGGTGTTCCGCATCACCGACGGCCTGCAACGGAAACACGGTTCCCAACGGGTGGTCGACACCCCGGTCGCCGAATCGGGGATCGTGGGCGCCGCATTCGGCATGGCGATCGCCGGCCTGCGCCCCATCGTAGAGATCCAGTTCATGGGGTTTTCATACCCCGCCTACGACCAGGTGATCAGCCATGTGGCCCGGATCCGGAGCCGGTCGAGGCACCGGTTCACCGCTCCCATGGTCATCCGGCTTCCCTACGGCGCGGGGATCGGGGCGTCGGAACATCACAGCGAATCCACCGAGGCCATTTACACCCATGTTCCCGGCCTCAAGGTGGTGGTTGCCTCCACCCCCGAGAACGCCAAGGGCCTGCTCCTGGCGGCGGTCGAAGATCCCGATCCGGTGATATTCCTGGAGCCCATCCGCGCGTACCGGGCGGCGCGGGGCGAGGTACCGGACGGTCGCTATCTCACTCCCATCGGTGCCGGCATGCTCGAGCAGCGGGGTTCCGACATCTCCCTCATCTCCTATGGAGCGATGATGCGTGAGACCACCGAAGCCGCCCGCCGCCTGGCCGGCGAGGGTGTCTCCGTCGAGGTGATCGATCTTCGGAGCCTCGTCCCTCTCGATGCGGACATGGTGGTGGCGTCGGTGGAGAAGACCGGGCGGGCGGTGGTGATTCACGAAGCTCCGCTGACGGGCGGTTACGCAGCCGAGATCGTCGCTCTGATACAGGAAAGGGCCCTGTACTCGCTCCGGGCCCCGGTGCGGCGGGTGACGGGCTGGGATGTCACGGTTCCCCTTCGTCTTGCCGAACGCCACTACCTGCCCTCCGCGAGCCGGATCATGTCCGCGGCCCGCTCCGTTCTGGAGACCTGAGATGGCATACGAGTTCCACCTCCCCGACGTGGGAGAGGGTCTTGTCGAAGCGGTGCTCGTATCGTGGTATGTCGATCTGGGAGAGACGGTGGGGCTTGATCAGCCTCTCGTGGAGGTGGAGACCGACAAGGCGATCATCGATATGCCGTCGCCGTTCGCGGGGGTGTTGCTACACCGGGGCGGGGATAACGGCGCCACCATCAAGGTCGGCTCGCTCCTCGCCGTGATCGGAGAGCCCGGCGAGAGATGGGGAGTCGCTGCGGCCGCCTCTCGGGCTGAGGAGCAGGTGGCTCCGGTGGTCGGTTCCCTGCCGGAGGCCGGGGCCGCCCCATCTCGGGGGCCTCAAGCCCTGCCGATGGTGCGCAAGCTGGCGGAGGAGTTGGGGGTTGACCTATCCGGCGTCCCGGGCACCGGCGCCCTGGGCCGGATCACCGAACATGACGTCAGGGCCGCCGTTTCCGCACGACCCACCGTGCGGGCGCCGATGTCCCGCCTGCGCAGGAGGATCGCCGAGAACCTGGCGCGCTCGTGGCGGGAGATCCCGCACGTGACCACCTACGGGCACGCAGACTCGGACTCCCTGCTGGCGGAACGGTCACGGCTCGGTAAGCCCCCGGTGGAGGCGTTGCTGATCGCCCGGCTGGTTCCGGTGCTGGTCCGGTTTCCCGCTTTCAACTCGGCGGTCGAAGGCGACGAGATCGTAGAGAGGCGCTTCTACGACATCGGGTTCGCGGTCGACACGCCCGACGGTCTGATGGTGGCAGTGGTACGTGACGCCGGGGACCTGCCGGTGGAGGAGGTCGCCGGGGAGGTTCGACGGCTTGCGGAGGGCGCCCGGGAACGAACCCTGGGGGTGGACGAGTTGCGGGGCCAGACCTTCACCGTCTCGAACATCGGCGCGGTGGGGGGCGGCCTGGGCACGCCGATCATCCCGTACGGCACCTCCGCCATCCTGTCGGTGGGGAGGGCCGGGCCGCGCCCGGTCGTGAGGGACGACCGTATCGAGATCGTTCGGCAGTTCCCCCTCAGCCTCTCCTACGACCATCGCATCATCGACGGCGCGCAAGGGCGTCGCTTCATGGCGGCGGTGATCGCAGCCCTGGAGAGATGAATCGGTTCCCTTACCGGTCCGACACTCTCGGCAGCTACAACAGGATGGAAGATCGAGGCTAACTGCAGCCGGTGGTGTCTCCGCAGGTCAGGCAGACGTAGCAGGCGCCGTTCCGGACGGTCATGTGGCCGCATGAGGAGCACGCGGGGGCGTCTCCCATCAGGCCGCCGATCATCTGACCCGCACTCGCAAGGGCGGCTTCCCCGGCCGTCCCTGCTGCCGCGCCCGACCCGTTGCCGGCACCCACCGGCACCATGCTGAGGGGCAATGGCTGGATGGGGCCGGGTTGATCGGAGTCCACGAACCTGGCCGCAGCGGCCTGCGCCTCGATGTCCTGTTCCTTGACCGCCTCGGACAACTCCATCTGACGACCGGCCTCGGCGGCGAGTCCCTTCGGGGGCTCGGGGAGGTCGCTGCTCGACCGATCCGGCGGGACCTGGGCCAGTTCGTCCCGAAGCAGGTACTCGACTCCGATCGCCCGGAACACGTAGTCCACGATCGAGTTGGCCATCTTGATGTTCGGATGCTTCTCCACGATGCCTCGGGGCTCGAAGGTCTGGTACACGAAGGTGTCCACGTACTCTTCCAGCGGCACGCCGTACTGGAGGCCCTTGCTCACCGCTATGGCAAAGCTGGCCAGCACACCCCGGAGCGTGGCGCCCTCCTTCGCCAGGTCGATGAATATCTCACCGAGCGTTCCGTCGTCGTATTCCCCGGTGCGGAGGAACACCTTGTGGCCACCGACCCGAGCCTCCTGGGTCCACCCTGTCCGGCGGTTCGGCAGCAGGAAGCGGGGACGAGGCTGCTGGGCGTAGGCCTGGGTGGGTGAGGTGCCGGCGGGCCAGACCCCCCACGCCATGGCGGCCTCGGCCTGGAGTGCCTCGGTGACTTCCTCGCTCTCCTCTTCGGACACCCCGTCATCCGAGGAGGCCGACAGCGGCTGCGAAGCCTTGGAGCCGTCACGGTAGAGGGCCACTGCCTTCACGCCCAGGTCCCAGGACATCATGTAGGCATCCGCCACATCCTCCACGGTGACCTCGTTGGGCATGTTGATCGTCTTGGAGATGGCGCCCGAGATGAACGGCTGGGCGGCGGCCATCATCTTGATGTGTCCCGTATGGTGGATGAACCGCTCCCCGTACTTGCCGTTGCGGTTGGCGCAGTCGAACACCGGCAGGTGCTTGGAACGCAGGTGCGGTGCCCCCTCGATGGTCTGCCTGCCGCAGATGAAGTCGTTGGCGGCCCGTATCTGCTCCTTGCTGAAGCCGAGCGCCGGTAGCAACCTGAACTCGAAGGTTCCGTACTCCTCCTCGGTGAAGCCGAGCCGCTCCAAGGTATCGGCACCCAGCGTGAAGACGTTGAAGGCGTTCTCCAGTTCGAATGCACCGGGAAGGGCCTTCCCGACCCTGGCCAGGTCCTCGGAGGTGAAGCCCCGCGCCGCCAGGCTCCGGCTGTTGATATGCGGAGCGTTCTCGAGCGATGAGGTACCCACCACGTAGGCAAGGATGTCGAGGATCTGGTGCTTGTCATAGCCGAGGCGCCGCAGCGAGGGCGCGATCGACTGGTTGGCGATCTTGAAATAACCCCCGCCGGCCAGCTTCTTGAACTTGACCAGGGCGAAGTCGGGCTCCACCCCGGTGGTGTCGCAATCCATCACCAATCCGATGGTGTTGTGCGACACGAAGCCGTTGGCCACATACGTGACGTTGTCGGGGACGGACAGGTCGTAGGTCCACTGCTCCTCGCCCAGTTCGGCGCTGCCGACCCGGTCGTAGTAGTGGCCGAGCAGCCGGGCCAGTTCACGGTCATTGGTGCGTTCCAAGAGTTCTAGGGCCGATCGGCGTGACACCATGCCGATCCTGGCCAGCGATGCCAGCATGGTGCGTCGCAGGCGGCCGTTCTCCGGAGCGAGCCGGTCGATGAGGGACCGGGGCGCCGGGATGTGGTCTTTGAGCGCCGCCTGGGCGATGGTGGTCGAGGCCAGGGCGGCCTGCTTGCGGTCACCCATGAAACCGATCTCCTCGGCAAAACCCTTAGCGTAGGAGAGGTTGAGGACGCGCAGCACGGCGAGGGGAGAGTCACCCCAACCGGTCCGGTCCATCTTGCGGGTTGTCGGATAACCGATCGCCAGCAACAGCGACTGGATATCGCGGCTGAACTCGATCGAGGTGGTGGACCAACTGGGATAGCCCCCGTGAACGGTCCCGTCGGCTTCGAACAGGCCTCTGATGAAGGCGCGATAGGTTTCCGGGCTGTTGGAAGCGAGAACCGCGTCCGGTATGTGAGGTCGCCATCCCTTGCCGGCATGGCCTTCGGCAGGCGCGATCTTGGCGAAGCCGCAGGCTTCCCACCACACGGTAAGCGGAACCGAGTGAAACGCGACCTCGGCGTAGCCAGTCCTCTCGACGACGTGGGCCTCCAGGTTGAAGAGCTGTTTCCCGAGCATTCGAAGACGTTCCGCCACGTCGAAATCTTCAGCCGCCACGCACAGTCTGAGACCTTTGGCATGGAGGGAACCGTCCCCCATGAAATACCCGACGAATTCGGCCAGTTCCGGGCTCATGGTTCGCGGCGCCGTGGTGGTCCAGTCACCGGTCCAGTACATCTCTCCCAATGGAGGGAGGGTCACCTCGCGGGAACCTCCGACTAGCTGGTTCATCTGCAGGGGTACGAGATCGCCGGCCTCTAGGTCTCCGACGCGTCTCCATAGCCAATCGCCGGTCTGC
>JAGWAN010000046.1 GCA_021296345.1 Acidimicrobiia bacterium | reverse complement strand
CAGAGCCGGGTATTCCGCACCGAGCTGCAGCCTGCGTTGGAGCACCTCGGCATCCATATCCTGCTGTGGGACGCGCTGGACGAAACCGACCGAGCGTATCTCCATCGGGTGTTTCACGACCGGGTGTATCCGGTCCTGACCCCGCTGGCCGTCGATCCGGCCCACCCCTTCCCGTACATATCGAACCTGTCCATGAACCTGGCGGTCATGGTCAAGGAAGCAGAGACCGGAGAGCAGCGCTTCGCCCGGGTGAAGGTCCCGCCCATCCTGCCGCGATTCATCGAGCTTCCTGACGGGCGCGGGTTCGTGCCGCTCGAACAGCTGATCTCCGCCCACATCGATGAGCTGTTCCCGGGCATGCATGTTTCCAAATGCCATCCTTTCCGGCTCACCCGCAACACCGACTACGAGCTGGCCGAGTTCGAGACCAACGACCTTCTGGCCGCGCTGAAGTCTGAGATCGGCCGTAGGCGTCGCGGTCAGGTGATGCGGTTGGAGGTGGAACGGGACATCGACCCCGACGTACTGGACCTGCTCATGCGGGAGCTGGAGATCAAGGACCGCCATGTCTATCGCATCGCCGGCCTGCTGGACCTCGGCTCGCTTACGACATTGGCCGATCTCGACCGGCCGGAACTCCGCTGGAAGCCGTTTCCTCCGGTGGTGCCGGCCAGTCTCTCCGCCGAGCGCTCCTTCTTCGACCTCATCAGCGAGAGCGACCTCACCGTCCATCACCCCTATGAGTCCTTCGCCGCCTCGACCGCCGAATTCGTGCGTGAAGCCGCCCACGACCCGCAGGTGTTAGGTATCAAGCAGACGCTGTATCGGACATCATCGGACAGCTCCATTGCCCGCTCGCTGATCACCGCCGCCGAGTTGGGCAAGCAGGTGGTGGCGCTGGTGGAGCTGAAGGCCCGCTTCGATGAGGAGCGCAACATCGAGCGGGCCCAGGCGCTGGAGGAGGCCGGTGTGCATGTGGTCTACGGGCTGGTCGGGCTCAAGACCCACGCCAAGCTCTGCCTGGTGGTTCGCCAGGAGGAGGGCCGCCTAGCCCGCTACGTCCACACGTCCACCGGCAACTACAACGAGAAGACCGCCCGGATGTACGAGGACGTGGGCCTTTTCACCAAGGACCCCCAGATCGGCGCCGATGTCAGCGACCTTTTCAACCACCTGACCGGCTACAGCAAGCAGAAGTCCTACCGGAAGCTGGTGGTGGCGCCCACCGAGCTTCGCGATCATTTTCTCGAGATGGTCCGGCGCGAGTCCGAGCACGGAGACGGACACGTCGTGGCCAAACTCAACGGCCTCGTGGACGAGCGGATGATCAAGGCCCTCTACGAGGCCTCCCAAGTGGGCACCCGGATCGACCTGATCGTCCGAGGAGTTTGCAGCCTGCGGCCCGGAGTTCCCGGGCTGAGCGAGAACATCACTGTGCGGTCCATCGTGGGCCGGTTCCTGGAACATTCCCGCATCCTCCGGCTCGGACGACCCGAACGCGGGTTCCTGTACTACATAGGCTCGGCCGACCTGATGCCCCGCAACCTCGATCGGCGGGTCGAAGCCCTGTTCCCGGTTGAGGATCCGGAAGCCCAGCGCCGGCTCGAGGAGATCCTCGACCTGTGCCGGGCCGACGACCACCTGTCCTGGGTCCTCCAACCCGACGGTACCTACGAGCCACGGGGCCAGAAGCGAGGTCTCGATCTCCACCAAGCGCTCATGGATCTGGCCCTGGAGCGATCCCGCACCGCCCGCAACCGGTGATCTGATGCCCGACCTGATGCTGCTCCGGCATGCTAAGTCGGACTGGAAGGCACGCTATGGCACCGATCAGGACCGTCCCCTCAACAATAGGGGTATCCGATCGGCCCGAGTCGTAGGAGAGTTCGTCGCCCGCAACGGGCTGACTCCCGAGTTGGTGCTCGCCTCGCCTGCGGTCCGCACTCAAACCACGGCTGAACTGGCCGCCGAGGCGGGAGGATGGAACAGCCCCATCGAGGTCGTTCCAAGGCTCTACGGCGCCGATCATGTGGACGTCCTCGAGCTGGTTCGGGAAGTCACCGGAGTCGAAAGGCTGATGGTTGTCGGGCACGAGCCCACCATGTCCGGCGTGCTGGAATACCTGACCGGACACCGGATCCGGGTTACCACCGCCACGCTGGCCTACATGCGTCCTGGCTTTGGCTCCTGGTCCGATCTGGCCCGTGGCACGGCCCGGCTCGAGTTGCTGATCAGGCCCCGCCTACTGCTGGGCTGAGGACTTCGGCCGCTACAAGCGGCCCGACAAGCCGGTATCAAGCGTCACGGACGGCATCCGGGAGCATGAAGAAACCGAGATGCCGGAAGTCGCGAAAATCGCCCCAACCTCGGTGCTCCGCACCGGGCCCTCCCCCACCTCCACCACCTGGCTTGGAGCGTGGTCGGCCATGCCCGGCTGGCTGCCGGGATTCGCCCGTTCACTCCATCGAGCTCGAATGATCCCGCGGACCGACCGTTCCGATCGTTCCAACATCATCGGCCGGTATTGGTGCTTGGCAGTGCTCAACGTATAACGGGGGTGTGACATATTCGGCCCCATCCTGCGAGAACGCGAGATCTTCATCATTGGCTGAACGCGGCGGACGAAACGTGATGGCCTCCATAGAAGGCATAGAGAATCGGCCTGGACCTGCGCGAATTCGGAGCGCGACGGGACGTCCCGCAAGCCCCCGCGCCCGTCCGGCGCCATGAGCCGCCAGGACGAGGGAAGCTCAGTCGAGGGAACGGGTCACCGTATCCACGATCCGGGTCACGGACGGAATGGTGGCATCCTCCAGGATGTCGGAAGCCGGAAGGGGTATGTGGTCCGTGGTGATCCGTACCACCGGCGAGTCGAGGTCGTAGAAGGCCTCCTCGGCGATGATCGATACCACCTCGGCGCCCCATCCGCACAGCCGCGGGTTCTCCTCGACCGTGAATACCCGCCCGGTGTCGGCCACCGCCGAGAGGATGGTCCGGGTGTCCAGGGGCACCAGGCAGCGCAGGTCGACCACGGTCGCTTCGATACCTTGGGCCGACAGTTCGTCGGCTGCCTGCAGGGCCTTGGGAACCATGGCCGCCAGCGCCAGGATGGTGGCGTCCGGGCCGGACCGCACCACCGATGCCTCGCCCAACTGCCCGACCAGCTCACCGTCGGGCACCTCTCCCCGGCTGGCAAACAGGCCCTTGTGCTCGAAGAAGATCACCGGATCGGGGTCCCGGACCGAGGCGGCCAGTAGGGCGATCACGTCCTTCGGGGTCGAGGGCGCCACCACCTTGAGGCCGGGTACCGACATGGCCCAGTTCTCCAAGCTCTGGGAGTGCTGGGCGCCGAACCGAACCCCGCCCCCGTTGGCGGTCCGGATGACCAGCGGCAGGGCAACCTGGCCGTCGGTCATGTACCTGGTCTTGGCGATCTGGTTGGCCACCAGGTCCCAACAGGTGGCCAGGAAGTCCGAGAACATGATCTCGGCCACCGGTCGGAGACCGTTCATGGCAGCACCCATCACCGCACCGATGATTGCCTCCTCCGAGATAGGAGTGTCCCGGACCCGCCGCTCACCGAAGCGTTCCAGCAGGCCGGGCGTGGTCTTGAAGACCCCGCCGGCGGCCGCGACGTCCTCGCCGATCAAATACACGTTGGGATCGCGCTCCATCTCCTGGGCCAGGGCCCTGGCCACCGCTTCGCGATAGGTGATCAGTTCCGCCATTGCGATCCTCCGTCCGCCCATACCTCGGTGGCTATGGAGTCAACCGAGGGCTCGGGCGCAGCCTTGGCCTCTTCCACGGCGGCTTCGATCCACAACTCGACCGACTGATCGATTCCTCCCAGCTGCTCCTCCGACGCTCCGGCGTCGGCCAGCCTGGCCCGGTACATGGGGATGGGATCGCGGGCCAGCCACTGCCGGACCTCTTCGTCCGGCCGGTAGGTACCGGGATCGGCGCGGGAATGACCACCGTGACGGTAGGTGATCGCTTCGATCAGGCTGGGGCCCTTTCCTCGGCGGGCTCGGGCGAGGGCATCGGATGCGGTCTCGTACATCGCGTCCGGGTCGTTGCCGTCCACCAGCAAGCCCTCCAGCCCGTAGGCGGCCGCACGGTCGGCGGCAGGATTTTCCACGGCGGTGACCGACCCGATCGGCGTGTACTCCATGTACAGGTTGTTCTCGCAGACGAACACCACCGGCAGATCCCACACCACCGCCAGGTTGAGCGCCTCGTGGAAAGCCCCGATGTTGGTGGTGCCGTCGCCGAAGAAGCAGACGGCCACCTGCCCGGTGCCCCGCTCCACGGCGGCCCAGGCAGCGCCGACAGCAATCGGTAGATGGGCGCCCACGATGGCATACGATCCCATCGCTCCGGTCGGCGCCCAGGTGAGGTGCATCGAGCCGCCCTTGCCGCCGCACACACCCTCCGACCTGCCGAGCAGCTCCGACATCAGCCGGCCGGGCGGGGCGTCCCGGAGCAGGGTGTGGTTGTGACCCCGGTACGTACAGAAGGTGAGATCATCGGCGCGCATGGCGGCGGCAAAGCCGGCGGCAACGGCCTCCTGACCGATACCCAGGTGGGTAGTCCCCTTGACCAGACCCTCCAGGAATAGCTGGTGGGCGCTCTCCTCGAAGCGGCGAGCCTCGAGCATCATCCGGTAGACACGGAGGCGAGCGTCCAGGTCAGGACCGGCAACGACTGCGACGTTCATTCTGCTATCACCCGTTCCAAGCTCGGCGAGACAACCCGGTCGATACTACCCGCGCGGGCACCGCTCGCAGGCCTGATGGCGGTCGCCCACGGATCGATCAGGGTCTTGATGCGTTCGGGCCGGCCCTTCACCATGGGCAGGAGGCCGTCGGGAACCAGTTGGTCGAGAGGAAGGGCGATCGGCGCCACATCGGACCAGCCTTGAGGTCGGGAGGCTACGAGGGAGGCGGCATCCGCGAAGTCGGCCTCGAAGACCTGTGCCCGGGTTCCTACCAGCCGGATCTCGCGGAGGGTGATCCGCCGCATGTCGATCGGTACCGGATGGGCGCCGAGTCCTATCCCGACCACGCGGCCCCTGGGTCGCACCATCTCCAGGGCGGCGGTCAGCGCCGCGGGAGCACCGGTCACCTCGTAGACCACCGCCACCGGACCGCCCGCATATCCCAGCACTCCGGACGCCGGGGAGGAGTCGGGATCCGCCCTGACCGCTGCGGAGGCGCCGAGTGCCTCCGCCACAGCGAGCCGGGCCGGGTCGAGGTCGACGGCCAGCACATCGGCGCCGTGCTGCGCGGCGGCGTAGACCAGGAACGCCCCCACCCCGCCCACGCCCAGCACCACCGCCGTATCGCCCGGGCGGAGTTCCCCCTGGCGGAGGGCGTGGAGCGCCACCGACATCGGTTGGACGAGAGCAGCCCGATCGTCGTCGAGGCCGAGCCGTCCCACCTCCAGACAGGCCGCCGAAGGAGCGACCGCGTACCCGACCAGGCCACCGTGCCCGTCGATGCCGAGCGTGAAGTACCGGTCGCAGAAATTGCTGGTCCCGGCCTTGCACCCCGCACAGGCGCCGCAGGAGATACCGGCCACGCAGGCCACCAAGTCACCTGCCCCGAAACCGTCCACCTCCGGCCCGAGGTCCACGACCCGGCCACCGAACTCGTGACCCAGGATGGTCGGACCCTGATGCTCCGTCACCGGATGGGGTTGGTCCACGGGCGTCAGGATGGGCCCGCGGTCCCATTCGAGGGCGTCGGTGCCGCAGATTCCGGCCGAGCGGACCTTCAGGAGCAGATCTCCCGGGCCGGGGACGGGCACCGGCAGGTTCTCGATCCGGATATCCCGAGCACCGTGATAGACAGCGGCGCGCATCTCCGCCCTCCCGCTCCCGCCTAGCATTGGATAACCCGACGTCCCTGACCTCCAGGACCGGAGGCTTCCGTGACCCGCTTCAATCCTCCCTCCCCCTGGTGGAAGTCGCCCGCAGCCGTCATAGCGGCGGGATGTCTCATCGGGATGATCGGATTCGGCATACGCTCCATTTTCGGCCTGTTCCTGACACCGATGACTCTGGCCCAGGACTGGAGCCGCGAGACCTTCGCCCTGGCACTGGCCATCCAGAACCTCCTGTGGGGTCTCGGCTTACCCTTCGCCGGTGCCCTCGCCGACCGCTACGGCCCACGATACGTACTTGCCGGGGGTGCTGTTGTCTACTCGATCGGCATGTGGGGGATGGCACAGGCGCAGGACACCCTCTTCCTGCACCTCACCGCCGGGCTGATCGTCGGATTGGGAGTGGCGCTCACCGCCTTCTCGCTGGCCATGGTGGCCATCGCCAGGGCGGTCGGACCGGACCGGCGGTCGCTGGCCCTTGGCCTGGGCACGGCGGCGGGATCGTTCGGCCAGGTGGTCTTCTCGCCGCTCGGCCAGGGGTTCATCAACTCGTTCGGATGGCAGCAGGCCTTGCTCCTGCTGGCGGCCATCAGCCTGGTGATCGTCCCGCTGGCTCTCCTCGTGCCGAACACCACCACCGCCAAGGGGGAAACGTCCACCGACCAGACGATCGGCGAGGCGCTGGCGGAGGCCCGCGGCCACCGGGGCTACCTGCTCCTGACCACCGGTTTCTTCGCCTGCGGCTTCCACATCGCCTTCATCACCGTCCACTTCCCGGCATTCGTCCAGGATCTGGGCTTCGCCGCCGTGGTGGGCGCCATCTCGATCGCCCTGATCGGCATCTTCAACATTCTCGGCTCATTCGGAAGCGGAATCTACGGCCAGCGATGGTCCAAGAAGAAGGGCCTGTCAGCCCTATATGCCCTGAGGTCGGTGGTCACCCTCGGGATGCTGCTGGCGCCCAAGACTGATCTCACCATCTATCTCTTCGCCGCCGCGCTGGGAGTGCTTTGGCTGGCTACGGTGCCCCTGACCTCGGGGATCGTCGAGCAGGTATTCGGCGTGCGCTACCTCGCCACCCTGTTCGGCATCGTGTTCCTGTCACATCAGGTGGGAAGCTTCATCGGTGTATGGCTGGGCGGGTTCATCTACGACCGCACCGGCACCTACGACCTGATGTGGTGGATCGCCATCACCGTCAACCTGGCCGCGGCGGCCATTCACGTTCCGATAGACGAGCATCCCCTCCCACGGCGGCTGGGGCAGCCGCAACCGACCGGCGAATCGGAAACCAATGAATGAGTCGCTGGTAGCCCTGCCGATCCGATCCTTCCGGGATGCCTACCGGCGTCTCGCAGGGTCATACAGCCCGGATGAAAGGACTGCGCTGGCCAGGGCGCTGGCTTCGCACACCGCCGAAGCCGTACTCAGGGCGGGGGTGACGCCCCACATCGTCACCTCGGCGCCGGAAGTCAGGAAGTGGGCACTGGCGGAAGGGCACCTGGTGGTAGCCGACCCTCCGGGCGGAGGCCTCAATGGCGCTGCCGGCGAAGCCGTCCGGCTGGCCGCCGGACAACCCTGGCTGATCCTCCATGCCGACCTTCCATGCCTGAGTCCCGACGAGGTGGTACTGGCCTTGGAGATGGCGCGAGCGGGCGAACGGGTGCTGGCCCCGTCCTACGACGGGGGTACCTCGGCGCTGGGAGGGCGGGGATGTCACTCGTTCCGGTACGGCACGGCCAGCTTCCATCGCCACCTCCCTGCCGGGCGTCCGCCCCGCGTGATCGCCTCCCTGGGTTTCCTGCTCGACATCGACCGGCCACAGGACCTGGTAGTGGCTGCCCACCATCCGAGGGGCGCCTGGCTGGCCGAGAGCGCGGTGCCGACCACTAGGATGACCGCGCCCCTGCCGTCCAACTCCGGAAGTCGTCCTATTGCCCCGTAACAACGGAGCTCCCCACGCAACCTTGGTAACCGGCGGCGCCCGTGGGATCGGAAGGGGCATCGCCGAGCGCCTGGCGCGACGGGGCGACACGGTGTTCATCGCCGACATCGCCCGGGCGGACGAGACAGCCGCCGAACTCAGAGACGAGGGCCTCGACGTTCGTTCCCTCCGGTTGGACGTGCGCGATGTCGGCGCCATCGGCGAAGCGGTCGCCCGTATCGATGAAGAGGCGCCCCTGGCAACGATGGTCAACAACGCCGGTACCGGATGGATCAAGCCGCTGGTGGAGGTCACCCCCGAGGAGTTCGACGGCTTGATGGCCCTGAACCTCCGGGCCGTCTTCTTCGGCATCCAGGCCGCGGCTCGGGTGATGATCCCCCGCCGTACCGGATCGATACTCAACCTGGCCTCGACGTCGGCCTTCTCGGCCTCCACGATGCCGATGGTCCCGTACGACACCTCGAAGGGAGCGGTGCGCATCCTCACCATCGCCGCCGCACGGGAACTCGCCGAGCACAACGTGCGGGTCAACGCGGTTGCGCCGGGCACGGTTGACACCGACCTGGTTCGTGCCGTGCTGGGCGAGGAGGCTTCGCAGGCCCAGACCGGCACCCACATTCCGCTGGGCCGTCTCGGCCAGCCTGCCGACATAGCCGCGGCGGTGGACTACCTGACCTCACCCGACGCGTCCTACGTGACCGGCCACGTCCTGGTGGTCGACGGCGGCTGGCTGACATGAGGATCGGGGTGACCCTGCCGGGCTACGGTGCCGACCGGCCGGTGACCATCACCGATGCAGCCCGGATGGCCGAGCGCATGGGCTTCGACTCGATCTGGAACACCGACCATGTCGTCATGGTGGCCGGCGCTGCTTCGCCCTACCCGTTCGACGCCAAGGGGGTGATGCGGTGGGATCTCGACCACCCCATGTTCGACGCCCTGATCGCCCTGGCCGCCGCGGCTTCGGTCACCACCCATGTGGAGGTGGGCACCTGCGTGCTGATCGCACCGATGCGAAACCCCATCATCCTGGCCAAGCAGGTCTCGACCCTGGACGTGATTTCGGGAGGCCGGTTCGTGCTGGGAGTCGGCGTGGGATGGCTGGCGGAGGAATTCGCCGCCCTGGACGCACCGTTCGAGGACCGGGGAACCCGCATGGACGACTGGATCGACATCCTGAGGGACTGCTGGACCGGCACCCCCGCCGCCCGCAGCTACGAGCACTACGAGGTCCCCGAGGGGATCCTCTGCTACCCGACCCCGCTCCGGGAACCGCCAATCCTGGTGGGCGGGGACTCACCACCGGCACTGCGGCGCACGGCCCGGCGAGGAGATGGCTGGCTGGGCTTCTCCTACACGGACGAGCTCGACCCGGCCCGGATCAGAGACAGCATCGAGACCATCCGGACCCAGGCCGCTGCGGCGGGACGGGAACCTCCCACCCGTCTGGCCGTCCAGACACCGGGGCCGATGGTGCCGCTGGCCGAGCATCTGGCCGATCTGGCGCGGCAAGGGGTGACCGAGGTCGTAACCTCGGCGGACTGGACGGCGCCCGACCGGGTGCAGGACGGTCTAAAGCTGCTCCGGCAATCCGTCTCGTAGGAGGGTGCTGAGAAGACGGGGATTGGTTGGCCCGCGATGCCTCGACCTGGGGTTTCGTTGCTGGAGATCGGGCCAAATGGACATTTTCGGTACCCTCCTAGACATAGTCCGCCAACCTGCCACCCGAGTCCCGACCCCCAAGGAGGAAAGCCCGTGTCCGAACAGGCCATGACCAGCCGAGACGCTCCCGAGCCGCGCGGTCCCTACCCGCACATCCGCATCCACGGCAACTCCGCCTGGATAACCGGCCAGATCGGGCGAGACCCTGCCACGGGAGACTTCGTGGAAGGTGGCTTCGAGCCCGAGTTCCACCAAGCGATCACCAATCTCGAGAACATCCTGGCCGAGGTCGGAGCGACGCTGGCCAACGTGGTCCACACCAACGTGCAGTTCGTCGAGGAGGGTGACCTCGACGCCATGAACAGCATCTACGCGGAGCGCTTTCCGGTCCCCTATCCGGCCCGCACCAGCTACGGCGTGGCCTTCCTCTGGAAGGGCGCCCGGGTGCAGATCGACGCCGAGGTCCGTCTGGCATCCTGAGCCTGCGGAAGAACGCGAAACCGGGCGAGCAGGCCGGGCCTTCTATCCGTCTGTCAAAACGAGGGCTACACGGCGCATGTTAGAGATGGGGGAGGACCGATAACATAGGTCGGTCGTCGTGTCAGGCCAGTCGGGAGAGACTGTGATTGATTGGGCAGAGCTCACTGCCGTTTTCGGAGCAGTGGGTCCCACGGTTGTCGCCTTGGCGGTGGTGATCCTCAACCGGCGGTATCGGCTCACTGACAAGGTTCAGGAGATGTCCGAGCGGGTAGCTCGCATCGAAGGCATTCTGGTCACCTGATCGGCGGCGCTCTCGCTGGACCGGCGGGAGGGCTCAGTCGTAGCCGGGTAGCTCCACGGTCGGGGTTCGGGCCACCACTCCGGTCACCCCCGGAACCCTCTGCTTGAACAGGGCCTCGATGCCGGCGGTCATCGTTACCACCGAGAGCGGGCAGGTGCCGCAGGCGCCTACGAGCTCCACCGCCACCACTCCCTCGCTGTCCACGTCCAGCAGGATGAGGTCGCCCCCGTCGGCGTGCAGGGCGGGGCGCAGGAACTCGACCGCCTCCCGCAGGGCATCCATGTCGACCGGGGATCCCTGCCCAGGAATCACGGGCTCGGTGATCACCGATTCGCCGGCCATCTAGAAGACCTCGATCCAGGTGCCGGCGCCCGCCTCCAACGCCAGGTCGTACACCAGCGAGGCCACCGCCGCATCGAGCGCGGGCATCCCCATGTGGGTCATGATGGTGCGTTCCCGGTCATCCTCCCGGCCCGGCTTGTGGCCCGGCATGATCTCGGTGGCAATGTCTCCGAAGATGTCGGCTCTGGAAAGAGCGCCGGGCCGGAGACCCCCGATCCGACCCACCTCCTCGCCCTCTACCCAGGCCAGGTCACGCCCGTACCAACCGACCACCCACTTATCGAAAGCGGTGGCGCAGCCGGGGTCGACATCACGGAACCCCGTCGCCGCGCATACGTGTGCCCCGGCGGGAACCCACTTCTCCATGAGAACCGGACGCGGAGCGGTGGTGACCACGCAGATGATGTCCGCGTCAGCAACCGCTGTCTCGACATCCGGGGCCACCACGACGGGTACCCCGGTGCTGGCTCCGATCTCGTCAGCGAAACGGTTGGCCTGCTCCTCGTAGATGTCGAAGGCCACCACCTCCTCCAGCGGGAACGCCTCGTTGAGCGTGAGCGCATGGGTGCGGCCCTCGTGCCCGCAGCCGATGATCGCCAGCCGGCTCGACTCCGGCCTGGCCAGGTACTTGGCCCCCACCGTGGAGTGGCCACCGGTGCGGGCGTTGGTCACCGAAGTCCCGTCCACCAGGGCCAGCGGCATGCCCGTGTCGGTGTCGGTCACCAGATCCAACGCCGAGATGGCCGGCAGGTCGCGCTTCGGATTCATCCGGAAGCTGGACAGCCATTTCACCGCCGCCCGGTCCAGCGGTCGGATCAGCGCCGGGAACGCTTGGACTACGCCGTGGCCGAAGGGAGGCTCGGGCCCGAGCCGGTCGTGGATGTAGAGGTTGACCGGATTGGTCTGCTCGACCTGGCCCTCTCCGACCCACCGGAAGGTCTCCAGGCAACGCTCGAGGCACCGGGCCGGGGACAGCAGGCTGTCGACCTCTCTCCTCGACACCACTAGGACCTCACCGGGCCCGCGCCGGTCAGAGCTCATAGATCGGCCTCCAGATCCTGCAGCGCCGCTGCAGCGGCCTTAAGCTCCACCATGGCGGCATCCGGAAGCGGCCCGTAGGGCTTCCGGGGGACACCCGTCCGGGCGCCGGCCAGGCCGGCGATCGCGTTGAGATAGCCATGCTCGTAACTGAGCATGGAGGGCATGTCGGGCCGCCGGATGGCCGCCGAGAAGTGCTGGAGGGCGGCGAACGCGCTCCTGACCCACGGATCGTCATGGTTGCCGCGGCGGCACTCCTCCACGAAGCGGGTGCCCGCCCTGAGTGCCGCCCAACTGAAGATGCCGGTGGCTCCGGCGGCGCCGAGGGCCGAGGCGTGGAAAAAGGCCGGGTCGTTGCCTGCGAACACGTTGATACGGTCGGCGATGGTGATCAGGATCTCGTCGAAGTGTGGCAGGAAGGTGTTGGACTCCTTGATGGCCTTGATGTTCGGGATGTCGATGAGCGTCTCCCACATCTGCGCCGTCAGGTTCATGCCGGTGAGTGGCGAGTAGTTGTAGAGCATGAGCGCCATCTCGCCATCCAGCGATCCGGCCACCTCTACGAAGAAGCGGAGCGCCCAGTCCGCGGTAACCGGGAGGGCGTAGGGCGCCGCCAGCATGGAACCGTCAGCGCCGGCCCGCTCGGCTACCCGCGCCCGGCGGATCGCCTCCCGCTGGTATGAGGCGGTGCTGCCCACCACCACCGCGATGCCGCCGGCGTGGCCCGTTGCCACGGCCATCTCGCAGACCGCATCGAACTCCTTCTCGGAGACGCTGGTCATCTGCCCCATGGAGCCGAAGACGATGCAGCCCGGCGCGCCGGAAGCGGCCACCAGTTCGATGCTCCGGCGGACCCCCTCGAAGTCGATCTCCTGATCCCCGTGGAGGCTCAGAGGAATCAGCGGGAACAGGCCCTCCAGGGGCTTGCGAATGAACTCAGGCACGGCTGTCGCTCCTTGTGACCAAGCGCCGGTACAGATCCTGGAGTATCCGGCACCGGTCGGCCAGGTCGTCGAACTCCACCGCCTCGAATCGGTAGCCCAGATTCTCCATGGCTCCAAGTGCCTCGAGAGTGTAAACCACAGTCCCGTCACTCTCGACACGCTCGATGGCGTCGAATCGGGCCGCCTCGTTGTTGATGGCCACCGCCTCGTCGCGGGTGAGCGGCGCCGGCAGGTCGAGATCCACCCGCCCGTCGGAGATGACGGCCGGGTATCCGCCCGGCAGGCCCATCGGGCCCGAGACGTGGGTCCGGATCGGTTCCGAACCGACCAGTGCCAGGGCGTTCTTCACCGCCGAGGCGCCGAAGAGCGAGAACCAGCCGGTCCGGCCCCAGTCGATCGGCGACGGCCAGGACGACAGGATCGGGCCCAGGTCGTACCCGGCGGTCACATCCCGTCCCTCGATCTCGATCCGGAAGTGATGGGGCACCCGCGCCGCGCCGTAGGCCATGAGGGCGTGCGACCCCACCAGCGAAACCTTGATCGCCGGGGCGGGCAGGCCGGTGACGTCCATGGCGTAGCGGAGTACGGTGGCGGCGCTCACCTCCACGTTGCCGGCGCCGGCGATCGGGCCGTGCCCGAAGTGATTCCAGAGCGCCTGGTTGACCACATCGGGGAAGCAGGTGTTCACGATGGCGGTCTCGATCCCGGCCCGATCCACCGCCCTGACCAGCCGGCTGGCGGGCAACAGATGCCAGGGGAGCCACAGGCTGAAGGTGGCCGCCCGGATGGTCGCCCGGAGTCCGTCGTCGATGTCGGCGTTCATGAACACCCGGGGCGACTGGACAGTGGCCGAGTGGATGATGACATCCGGCCTGACCTCCGCCAGGAGGCGCACCATGCCCTCCTCATCGGCCAGATCCGCCGGGTAGTGGTCGAAGCGCTTGTAGTGGCCCTGGAATACCGAGCCCAGCATGGCCAGATCGACCCTGGAGGCGGCGGCCCAAGGGCTTCGCTTGGTGGTGAAGATCCGGTCGACTCCCGGGCTGCGGGCCAGGAACTCGAGGGCCCAGCCACCCAGGTCCCCCACCCCGACCAGGAGAACCGTGTTCATGCTAGAAGGGTGCTGCGAGAGACCGGGATGGGTTGGCCCTCCGATGCCTCGACCAGGGCTTTCGTTGCTGACTATGGGGCCTACTGGACATTTTGAGAACCCTCCTAGGTACGGCGCCCAGTGGAATGCATCGTGTCCCGGTGAAAGTTCTTCATCCCCATGACCTTGAGCGTGAGTTCGGAGATCCTCCAACCCTCCTCCGTACGCCGGAACCGGCAGTGGTACTGGCCCCACATCTCACCATCGCCACCCCCGGAGTGGTAGGTGTGCCATGCATAGATGTAGAAAATGCCGTTCGCCCCGCCATCGCCGTCGGCCCAGACCCGTGGGTTGGTTATGTGATGGGCCGAGGAGGAGAAGAGGTTGCTCAGTCCAGGCTGTATGGCGGGCACGATCGCATCGCACCCAACGATGTTCTCGAACTCCGGCCCGTAGTCGATCACCGAATCGGCAGTGAACAACTCCGCCAGCTTTTCCGGCTCGTTCTGGTCGAAATGCCACGCATAGGCGTACAGAAGATCGACGATGGCGGTCCGGTCTGCTGGGTCGACGACCAGGGTCATACTGGTATCCTCTCGCTCGGTCCGGCTGGACTGCTCCCCAGCCCCGGGACGGGGTTGCATCGCGACAAGGTTAGGAGAAATCGGTGACGGACAAGCCAACACTCCGGGAGGACCTCTGGTCGAGGACGTACCAGATAGGCGTGGTGGTCCGGGACATCGAGAAGGCCGCCGCCTTCTACGAGCGGCTCGGGATCGGGCCGTTCGAGGAAGGTCCGTCCGCACACGCCCTGGAGCGCAAGATCTACGGCAAGGACTGCCCCGACGTCGACGTCAAGGGCCTCATCACCCAGATGGGCAACGTCGAGTTCGAGCTCCTGCAACCCGTGTCCGGCGATGGCATCCAGATGGAGTTCCTGAAGACCCACGGTGAGGGAGTGGTTCATCTGTGCGCCCATACCGATGACCTGGACCGTGATGTCGAAGCCCTGACCGCCCTGGGTTACGAAGTGATCTCCTCGGCCATCCTGGAGGACGGCGGCAAGTTCGCCTACTTCGACACTCGTGAGGTCGGTGGCCTGATCCTGGAGTTGTTCCAGACCGGCGCCGACTGGCAGTAGACCATTCGGCCGGCGCGGCCCTTGGCCGGCGCGGCCCTTGGCCGGCACGGGAAAGCACCGTCGGTAGGCTGTGGCCAATTAGAACCCTGAACGACCGTCTGATACGGAGGTGGACGCGGAAATGAGCAAGTACGCACGGGTCGAGATCGCCCAGCCCGAACTGAAGGAATTGGCCGACGCCATCGATGACGCACCGGGCGACCGGCTCGCCATGACCAAGCTGAAGTCCGACCTCGACGGCGAGTTGCGCTACATGGAGCGCTATCGCGAGGTCTCCGCGGACGACCCGATACAGCAGGGCTGGGACGCCAACGAGGCCGAGTTCCATGCCAAGACCAAGATCTTCTCGGTGCTCGCCGACGCCATGGAGCTCGAACTCGGCCACGATGAGGGTCGGGCGGCCGTGGCCCGGGCCCGCAAGCGCCAGGGCGACCAGATGGGCGCCGAGATGGCCGCCAAGACCCGCGGCAAGGGCGAGCGGCTCAACCTGAACAACTTCTTCAAGGAGTTCTGGGGCTACTTCCAGTGGTCACCGAAGCTGGATACGGAGCGCTACTACGACGACGAGGGCAACATGACCAAGTACGTGTTGCGCCTCAACTGCCCCATCGGGGACTACCTGCGTGATAACGCCCCCGACGTGGAGTTCTCCTCCAACTTCTGCGACCTAGATGAGCACATCGCCCTCGCCTACAACCCCAACATCCAGTATTCGAGGAAGCGCTGGGTGCCGGGCGGTTACCAGTTCAGCGAGCTGATCTGGGAGCTCGACACCGCCGGCGTCATCGACTGAACACCCCCGACCGTTTCATTCAGGGATCGACCGATGCGTGCCCTCGGGATGTACGAAGGTGGAAGGCTGGCTCTGGAGGAAACTCCCGTCCCGCAGCCACCGCCGGGCTGGGGTTTGATCCGTAGCATCGCCTCCGCCGCCGGGTTGTTCCAGGCACAGATGCTGTCCGGCATGCTCCCCACCGACGGTTACCCGAGGATTCTCGGCCACGAGATCGTTGGTGAGGTCACGCAGGTCACGTCAGATGCCGCTCCCCCGGAAGGGTCGATGGTGGTGTTGGACGCCGTGGTGGGTTGCGGGGTTTGTGAATGGTGCATCCGCGGCGAGGACATGATCTGTCCGTGGATGCGTCACCTCGGGATCAACATCGACGGCGGCTTCGCAGATTACGTAGCGGTCCCGGAATCTCACATGTTCCCCATCGCGCCCGGGACTCCCGTGGAGGAGGCCGTGATGCTGGGATCCGCCCTTCCGGCCTCGGTGCATGCCGCCCGGCGGGCCGGGATACGGGGCGGCCACCGGGTGGTAGTGACCGGAGTAGGCAGTATCGGCCTCACGATCTGCCAGGTAGCGCGGGCGATGGGGGCCACTTCGGTGGTAGCGGTCGACATAGCCGACGACCGCCTCGCCGCGGCGGCGCCATGGACCGACGGTGTGGTGAACGTGTCCGGCGCCGAACCGAAGGAGGCGGCGCACCTGGTCAGGCAAACCCTCGGCTCACCCGCCGGGGCCGACATCGTGTTCGAGGCCGCCGGCCACATAGACAGCGTGGACCTGGGCGTACATGCGGTGCGCCGGGGCGGAACCGTCCTGCTGATGGGCATATGCGAAGGCAAGACATCGATCACGTTCGACAGCTTCCTACGCGACTTCCTGTCGAGGGAGGTGTCGCTGATCACCACCTTCGGTTTCACCCGACAGGACTTCGTGATCGGAAACCGTCTGCACGCCACCGGCAACCTCGACCTCACCGCGCTGACGGGGGAGACCATCACCCTTGAACAGGTACCGGCAGCGCTGGCGGAGGTCGCCGCCTCAGGGACCCTGGGCAAGCGCCTCGTAGTGGACGTGGCGATCCCGTAAGAAGTGCTGAACAGCCCGGCCGCGTCCCATCGGCGGACGCGGGCCTCGGAAACCTAAGGCTCAGGCGTCACCCATGGGAGCCACCAACCTAAGGCTCAGGGCGTCACGTACGGTGCTCTGAGCCTAAGGAACCCAAGATTTCGCAAACTCGCGAAAAACCGGCGCTTCGCACCGGGCCCTGCCCCCGCCTCCACCACCTTGGTCTTGAAGCGTGCTCGGCCATGCCCGGCCGGGTGCCGGGAGCGGCTGCTCGCTCCATAGAGCTTCTATGTTCCCTGGGTCCGGCCGCTCCGATCGGTCCAACATCATCGGCCGGGTATTGGTGCTTAGCGATTAACAACTTATATTGGGGGTGTGACAGTTTCAACCCCTACCTGCGAGAACGCGAGAAATTCTTGAGGCCACCCCAGGACATGCCCATATGCGGGTTGCTAGGACCGCCTCGCCAATCCGGAAAGGGAGCCGGGCGGCTCAGCCTGCCAACCATCCCCCGTCGACCGGCACGAATGCGCCGGTCATGAAGCTGGCGCCGTCCGAGGTCAGGAAGGCCACCACCTCGGCGATCTCGCGGGGATGGGCGGGCCGACCCAGCGGGGTGCGTCCCATCAGCTTGGCCCGCCGGCCGGGATCGGCCAGGCTCACCGCACTCATGGGCGTGTCGGTCACCCCTGGACCGACCGTATTCACGCGAATGCCGTGCCGCGCGAAGTCCACCGCCAATGCCTGGCCGAGCAACAACACTCCGCCCTTGGATGAGGCGTAGGCGGCAGTCCCGGGAAGCACCACTTTGGAGTTGATGGAGCCGATCAGGACGATGGCACCCCCGTTTCCCTGGTCCACCATGGCCCGCGCGGCCCGCTGAGCGGTCAGGAAGCTGCCGGTGAGGTTGACATCCACGATGCGGCGGAAGGTCGCGAGATCGAAATCGATGGAATCTCCGCCCATCTCGATTCCGGCGCAGGCGACCGCAGTGTCGAGGCCCCCGAAGCGGTCCACCGCCGCCTCCACCATAAAGTCACACCCGGCCGGCTCGGTCACATCGGCAGCCACCGCTATCGCGTTTCCGATCCGGTCAGCCACCTCGGCCGCTCGGGCGCCGTCGAGGTCCGCGCAGACCACCTGATCTCCGCGGCCCGCCAGCAGTTCCGCCACGCATGTGCCGATCCCCGAGCCCGCGCCCGTTACCAGAGCTACCGCCATAGCCGCTTCCTCCCTTGAATGCCTGGCGCCGCATCCTACAAAGTCGCACCCGATCCCTGGACGAGCAGGTCCGCTGGGGTGAGGTCGATGTTCTATAGTGATCGAATCGGGATAGCCGACCCAGGGAGATACCGATGGCGCAACCCATCCTCTACAGCCTCAACACCGACGCACGAACGCCGACCTGACAGGAGTGCTGCCGGGTGCGTGACTACCTGGAGGCCAACTCTGTCGAGTTCGACGACCGCAACATCCGCCAGAGCGAGGAAGCTCGCCGGGAACTACTAGCCCTTACCGGCGATCTGATGGTGCCCTATCTGATCTATGGCGACCGGAAGGTCACCGGCTTCGACCCCGAGGGGATCGACGCCATCGCCGATGCGTACCGCGCCGCGACCGCCGGCGTATCCTGAGTAGCTCCGAAATCCGAGGTCACATGTCAAACCCTCCCGGCAACTCACTGCAAGTTGACCAGAACCGCCGGGTCTCCGAACCGGGCGAGAGCCCGGAAGCGGGAATCCTCCACCTCATCGAGCGGGTCCGGGAAGAACTGGACTACAACGACGCCAAGGGCCAGAGCGCCTACCGGCTCGGCATGCACGACGGGCTTAGGTTCGCCGAGGACGCTCTCGTGAATCTGCTGAAGCGGCACGGACACCAGGCTGAGGTTCGCGAAACGCCAATGGACATGTAGCGGATGGGCCGGACCAAGGACGCCGAGCCGGTCGTCCGCCTACGCAACATCCACAAGTCATTCGGCGCCAACCATGTCCTTAAAGGCATCGACCTGACGGTGGGACAGGGCCAGCACGTGGTCATCTTCGGGCCCTCCGGCTCCGGCAAGTCAACGCTGCTCCGAACCACCAACCTCCTGGAGGCCCCGGATTCCGGGTCGGTCTGGTTCGACGGCAAGGAATACGGCCCCGGCATCGAAGGAGAGGACCTTCCACGCGGCAAGGCCCGGCTCCTCCGCGAAGAGATCGGGATGGTGTTCCAGCAATTCAATCTATTCCCCCACATCACCGCACTCGACAACGTGGCCCTGGCCCTGCGGCGGGTCCGGAAGGTGAAGCGCGACGAGGCCGAGTACAAGGCCGCCACCTACCTCGACCGGGTGGGCCTGCTCGACAAGCTGGGCGCGTACCCATCGCAGCTGTCGGGCGGCCAGCAGCAGAGGGTGGCGATCGCCCGGTCGCTGGTGATGGAACCGAGAGTGATGCTGTTCGACGAGCCCACCTCGGCACTCGATCCCGAGTTGGTCGGCGAGGTGTTGGCCGTCATGCGTGACTTGGCGGAATCGGGCATGACGATGGTGGTGGTCACCCACGAGATGGGGTTCGCCAGGGAAGCCGGCGACCTGAACATTTTCATGGACGAGGGCGTGGTGGTGGAGACCGGCGGGCGAGAGTTGTACGACGGCGCCCGGGAGCCCCGAACCCGGGCATTCCTGCGGGCAATCCTATGAACTCCTTCCTCGTGATCCCGGTACTCGCCCAGGCCCGTTTCCGGCCCGAGTTCATCTGGGACAACCGGGACATCTTCCTTGGCGGGGTGAGGCTGACCCTGTTCATCGCCATCATCGCCTTCTCTCTCGCCACGGCCATGGGCCTGGCGGTGGCCCTGTTGCGGATGTCGAAATCGCGGATCGTCGGCCCGATCATGGGCGCTTACATCAACGTCTTCCGGGCCATACCTCTCCTGGTGTTCGTGCTGTTCGTCTACTACGGAATCGCCATCCAGTTCGATCTGGCCATCTCCGCCATACAGGCGGGGATCCTGGCGTTGACACTCCAGTATTCGGCCTGGCTCGGGGAGATCTTCCGAAGCGGTATCCAGGCCGTTTCCGACGGGCAACGGCAGGCCGCCTTGTCGGTGGGCATGAGCCGGCCGCAGGCTTTCTTCCGGGTAGTGCTCCCACAAGCCACCCGGATCGTGATCCCGCCGATGGGCAACATGTTCATCGGCATGATCAAGGACTCCTCGCTCGTCTACATAATCGGCGTACCCGAGTTGCTGCGGGTCAGCAACCTGCTGGCCAACACCACCTTCCGCTACTTCGAGGTCTACCTGGCCACCGTGATCTCCTACCTGATCCTGACCACCGCGGTCTACTTCGGGGTGAAGTATCTGGAGAAGCGCTACGCCCTCGTTGACGTCCTCACCTCCAGGGTGCGCTCGCCCTTCGCCCGCCGTCGGAGTGCCCAACTGCTGAAGCTGCAGGAAGCGGTGACGACCAGCCGTGGATCGGAATCGACCTCTGGGCGGGACAGCGCCTAGCATCGGAGTTCGACATCGAGGTAGATGCAACTCCGTGCGTGGCTTGGCAACCCGCTGAGGTGCTGGTCTAGCTTGGAGTTCGATCTCGACAGAAGGACACAACAGCGCGGTCTGCGCCGATGTGTCCGGTCGACACCCGTCGGAAGATACACAACCCCTGGAAGGGAGGACCGGATGAGAAACCGCACCAAGTGGTGGGCGCTACTGGTCGTGATGGGACTGGTACTAGCCGCCTGCGCGAGCGAGGACGATGCGGGCGGAGATGGTGGAGCAACAGCCGCGGCGCAGGCCGTGGTGGATGGCAACCTCCTCGACCAGATCAAGGACCGTGGAACCCTCGAGGTCGGTATGGTCCTCCAGTTCCCGCCGCAGATGTACATCGATGACGCCGGGAACCCCGCTGGTTACGACGTCGACCTGATGAACATGCTGGCCGAGGACCTCGGAGTCACTCTGGAGATTTCCAACCTTGAGTTCGAAGCGATGATCCCCGGTCTCATAGCGAACCAATTCGATCTCGTATCGGTGGGCCTCGTCGGTCGGCCGGCGCGTCTCGAACAGCTCTGGTTCACTTGCCCCTACGTGCCTTACCGCCAAGTGGTGGTGGTCAACAACGACTCGGGCATCACGTCCATAGACGCGCTGAATAGCAGCGGTGTGACCATGACCGCCCTCACCGGCTCCACAGCCGCGAGCCTGACCGAGACCCGCTTCCCGAACGCCGAACTGGTCCAGCTGGATCAGGCTCCGGCCTTCCTCGAGGTTGCTTCCGGACGGGCTGACGCCATCGTGGTGGAGGAGTATCTTGCCCTCCCGTTCGTGGCCGAGAACCCGAGCACCAGCGTCCTTAATCCCAACGCGCCGTTCGTCGCGGAGGAGTACGGGGCATGGGCTCTCCCCCGCGGTGAGGTCGTGTGGCTCGAATACCTGAACGGCTGGCTGGCCTACTACATCTCGAGAGGCACGCTCGACGAGGTCTACGAGCGGCACATCGGCCCGACCGAGGGAATGCCCGCCTGTAACTAGACAGAACCCTGGGGTCCGGTCCGCTAGTTCGACCTGACGCCCCCCGAGGCGGGGCCCGGATTCTCGCGCCAGACCGGAGGCAACTGAACATGCCCGATGTTCCCGAACACCTCGAACCTCTGAGCGATCTGATCGAGTACCTCGATCACGTGGCCATCGGGGTCCGCGACGTGGCGGCAGCGGCCGAGTTGCTGGAGTTACTCGGCGGCGCCTTCGTCACGGGGGCCGACAACCGGCGTGGTGGCTTCCGGTGGATCCATTATCGGCTACCGGGCGGCGCCAAGGTCGAAGCACTGGCCCCGATCTCGGACGACTGCTTCCTCTGGCGTTTCCTCAACTCACGCGGTGAAGGAATGCACCATGTGACCTTCAAGGTGTCGTCGGTGACCGAGGCGGCCCGGCGAGCCGAACGGGCCGGGCTCAGAGTGGTCGGTTTGTACTTGGATCCGGGGGCATGGAGCGAGTGCTTCATCCATCCGGCCGCCGCCCACGGAACCCTCATCCAGCTCGCCGAGTGGCCCGAGGGTCTCTTCCCAGACGTCCCCCTGGAGGATGTGCTGGCCGGAAAGGTCATCGAAGACTGAGGCCCACCCCAGCGGTTGGCTAACCAGGCGCGCTGGTCAGGCCACATTCCCGGCTCCGCAGCAGGTCTGGCGGGGCGATCTCGCTGACCGTGAACGTCTCCAGAAAGGGGACCTGTCATCGTGGCGGTGGGCCGGGCAAAGGTCTCGGGGCGGAGCTTGGGCCTTCGAACGAGCTAGTCGAAAGTCTCTCGGGTCTCTAATAGGCAGAATCTCAGGCGATTAGGCCGCAGCTCCCCACGGGACGCCGGAGTTCCAGCTCAGGGAAACCGCCATCCACCAGCCAACCGCTATGAGACGGCGCCCCTTACCTCTATCAGGCCTGGCCGCCTATCCCGACGGCGTGAAACGGCTCGATACGGGCACCGGGTAGGCGGAGGGATCGGACTCAAAGGCGCGGCGGCAACCGGCGGCGCAGAAGTAGACCTCCTCTCCGGCATGATGGCTGACGAAACCGGCCGTCGCGGCATCCACCAGCATCCCGCACACCGGATCGACCGCTTGGGCCGGTATCACCACCTGCACCCCCTGGGCACCGGCTCCGGCAGCCTTGAAGGCCACCAGTTCGGCCATGATCGACACTGCCATCTCTTCGTGGGTGGTCGACCCCAGATCGACGCCGGCCGGAGCATGCACTCTTGCCAGCGCGCGTGCCCCCACGCCATGCTCCCGGAGCCAGGCGAGCACAGACGAGGCCCTCTTCTGGGAGGCCACCAGGCCCACGTAGGCAGCAGGGGTGGCGAGTGCGGCTTCCAGAGCGGGCTCATCGAAGTGGCCCTGGGTAGCGACCACTACGTAGGACCGATCACCGGCCCGGCCGATGTCCACTACTTCGGTGATGACCTCGGCGCGCCACCCGACCACCTCGGCAATCCGTTCCAAGGTCCCGGCCATCGGAGAGGAGCCGACAACGATCAGATGAGGGGAAGGGAGGACCGGTTCCACGAACACCTCCATCGCTCCTTCGCTGTCACAGGCCATAGGCACGTCCGTCACGCCGGGCCGCCGATCGCCCTCCCCCAGCATCAGCACCCGCGCCTCGCCGTCCCCCAGCGCCTCCAAGGCATGGCGAACCACGGTCGGGGATGCGCAGGCGCCTCCGAGCCAGCCTTCCACCCGGCCGTCCGGGTGGATTATCGCCTTGGAGCCGCCCTTGCCTGACGAAGGCCCGCGCGACCAAGTTACGGTGGCCAGCGCGAACGCCCGCCCCTCCTCATGGAGCCGGGCCGCCCGCCGGAGGATGCTCATCGCGTACTTAGGTGGGTGCTGAAAAAGGCGGAAATGGGTTGGCCCGCGACGCCTCGACCTTCCGGCTCTGTTGCCGGCTATCGGGCCAACCGGACATTCTTCAGTACCCGCCTAGGCTCAGGGACTTACCTCCACTCCGTTGAGCGCTCCCCACACCCGGTGCGGTAGCACCGGCATGTCGATGTTGCTCACACCCCTGGACCAGAGCGCGTCGATGACCGCGTTGGTGAACGCGGCGGGCGAGCCGACAGTGGCCGATTCGCCCACGCCCTTCGCCCCGATCGGGTGGTGCGGGGAGGGAGTAACCGTCTCGCCCAGCTGGTAGCGGGGCGTCTCCCAGGCGGTGGGCACCAGGTAGTCCATGAAGTTCGACCCGATGCAGTTGCCGTCGTCGTCGAACGTGATCCACTGCATGTTCGCCTTGGCAAAGCCCTCGGTGAGGCCGCCCGTGATCTGCCCGTCCACGATCATCGGATTGATCCGCACGCCGCAGTCGTCGACCGCCACCATTTCCAGCACCTTCCAGGTGCCGTCACCGGTGTCGACCTCCGCCACCACGATGTATGTACCGAACGGATAGGTCATGTTGGGCGGGTCGTAGTAGGTGACGCCCTCGAGGCCCGCCTCCATGCCGACCGGATGGTTGGTGTAGGCGGCGAAGGCGACGTCCTGGATGGTGACGCTCTGGTCGGTGCCCTTTACGGTGAACTTCCCGGGCTCCCAGTCCAGGTCCTCCTCAGCAGCCTCCAGAAGGTGGGCGGCCAGCTTCTGCGCCTTGGCCCGGATCTTCCTGGACACCACCGCCGTGGCCGCCCCACCCACCGGGGTGGAACGGGAGGCGTAGGTGCCGAGCCCGTAAGGGGTGTTGTCTGTGTCGCCGTACATCACCTTGATGTCCGAGTAGGGGATGCCGAGCTCCTCCGCCACGATCTGGGCGAAGGTGGTCTCGTGACCCTGTCCCTGCGTCTGGACTCCCAGCTTCAGGATCGCCTTGCCCGTCGGATGGATCCGCAACTCGGCGGAATCGAACATCTTCAGACCCAGGATGTCGTACTGCCGGGAGGGACCGGCCCCCACCACCTCGGTGAAGGAGGCCACGCCGATGCCGATCAGCTTGGTAGCGTCCGGGTCGGAGTTCTGCTCGGCCTGGCGAGCCCGCCAGGCGTCATAGCCGATCATTTCCTTGGCCTTGTCCATGGCCCCGTGGTAGTTACCGGAGTCGTAGACGAACCCGGTCGGGGACAGGTAGGGGAACTGGTCCTCCCTGATGAAGTTGAGCGCCCGGAAGTCGGCCGGGTCTATTCCGACTTCGTGGGCGGCGTTATCCACCAACCGCTCGATCAGATAGGAGGCCTCGGTCACCCGGAACGAGCACCGGTAGGCCACGCCACCTGGCGCCTTGTTCGTGTAGGCGCCCTTGGCGGTCACATGAGCGGACGGGAAGTCGTAGCTCCCGGTGCAAATGTGGAACAGGCCTGCCCGGAACTGGGTGGGCTGTGCGTCCGAGAAGAAGGCGCCCTGATCGGACAGGATGTTGGCTCGCATCGCCGTGATCCGGTTGTTGCCGTCCAGGGCCAACTCCGAATGCATGTGGAAGTCGCGGGCGAACCCGGTCGAGATCAGGTTCTCGGTACGACTCTCAATCCACTTGACCGGCTTCCCGATCAGCAGGGATGCGGCCGTGGCCACCACGTAGCCCGGATACACCGGGACCTTGTTGCCGAAACCGCCCCCGATGTCCTGGGTGATGATCCGGATCTTCTCCTCCGGAAGCCCGGCCACCAGGGCGAAGACCGTCCTGATGGCATGGGGCGCCTGGCTGGTCATGTAGATGGTGGCCTGCCCGGTGATGGAGTTGACATCCGCCACCACCCCGCAAGTCTCCAGCGGTGCCGGATGGGATCGCGGGTAGTGGGTGTCCAGGCTGACCACTCTGGCCGCAGCCGCGAAGGCGGCATCGGTCGAGTCCTGGTCGCCGGCCTCCCACGTGTAGGCGACGTTGTCGGTCTGGCCCTCCTTCTCGTCCCGGATGAGGGTGCTGGTGGCGAGGGACTGCTGGGGGCTGGTGATGGCCTCCAGCTCCTCGTAGTCCACATCGATGTGGGACAGAGCATCATGGGCGATGTAGGGGTGGGTGGCGATAACTACCGCCACCTCCTGGCCCTGGAACCGAACCTTGTCGGTGGCCAGCACGGCCTGCGTGTCGCCCGAGAGGGTCGGCATCCAGGCCAGGCCGTGGGCTTCCAGGGCTTCGCCGGTGATGACGGCCAGCACCCCTTCGATCTCCATAGCCGCGGACGAGTCGATCGAGTTGATCCTGGCGTGGGCCACCGGGGAACGGAGGATGGCCATGTGGAGCATCCCCGGAAGGTTCAGATCATCGAGATAGTTGCCGGCACCCCGGATGAACCGGTCGTCCTCCTTGCGGAGGACGGAGTGCCCGATTCCACCAACCTCGGGACTGGTGCGTGGTTCGTGAACCGTTGTCATGTCAGCTCCCCTCTCCGCCCGCGGCCTGGATGGCGGTCACGATGTTCATGTAGCCGGTACAGCGGCAGATGTTGCCGGATATGGCCCAGCGGACCTCCTCGTCGGTCGGATCCGGATTGTCTTCGAGCAGGGCGCTGCCCACCAGCATCATTCCCGGTGTGCAGAAGCCGCACTGCAGGCCGTGGTGCTGCTTGAAGGCGGCCTGGACCGGATGGAGCTCGCCACCCTCGGCCAGACCCTCAACGGTCTTCACCTCGCTTCCGTCAGCTTGGACCGCCAGTACGGTGCAGGACTTGACCGGCCGGCCGTCCAGTAGGACGGTGCAAGCACCGCAGGAGGAGGTGTCGCAGCCGATGTGGGTCCCGGTAAGGCCCGCGTCCGAGCGGATGAAGTCGACCAGCAGGCGCCTGGGCTCAACATCCCGGGTCTCGCTAGCGCCGTTTATGTTGACGGTGATCTGCATCAGCCCTCCCCTCTTGCAAGGGTCAGCGCTTGGGCGAACCCGCGTCTGGTGTACTCGGCTACCACGGCCCGCTTGTACTCGGCCGGACCCCGGACGTTGTCATCGGGATCGCAGGCGCGGGCCGCGATGGCTGCGGCTTCGGCGAACAGTTCCGGCCCGGGGGTCTGCCCGGCCATCATCTCCTCCGCCTCCGTGACCTTCAGGTTGTGACCGTAAACGGCGGTCAGGCCCAGGCCCGCCTCCGCCACGTTCCCCGAAGCGTCGAGTACGAGATGGGTGGCCACTCCCACGGTGGCGTAGTCGCCGACTTTGCGCTCCAACTTGAGGTACGCGCCCCCGGCCGGCCCCCCGTACGCGGGGATCCGCACCTCCGTGACCATCTCTCCGGGATTGAGCGAGTTGGTGAAGAAGTCCACCACGAAGTCGGTGATGGGGATCACCCGCTCGCCCGACGATGAGCGGGCCACCACCGAGGCGCCCACCGCCAGCATCACCGAGTTCCAGTCGCCCTCGGGGTCGCAGTGGGCCACGGAGCCGCACAGGGTTCCCCGGTTCCGCACCAGCGGATCGGACACCCACGGCGCAGCGGAGGCCACCGTGTGATTGTGGCGGCTAACCGCCTCCGATGAGGCTACGTCGGCGTGACGAGCCAGCGCCCCAACCGCCAGATGGCCGTTGGACTCACTTATGTGTGCCAGCTCGCTGACGCCGTTGATGTCTACGAGGTGGCCCGGCGACGCCAGCCGGAGCTTCATCATCGGGATGAGGCTCTGACCTCCGGCGAGAACCCGGCCCTCGTCACCCAACTCAGCCAGGGTGGCTAGGGCCTCCTCGAGACTACCGGGCGCCGAGTAGTCGAACGCGGATGGATACACCGAACCTCACCTCCTGCGGTCGCTGGCCCCACCTTATCGGGCCGAACGCTCATCCCACCGCTAATCGCCGGTTTCTTTCGAAGAGTCGGACCGGTAGTGCATGGATCCACCCCCGGAGGGCCGTCCGAGTCCGAGGGCGGATAGCTCGTCCGCGTAGACGGCGATCTCCTTCGCTGCCCGCTCGGACGGCCAGCCCAGCACCGACGACAGCACCGAAGCTATCCGTCCCGACTGCGAGCGGCCACGGTCGGGACTGCGCCAGGCAAGGCTGGTTCGTCGTAGGGCGAAGTCACCGATCGACTCCACCGACTCGTGGAGGGCGGTGTAGGCGACCTCGGCCACAGAAATCCGGGCCGGGGCCATCAGACCTCGCCAGTCCGGTCGTTGCTCCAGGATGCGGAGCACCTCGGCGGCCTCGGTCCCGTAGCGCCCGATCAGATCGTCGGCGTAGTCCTCCTGGATATGGATGCGAGCCAGGCCGGCCCGGAGCCGCTCCCGCAGGGTGGCATCCACCCCCGCGCCGAAGAGCGGTTCACCCGCGGTCCGGGATCGCCGGTCGATCCGCAGACGGGCACAGGCGAGGTCAACCGCCTCCGCTCCGATCACCCGGGCCGAGCTCAGCTTGCCCCCGACCACGGCGATTACACCGGACGCCCTCTCTACGATCCGGTGCTCTCGTGAGGCGGCGGAGACGGGTCCTCGGTCCCGTGCCAGGGTGCGGAGGCCGGCGAAGGCCGCCTGTGGAGAACCGGAGTGGTCCAGATAGCGGACCAGATGCCGCTCCAAGTACTCCCTGTCGTCCCCGTCGGGGCGGACCCGGTCCGGATCACCCTCGTACGGCGTGTCTGTCGTCCCCACCAGGGCCAACCCTCGCCACGGAACCACGAACAGGAGGCGCCCGTCATCGGTTTCGGGGAGTACCAGGGCTTTGTCCCCCGACGGCGAGGTCTTCGGCCCGGTAGACCAGGTGAACCCCCTTGGACATGCGTCGGGACGCGTCCGGAGGTTGCCCGTCGAGCGGAGGAGGAGCGGACGCCCACGTGGCCGATACCACGGTCCTGGCCCGGACCACTACCGGCCGGTCATCAACCTCGGGACCGTTGTCCATCAACTCCACCTTGAGTTCGTCGCCCACCGTATCGGTCGCCCACCGTATCGATCGAACAGGCCGCCATCCGGGAGACCGCCACGGCCCCGTGCAGCGCCACCGCTGTCTTGAGGTACGCGACGGTCAGCCGGGAGTCGTCGGTCAGGGCATCCCGGTAGGAGAATCCTTCCACCAGTGATTCAGGGCGCAGCTTTGGGGAAGGACCTCGCCAGGTCCGCCTTACCCAGCCTTCGATGCCTGTCGGATCCCCGCCTCCCGCGCAGCCGGTCGTCCAAGGACAGCCCGCCCTGAGGCTGACCGAAGCCAGCGGTCCCGCCGTCAGCCAGCGTGGGAGGTCCACGATCCGCCGGCCCCTGAAAAGCGGTATGACGAAGTCCAGGTCGGAGTAGAGGAAGTCAGCCGTCCGGCGCAACACATCCTGTTCCCGCAGACCCTGGCGGATCATCCGCAACCGCATATGGGGGAGGTACCTGATACCGCCGTGCAGCAACTTGGTGGACCTTCTCGAAGTCGCGCCGGCAAAGTCGTCCTTCTCAACCAGCGCCACGGACAGTCCCCGGCTCGCCGCATCCCTGGCCACCGCGGCGCCGATCACTCCCCGCCGACTACCACTAGGTCGAACAGCCGCGATTCCACCAGGGCTCGCCGGGAGTCGGCGCGCGTCCACGTCCCGGGGGGGATCGGGGACTGCGGGAGCTAGGGGTTCCGCACCATCCGAACGTACATCCGTACCGGACGTAGTTTTCCTATGCCGACGGCAGGCTCGGATGCCTACCGTGGAGTTCTAATATAGTGTTCTATCGTTATATCAATGTACAAATAATTCAATCTTTTGTCCAAGAGAGTCATCCTGGGGCTTATTCACGAAAGATAGTGCTATCTCTCTCGAGCATCTTGGCAGGGAACCGCGAGGCTGGAAACCCTCAAGGCGATGCGGAGTCCATGGTCGCGCTGGGTGACCTCGTGCCACCATCTTTCCATAGAAAGTGCGGAATCCGGCTTTATTGAAGAAACATAATCTAATCTTTCCGAGATCCGACAGTCCCGGGTTTCCTCTCGTCGGCACGGGTACGGGTGCGGACCTCCCTCGGGGTGGCCTCAGTCCGGCGGGTAGTACCGCCTGGCTCTGGTGCGTCCCTCCGCTCTGGCCAGCCCGGCGCGCACCAGGTCGTTCAGGAGATTGCGAACCACGGCGATCGGTGCGNNNGGACAGGCTGCCCCGCCGGGCGATCTCGTCCAGCAGTAGCTGCTGTTGGCGGCTGCGGGCTTGGAAGCCAGTGGCACCGGCTCTAAGTACCACCTCGTCGGACAGGACGTAGTGCGCTCCCCCACGGACCCCGACCCGGGTGAGCAGACCCTTGGCGGCGGCACCCAACAGAACTGACCCTGCGTCTACATCAGCCATCAACTCGCGGAGGCGTCGCGGGGTAACCGAGCCCTCGGAACGCGCCGTCACCAGAGCTAAACGCTCTTCCACCGTCATGGCGTGATCCCTGAACAACTGAAGCCAAATCTGGTCTTCTATGTCCACGCGTGCCCGGCTGCGCAAGGTGACGGTCACCGAGTCGGGGGTGGCTGCGAACATCGGGGATTCCATGAGACGAGACTCCATCCCCCGGAACATCAGATCCACGCCCTCGCCGTACTCCTCGACCAATCGTCTTGAGTACACCCATGATGCGACGGTTACGGCTGTAATGCTCGGTCCGCATATTCTGCGATGTGATGTGTCCGGGCAATGGGCCGGGACTGGTCACTTCCACGCGGTCGTCCCAGACGGTGACATCAACTGTTGCGCCCACGAGTCCGTAGTCTCGGTGGGCAAGTGCGTTGGCGACCGCCTCGCGCAACACCTCCGTCGGGTACTCCGGGAAGGTCTCCCGCCTCATGTCCGTGACAGCTTCGAATCGGCGGGTGTTCTCTGCGATCAGCGCCAGGGTCTGCTCCAGAAGGCGCGGGAGCGGTCCCCGTATCTCGCTTCTTACGCTGGCAGGACCCGGGCCTGGCCCAACCCCGGCCCGGTGGACGAACTGAACGGTGGCGCCGGACACATGGTTGGAAGGGTCCTTGCTGAACAGTACCGCCGCAGCCCGCAGAACCTGAACGGGAGAGGCTCCACGGGGACGCTTGGGCGACCCGCAGGTCTATGGGTGCCCGCTCCAAGCCCGATCTGTCGACGGGCCCCCTAGCGTCACCTTCCAGCGCTTGATTGACCAGGTCCAAGTCGAATTCATCCGCTTCGAAATCCGCGAGAACCTCTTCCTCACCAGAGTGTTCAGAGCGGGCCAGAACGAACCTTCGGAGAGCATCGCCTCGCAGTGGTAGGGAGTCACCCCCAACACGGCGCACGAGGCGACCGTCGGGTGTAGTGACGATGCGTCCGGTGATCTCGGGTACAAACGTGATGGTGAGTTCCGTGCCGTCGACGCGAACCGATCCGACCTGGACCGGCACATCGCACTCGGCCGCATAGCGGAGGATCCGGTCCTGCGTCCTCTGCGTGAGCGAGCACCCGACAATGGAACGGTCGTCGTCCACACCATGAATGACACACCCGCCGGAGGTCATGGCCATTGCCGGAAAGACAACGAGAAGCCCGCGGTTCACCCCTCGCTTGAAGTCCAGACCTGCGTGCTCGCGCCTACCAAAAAGCCTCCAGAACTGGTCTACTGTCAACTCGTCAGGTAGCTCGCGGGCGCCCCGTATTCCGATCACGCGAGAAACAAAATCGAATCTTTCTTCACAATCTGCCGTTCTCGGGCTTAGAGGGCGCGCGGATTGCTTAGTTGGTGGGGTTCCAGAGGTTTCTCCAGTCGATGAGTTTGATGGTGATGATCAGTGTGATGGCTAGGGCGAGTTGGGCTAGCCGGTGGTGGATGT
>JAGWAN010000076.1 GCA_021296345.1 Acidimicrobiia bacterium | reverse complement strand
AGGATTCGCGGTGACGGCCTACGAGATCGACGAGCGGCTCCGGCCGATCCTGGAGGAGAGCCTGGGGGATCTCGATGTGGACCTGCGCTTCCAGGACGCGACCCGGCTGGACATGAAGGAGTTCGGCTCCGGCACCGACTGGGTGCTGGTGTCCAACCTTCCCTACCAGGTGGGTACGTCGATCCTTCTGGAGCTCTTGCAGCAGGCGGCAGGTCTGGGCAGGTGCGTGGTGGTGGCCCAGCGAGAGGTTGCCGAAAGGCTCATCGCGGGTCCCGGATCGAAGGTCTATGGCTTGCCCAGCGTGATAACCGCCCTGTACGGGCAGGCCCGGCTGGAGTTCCGGATTCCTCCCCAGGTGTTCCTGCCGGTGCCCAGGGTGGACTCGGCGGCAGTGTCCATCCAGCGTGTCGCTCCGCCCGAACCCCTGCGGGGGCTGGCGGTGCGGATTGCTGCTTCAGCTTTCCGGAAACGGCGCAAGATGGTTCGCTCTTCGCTGCGCGGCGTGCTCCCGGCCCCGGCGGAGGAGATACTGCCTCGTATCGGGGTCGATCCCACCAAACGGGCCGAGGACCTGGACCCCGGCGCCTACCTGTCCATAGCGGCCGCCATCCTGCAACCAGGCCAGTGATGCCGGCGCTTCGGGCCCTGGCGCCCGCCAAGCTCAACCTGTCCCTCCACGCGCGGCGCGTGGACTCCTCGGGGCTCCATCCCGTGCGGGGGCTCACTCTCTCGATCGGCTGGTACGACATCCTGGTCATGTCGCCGGCCGAATCGGATCACCTGGAGATCCACGGGACCGACCTTCCTACCGGTGATGAGAACCTGGTGTGGAAGGCAGTATCAGCGGTCCGGAGCGGTCAGAGGGATAGTCCACCGGCGAGGTTCGAGCTGTGGAAGCGGATTCCGGTGGCAGCCGGTCTGGCGGGGGGGAGCTCTGACGCGGCGGCCGCCTTGCTTCTCTACGGAAGCTTGGCCGGCAGGGACCGGGATCAAGTCGCACGCCTGGCGGCGGCGATAGGCGCCGACGTGAGCTTCTGCTTGCGCGGCGGCCTCAGGTGGATCGGTGGTTACGGGGAGCAGCTCGGCGACCGGTTGGATAGGGGTGGTGACTTCGTCTTGGTGGTTGCCGTACCACCCTTCATGCTCGAGACTGCTCGGGTGTACTCGGCCTGGGATCGCCTGGGCGAGCCGAAGGGTCGGACCGTCAGCGGGACAGCTATCCCTCCCGGCATCCGCCGCCACGGCCCGCTGGTCAATGATCTCTACCCGGCGGCGGTCTCGATCGAGCCGGACCTGGACGACTGGAGGGTCGAACTCGAGAGCCGCTGGGACCGTCCGGTGCTCATGTCGGGGAGCGGACCCTCCCTCTATGCCTTCTTCCCCGATCAGGCCGAGGCCGAAGAGGGACTGGATATGGTCCCCAATGAAGCCCGAGACGCTTTTGTGGCCCTGCCCCAAGAGCAGGGGGTCCACCTGGTCGAGGATGGGCGATAAAACGCTACGGGTCGGGCCGCATCGGGTGCGTTGCCGCTGGTGGATCGTCCGGCACCCTCCTAGACTCGCGGCGTTGCGCCCGTCCGGCGGAAGCACCGGTGCGGGAGCCCCGACACTGTGGGGGGTAGTGTAAATGGCAGCACAGCGGGTTTTGGTCCCGCTAGTACGGGTTCGACTCCTGTCCCCCCAGCCCGACAGAGGAGTAGCGACGTGGGTATAAGGGCGGTGGTGCTGGGAGCAGGCGAGGGCTCCCGGATGAAGTCGATTCTCCCCAAGGTGATCCATCCGGTGGCGGGGCGGCCGATGATCGAGTGGGTGATCAAAGCCACCGCATCCTTGGACCCGATCCAGACCGTGGTGGTGGTCAAGCCGGACGCCGACCAGGTGGTGGCGATGCTTCCCGATGGGGCTACGCCGGTGGTGCAGCCCAAACAGCTGGGCACCGCACACGCCTTGCAGTTTGCCCTCGAGGTCGTTCCGTTGGGCGCCGAAGACCATGTACTCGTGGTGCCCGCCGACACGCCGCTCATCACGAGCGGCACGCTGGGCGAGATGGCCAAGCTCCATCGGAGGACCGGCGCGGCCGTTACCTGCGTGACCGCCAACATGGAGGATCCAACCGGTTACGGACGGGTGGTGCGGGACGGCTGGGGCCGGGTGGAGAGGATCGTGGAACATGCCGACACCACCACGCACGAACGGGAGATCAGCGAGATCAACGGTGGCGTCTACATGTTCGACGGATCCTTGATCCGGGAAGCCGTGGCCCGCGTGGAGCGAGACAACGTCCAGGGCGAGTACTACCTGCCCGACATGGTGGCCATCCTCGGAGCGGAGGGTTACGGGATCAGTGCCTACCGGACCGACGCCGAGGAGCTGTCCGGCGTCAACACACAGGATCAGCTTGCCCGTGTCGCAGAGATCTTCCGGCACCGTATCAACAGGGCCTGGATGCGGGACGGGGTCTGGATGCAGGACGCCGCCCGGGTGTATATCGACGCCTCCGTACGTCTCGAGGCGGGAGCACGGATCCTCCCTGGGGTGCACCTGGAAGGATCGACATCGGTGGCGGGAGGCGCCGAACTCGGGCCCGACTGCTTCATCAGGGATAGCCGGATCGGGCCCCGCGCGAAGATATGGTATTCCGTGCTCAGGGGCGTATCCGTGGGGATGGATGCAGAGGTCGGCCCCTACGCCTCGCTGAGGCCCGGGACGGAGCTGGGCGACGGCGCCAAGGCGGGTACCTTCGTGGAGGTCAAGGGCTCCGTGGTCGGCGCCGGCGCCAAGGTTCCTCACCTCTCGTATGTCGGGGATGCCGAGATCGGCGAGGAGGCCAACGTGGGTGCGGGGACTATCACCGCCAACTACGACGGGTACGACAAGCACCGCACCCGCATCGGGAGCCGGGCGCAGATCGGATCCAATACCGTGTTGGTGGCGCCGGTAGAGGTGGGGGCCGAGGCCTACACGGGCGCCGGCTCGGCCATCACCCGTGATGTTCCGGATGGCGCGCTCGGTGTGGAGAGGGCTTCCCAGCGGGAGATTCCCGGCTATGCGAAACGGCGGAAAGATCGCCACGAGGCCGGGTAGGACGGTGCTGAAAAAGACGGGGATGGGTTGGCCCGCAATCCGTCGACCAGAGTTTTCGTTGCTGGCCTCTGGGCCAACCGGACATTTGTCAGTACCCTCCTAGGATATGGAGCTCGTAACCCGCAAGCGCTTCATGCTGTTCACCGGATCGGCCAACCCCGAGTTGGCCGAAGCGGTGGCGGACGAGTTGGGTGTGAGGCTCGGCAGGGTGCATCTGTCACGCTTTGCCAACACGGAGGTGTACACCCGGCCGTTGGAGTCGGTCCGCGGGGTTGACTGCTTCGTGATCCAGAGCCACGCCCCGGAGATCAACTTCCACATCATGGAGCAGTTGATCCTGATCGATGCCCTCAAGAGGGCATCAGCACACCGGATCACCGCGGTGGTGCCATTCTTCGGGTATGCGCGGGCCGACAAGAAGGTAATGCCGCGTGAACCCATCTCGGCCCGGCTGATGAGCGATCTCTTCCTGGCGGCAGGGGCCGACCGAATCGTGTCGGTCGACCTCCATACCGGCCAGATCCAGGGCTTCTTCCCCAAGCCGTTCGACCATCTGACCGCGCTACCGATCGTGACCGACTATCTCAAGGACCGCCTGGATGGTCCCACCACCGTGGTCTCTCCCGACGCCGGTGGTGTCAAGCGGGCCGAGAAGTATGCCCGCTACCTGGAGGCCTATGTGGCCTTCGTCCACAAGCGGCGCGAACTCGATGTCCACAACGAGTCCCAGGCCCTGACGGTGGTCGGTGCGGTTCGGGGTCGCAATGCGGTGATCGTGGACGACATGATCGATACCGGCGGTACCGTGGACAATGCGGCCCGGTTGCTCCGGGAGCGGGGCGCCCGGACGGTATACGTGGCGGCTACGCACCCCGTGCTGTCGCATCCCGCCCTCGATCGGCTGAAGAGGGCTCCGATCGATGAGGTGGTGGTCACGGACACGCTTCCGATCAGCAAGGAAGCGCGGGATTTCGACAAGCTGACCAGGTTGTCGGTGGCTCCGGTGCTGGCGGAGGCCTTGCAGGCGATCTTCATGGACAGCTCGGTGTCGGCCATATTCCTCGGCGACAACAACTGAATGGCTCTCGATACCGAGATCTTCCGGGTGAGGACCGGCGCCGAACCGGCCGTTGTTGATATCGGCTACCGGCTGGCTACATTCGTGCGGGGCCGCCGTGATGGCCTGCTGTCGGTGTTCGTACCTCATTCCACGGCCGGGTTGGCCATCATGGAGGTGGGCTCCGGGTCCGATCAGGACCTTCTCGGATACCTGCGGGATGGTATGTCCCCCGACCGCTATCGCTGGCAGCAACGGCACGGCCCTCCAGGTCATGGCGCCGATCACATCATTCCTGCCTTCATATCGCCCAGGCTGGTGATTCCCGTCCAGGACGGTTCGCTGACTTTGGGCTCGTGGCAATCCGTGGTGCTGGTGGACACCAACATCGACAATCCGGTACGGAACGTGAGGCTCAGCTTCGTAGCTGCCTGAGCGTCCCCCGTTCAGTGGTTAGTGATTAGTGGTCAGTAACTTTGCTAGGAGTTAGTAACTAAGCAACTATTAAGTTGACCATTGATCTACTAGGATTCCACTGCCCAC
>JAGWAN010000004.1 GCA_021296345.1 Acidimicrobiia bacterium | reverse complement strand
CGCGTTGGGCATCGTGGTCGAGGAGGTGGCGTTTCCGTCCGGGTACGGGCTGCATACCGGCAACATCGGAATAAAGGACCGGACCGAACACGTGATGATCCTCTCCTCCCCACCGGGAACGACCGCGGCCGGAGTCTTCACCAAGAGGCGGTTCTCGGGTCCGAGCGTGACGCTGAGTCGACATCATGTCGCCGATGGTCGTTCGCGGGCGGTGGTGATCCTCTCGAAGAACGCCAACGTGGCAACCGGCGCGGTGGGGGATGCGAACGCGGTGGAGGTGGCCGAACTTACCGCCCGGGTGGTGGGTTGCAACACTCGCGAAGTCATCATCGCTTCCACCGGCGTGATCGGTGTTCGCTATCCGATGGACAGGATCCGCGCCTACATGCGTCGCCTCGAAGCCAGCAGCAGACATGCATTCGATGAGCCCGGTTCGGCCACCGCTGCGGCCAGCGCCATCATGACCACCGACACCCATGCCAAGGTTGCGGGCGCCCGTGCCGGTACTGCTCGTGTGGTGGGCATCGCCAAGGGGGTAGGGATGATCGAGCCCGACATGGCGACCATGCTGGCGGTTGTCACCACCGACGCCCTAGTCGATCCGACCTCGCTGGATGCCATGTTCCGGCGGGTGGTGGACCGCACCTTCAACGCCCTCAGCATCGACACCGACACTTCCACGAGCGACATGGCGGTGGTGCTCGCCTCGGGCCGGGCCGGACCGGTAAACCAGGCTGCACTGGAGGCCGCACTGGACGAGGTCTGCCTGGACCTGACCAGGCAGCTCGCGGCCGACGGCGAGGGCGCCGAGACCCTCATCGTGGTGACGGTGGACGGTGCCCGAGACAATGCCCAGGCCAAGAGGGTGGCCAAGTCGATCGTCAACTCACCTCTGGTGAAGACAGCGGTCCATGGCCGTGATCCCAACTGGGGTCGGGTCGCCATGGCGGTGGGGAAGTGCTACGAGGATGACATCCTGGCGGAGCGGGTCACCATCCGCTTCGGCCGGACGGAGGTATACCCGGCGCCCGTCACCTCCCTGGTGCTGGAGAAGTTGGAGCGATACCTGGCGTCCCCGGAGGTACTCATCCACGTCAACCTGGGTGTGCCGGGGGCCGGTTCCGACTCCCTGGGGGCGGGCACCTTCACCGTGTACGGGTGCGACCTGACCGATGGTTACGTGCGCATCAACGCCGACTACACCACGTAGGAAGGTACGGCCTTCCCCGTACTCGTCCTCTCCTAATTGTCCGGTTGGGCCGGTGCGGGAATCAGCAGCACAGGCAGGCTGGACCTGGCGACAACCGTCATGGAGACGCTGGTCCAGGACATCTCGTTGAACAGGTGTCGGGTGGCGCCCATGACGATGGCGTCGGCGCCAACCCGCTCGGCGGTGTCGATAATGGCCCGCGCCACGTCCTCCGCTTCCACGAACAGCATCGCGGTCACGACATCTCGAAGCTTCAGCGCAGCGACCACCGGAGCTACGATCTTCGAGCCCCGCTCCTGGATGTACCGTTCGGCCTCCCGGGCGGCGCGGTCGGCGTCGCTCCGGCCCGGCGGAGCATCGAAGGGCTGCCACGGCCCGTCCTCCAGTTCATCGAGGAACTCGGCTGGAGCCTGGGTCACGTTCATGACGGTGACCTTTCCTCGGGGACCCGCCAGCAACTCCACGAAGTGGGCGACCGGCTCCGGCGGTAGTACCCCGGCCGTAGCGATCAGCACGTCCATCACTTCAAATCTAGTGGTCTGTTTGTGGAATGGCGGTGTGGTAGGACCGCCGGAGTACGCCAAGGGCGCCCATCATCCGCTTCGAGCCGTGCCCTCCGGGTCCGGGGTCGTTCCGGGTGGTGCAGCGTCAGCCAGACGGGTCACCCTGACGTCCACGTCCAGGCGGGAGTTGGCTCCCCCCTCCACCACCCCTCGCGTCGGCGGGACATCCCGGTAGTCCCTGCCGACCGCTGTGCGCACGTAGCGATGGTCGGTCAGGGTGCGGTTGGTGGGGTCGAACTCCACCCATCCGAGTTGCGGGATCCGGCATTCGACCCAGGCATGGGTTGCAGTGCCGGGCGGTCCACTCGGACCGCCCGAAGCACCCTCCACGTGCAGGTAGCCGGACACGTATCGCGTGGGGACACCCCATGAACGGGCAATCGCGATCATCACATGGGCATAGTCCTGGCACACCCCTCGCCGGGTCGCGAGGATCTCGTCTATGGACGAATCCACCGATGTCGAGCCCGGTACGTAATCGAAGGCGTCGTTCAAGGTCGAGGCGAGGTCCACCAGATCGGCTAGCGGATCGGACCCCGGCTGGACTCCTAACTCGGAAACGAACCCGGTGAGGGCCGGAGTAGGACCGGCGCCGGGACTCGGGTGGGTGAATTGCCAGGAGGCAAGGTCGGTGCTCCACGATCGCACCACCTCCCACGCGTCCGGCCCGAGGCATTGCGGAAGGGTCGGCGAGGGGAATACCTCGACGGTGGAGACGGATACCACCTCGAGGGTGTCGTGCGTCTCGTTCACGGTGAGGACGTGCCTGGTGTTGCCGAACGGATCGATCTCGGTGGTCAGCCGCCCCCGGGGGGAAGTGGTGATCCCGAACCCCAGTACTTGTTGGCGGGCATCGTCGAGGGGCCGGTGGCAGAGCGACATGGTGCACCTTCGCACCGGGGAGCTGTAGCCGAATCCGGTGAGATGCTCGATCCGGTAGCGCGCCGCACGAGCCGAACCGGCGGCGGGAAGGGTCACTGGTTGAAGGCGCTCGTACGAGCCGGGTGGGTGACCACGGGATAGTCGAAGTAGGTGTCACCAACCAGGTCGTGGAGCCGCCTGCACGCGTCCCTGAACTCGGTGAGCAAACCATGGCGGTCGGTGGTCCGCGGCCAGGAGGAGCGCAGCAGGTCCGACATGTAGTCCAACTGTGACCGAGCCTGGGCTGCGGCGGTGCGATCCGGACCGGCCCCGATCGACGAGAACTCCCGGTTCAGGCCCAGCACGGACACGCTCAGCGAATCAGGGAGCTGGGGGTTGACTACGAGGAGGTCAAGAACTCGGTCGGCGTCGATCGCCAGGCCATCACCCTTCTGGTAGGCCTCGAAGGCGTGATAGAGGCGGAGCAAGCTGGTCCAGTACGCGTCGGCGGGTACGTCGAAGAGACGCACCGCGGCGATCTGGGCGCTCAGCAGGGACGCCACCAGTTCGGCCCGCTCCAGGAAGCTGCCCAGGCGGATGAAGTGCCAGCCCTGATCCCGGTACATGGTGGACGAACTGACTCCCCGGAAGGTATCGATGTCCGCCTCGACCCCGGCGTAGAACTGTTCGGGCGATGACGACCAGATGTGCTGGATCGCGACGCCCTGGAGTTGCAGGTAGGACCGGTTGAGGCAGGTCCACATTTCGGCGGAGATGCGATGGCGTACCTGGCGGGCGTTTTCCCGGGCCTCGGCGAAACAGTTCCGGATCGAATCCGGCGTGGTGTCTTCGAAGGTGAGGTCATCGGCCAGCGTGTACGAGTCGGCCAGCGTGTAGGAGTCGTCCTCTTCGAGGTCGAGGGGCCCCGGGTGGGGCGTGCGCCCCAGGGCGCCGTAGATGCGGTGCCAACCGAAGTAGATGTCCCGAACCGGGCTGTCCACCAACGACTCGGTTTGCTGCCGCATCAGCCGGGTGAGGTGGTCGGCCCTCTCCAGGTAACGACCTATCCAGTACAGGCTGTCGGCGCTCCGGGACAGCATCAGTGGTCTGTCTGTGGAATGGCGGTGTGGTGTGGCGTCGGCAGCGGTGTTCCTCGCAAGGCCCGCTGACGAAGGCGTACCCGCAGCGGTACGTTGAGTAAGCGGAACGCAGCGACGGGACGCCGGTGGCCGCCAGAGCACACCTGGTTGTTTCGTAGGCAGACCACTACTCGTCCTCCAGTACCCAGAAGTCCTTGGCGCCCCCACCCTGGCTGGAGTTGACCACCAGGCTGCCCTCCCGCAGGGCGATGCGACAGAATGCCCCTGGCACGATGCGGGTCTCGCTCCCCGACAGGATGTAAGGCCGCAGATCGACGTGGCGGGGCTCGATCCGGCCGTCGATCAGGCAAGGTGCTCGGGAGAGTTTCAGCGTGGGCTGGGAGACGAACCCGGCAGGATCGGCGCGGAGCAGGGCGGCGAAGCGGTTCCGTTCCTTGGCGGTGGAGTGGGGACCGACCAGCATGCCGTAGCCGCCGGACTCGCCCACCCTCTTCACGACCAGGCGCTCGAGGTTGTCGAGGGTGTACTCGAGATCCTTGGGTCGTCTACACAGGTAGGTGTCGACGTTTGGTATCAACGGCTCTTCCCCCAGGTAGTAGCGGATCATGTCGGGGACGAATGCGTAGACGCTCTTGTCGTCGGCAACCCCAGTGCCGGGCGCGTTGACCAGCGACACGTTGCCGAGCTGGGCGGCATGCAGCAGGCCGGGTGCGCCCAGTAGCGAGTCCGGACGGAATACGAGGGGGTCGAGGAAGTCGTCGTCCACACGGCGGTAGATGACGTCCACCCGCCGCAGGCCCGTAGTAGTTCGCATGTATACGTAGCTGTCCTCGACCACCAGGTCCCGACCTTGTACCAACTCGGCCCCGATCTGGCGGGCCAGGAAAATGTGCTCGTAGAAGGCCGAGTTGTACACGCCCGGCGTCAGGAGCGCCATCGTCGGATCGTCGCGGCCGTCGGGCGCCATGTCCCGGAGGGTCTGGCTGAGAACCAGCCCGTAGTTCTCCACGTCGCCAACCCGGGAGCGACGGTATAGGCGACGCATGGCCGACTTGGTGGCCTTCCGGATGGCGATCATATAGGACACGCCCGACGGAACCCTCAGGTTGTCCTCGAGAACCCGGAACCCCTCGGTCGTCCGGACGAGATCCGTGCCGCAGATTGCCGCCCAGATTCCCCGGGGCGCTTCGAATCCCCGCATCTCGATGCGGTAGTGGGGGCAACCGAAGACCATGTCGGGTGGGATGACCCCATCAGCGACGATACGGGCCGAACCGTAGACGTCCCTGAGGAAGGCGTTGAGCGCGGCCAGGCGTTGCTCCAGGCCCTGCGCCAGGCTCCGCCATTCCGACCCCGCCATCACCCGGGGAATGCAGTCGATCGGGATGATGCGTTCGTCGGCCTCCTCGTCGCCGTACACGGTGAAAGTGATGCCCTCGTGGGTGAAGGATCTGGTCACCCACTCGCCGACCGCGTTGACATAGTCGTCAGAAGATTCGAGGAGGGTGTCGTAGAGATCCCTGCCGTGGGGACGGGGCTCGCCGCTGCTCCGGAACAACTCGTCGTAGATGGCCGGATCGAGGTCGTAGCCGTCGAACTTCATGTCGAATACCTGGGCATGCGCGCCGTAATGATCACCGTCTCCCACCGTACAGCCGTGTCTGCCAGTCACCATCTACGGATCGAGTAACCGGTACCGGAAGCATACCGAAGGCGGGACCGGCCTCCCCGGCCATGTGTAACGTGGGTTCGGTCGGAAACGGGATGGAGCAGGAAAGTCATGGTGGAGGCGGCATTGATCAACAGGGTCACCTGGATGATCCCAAATGCTCTGGCTCTGGTGGGCTCCCGGGCGGGCGGCGAATGGAACGGGATGACCACCTCCTGGATCACCCAGCTGTCGATGGAGCCGGTGATGATCGGGATCGGGGTGGACAACAAGGCCGTGACCCATCGGCTGATCTCCGGAGGGGGTTCCTTCAGCGTCAACCTGTGGTCACCGGATGATCGGAGGGTGTTCGTCAAGTTCTCGAAGCCCGCCGCCAAGGAGGGGATGACTCTAAACGGCCGGGCGATCCGGGAAGGGGTCACCGGGGCTCCGATCTTCGAGGATGCCATCGCCTGGATGGAGTGCGAGGTGCGGCGGGCGATCGACTTCGGGACGCATACGCTGTTCGCCGGTGAGCTGGTGGCCGCGGGCGTGACGGACCAGCCTGGGCGGGCTGCCTGGATGGGCGACACGCGTATGAAGTACGGCGGTGTAAAGCGGGGCGGTCACTGATGGGCCGGCCCGGTCCGGGTGCCTGGCCGATGGAGGAGCGCGTCGACGGGCGGGTGGCCGTTATCACCGGCGCCTCGCGGGGAATCGGCGAGGCAATCGCGGCTGCCGTGCTGGCGGCGGGCGCTCGCGGCGTGGTGATCACCAGCCGCAATCCGGAGAACATCGCGGGGGCGGCCGACCGGCTGGGCGAGGCCGATCGAGTGGCGGCAGTGGTGGCGCGATCGGATACCGAGGAGGGAGCGGCCACAGCCGTAGGCGCCGCCATCGAGCGCTTCGGATCCTGCGATGTGCTGGTCAACAATGCTGCGACCAATCCTGCCTACGGGCCTCTCACGGACGTGGACCTGGGCGCCCTGAAGCGGACCTGGGAGATCAACCTGCTGGGCCCGCTCCTCTACGCTCGAGCCGTGTGGGCCGCCTGGATGCGCGACCACGGAGGGGTGATCTGCAACATCGCCTCCGTGGGCGGGCGGTTACCGGGCTGGAAGATGGGTGCCTACAACATCTCCAAGGCCGGGCTCATCTACATGACCCGGCACCTCGCCTACGAGTTGGCGCCCACTGTCCGGGTGGTCGGGGTGGCGCCCGGTGTGGTGAGGACCCGCCTGTCGAGAGTCCTCTGGGAAGATGAGGAACGAGGTGCGGCCATGCACCCGTTGGGACGCATCGGCGAGCCCATCGACGTGGCATCGGCGGTGGTGTTCCTGTGTTCCGATCAGGCCTCCTGGGTAACCGGAGTGACGCTCGACGTGGACGGCGGGATCGCCCACTCCTCCCCCTACGTGTAACGGGAACCGTCGGTCTCGCCGCAGCCGGTAGCGGGTATGGAAGCGGCAGCCGCTGCGAGGGTCAGCCGTCTCTGGTGATGGTGAGGTTGTCCTTGCGATCGTCGGAGGAACGGACCGTGATGGTGTAGCTGCCGACCGAGACGCTCTTGCCGTCCGTGAGCAGCGGGTACTCCTCGAAGTGGAGGATGGGATAGGGGTTGTCGGACTGTCCGATCACCCGGATCGGCATCTGTCCGCCGGAGCGGGCGGAGTTCACTACGTAGACGAGCACGCCGTTGCCGGCCAGGGTGGGGAGAGTGGTGCGGGCGCCGTCCTCGTAGCGGTATTCGTGTCCGGCGTCGTAGCCGATCTGCCGGCGGCTTTCCATGACGACGACTTCGGTCTCCGAGAGCGGGATGGCAACCATGGCGGTTCCATCCCCTGGAGAGGCGACCGGCCGAAGGGTGACGGCCTCCTCGGTTTCGAGACCGGTGAGGCAGCGGACCTGGCCGGGCTGGAGCCAACCGAGCTGCCATCGGCTCCACGCCAGCATCTCCCGGGCTTGCAGGTCGTATCTGAAGGCGGTGCGGCTACGCCCATCCGGAAGTCGTAGCTCATGGGCCAGGCGTGGATCGCTGCCGGTGGTGAGAAAGTTGGCCCAGAGACCCATAAGGCCGATCTGGTTCGCCACCCACCTCCTGGCAGGGGGCGGCGCGGGATGATCGCGCAGGGAAGCGTCGGCGGGATACAGATCCAACAGCCCGAGCACGTGCGCCAGTTCATGTGCGGCGACCAAACCCCATTCGAGAGGTCGGCGCGGCTCGGCCAGGGACAGGAAGTTGATCCGCACCCTCGACAGAATCCCCTCCTCCGTTCGGATGCTCCCCGTCGCGAGCCCGTTACCGAAGTGTGAGCTGGGCATCACCACCAGTAGGGCGTCGTGCCCCGTGAAGTCGAAGTCCGGGTCCGCAAGCCTCACCGCCTCCGCATCCGCGTCAAGCGGGGCGTCGAGTGTCGGAACTGCTGAAGTTAGAGAATAACTCCGATAGCCGTGCTCGGCCCGTAGCCACCGGTGCAGGGGCGTGAACTCCGTCTTGAGCCGGCCGTAGCTGGTCGTCTCGAGATACCTCTCGATGTAGGGCAGACCCAACTCCGCCTCTCGTCGCGTGGTGTGGCGCGCCTGGGCGTCCGGGAAGTCCAGGAACAGCACCGCCACCCGGAGCACTCCCGTCGACGGGACTCGACTGCGAAGCGGGAATCCGGCCGGACCCGGTGGACGGCAAGAACCGGGATCAGGCCCATCAGGGCTGACATAGCGGTCTACCCCTATGGGCATCGGTACCATCGGGATAGGCGCGTCACGCCCGTCGGGGACCTGACCCCAACAGGTGATGGCGCCGCCGGTGTGCAACCCACACGAGTGCCAATCCCCTAAGGCGATGGCGCTGAACCTCCCTGGTGGGGGGCTGGCCCGACCGTGTTGATCGTAACCCCAGCAGACCACCGAACTCCCGGTGGTGATTCCACAGGAGTGCTGCCAACCGGCCGCTATGGCGCCAAAGCTCTTGGCGGGGGTCTGGGATTGAGCCGCGTGGTCGGCGCCCCAGCAAACGCCGGCGCCATCGGTGCGCACGCCGCACGAGTACCAGTTGCCGGCTGCGATGGTGAGGAACCGTCCAGGTGGCGGAGCGGCTTGGCCATCGTTGTCAGCCCCCCAGCAGGCCACGGTCCGGTCGGTGTAGCGGAGCCCGCAGGTATGCCACTCTCCGGCCGCGATCGCCGCGAACTCGCCGGGTGGGGGATCGGCCTGACCCGCGTGGTCGGCGCCCCAGCAGGTAACGCCTCGGTCGGTTCGGATGGCGCACGAATGATCGCCTCCGGCGGCGATGGCGCTGAACCTCCCGTCCGGTGCTTCGGCTGCCCCCAATCCGTTCCAACCCCAGCAGAGGATCTCCTGGCGGGCGTCGATACCGCAGGTGTGGCTCCGACCGGCGGCCACGGCCACGAACTCCCCGTCCGGTGGTGTGGCCTGGCCCCTTGCGTTGTTCCCCCAGCAGATCACCGTGCGATCCTTCTGTATCCCGCAGGAATGATCCCAACCGACCGCGACCGCGGTGAAACCTCCCTCGCTTGGTGGACCGGGGACGCTGGGGTCCACGGACGGGATCGTGCCGGCGTACCGGAGAGCGCGGGTCAAGAAGGTGGCCATCTGCGCACGGGTGGTGGCTCGCCTCGGGCAGTAGCGGGCCGGTTCGACAGCGCACCCGGAGGTGATCCCGGCGGCGGCCAAGGCGGCGATGCCCGGTTGGTGGGTGGTGCCCTCCCCCACGTCGGCGAACCCCGCCGCCGGCGCGGATGCCAACCGGAAGGCGCGCGCCAGGAAGGTGGCCATCTGCGCGCGGGTGACCGGGGAGTCGGGACAGAAGCGGGCCGGCTCGACCTCGCATCCCCGGGTGATACCCAGATCTGCGAGGCGTTCCACATGAACCGCCCACCATGCACCTTCGTCGACGTCGGCGAACCGCGGCGGATCGATGGGGGTCGGTTCGGTGGGGGTCGGATCGGCGCCGTCCAGCGCGCGGACCAGCCAAACCGCCATCACCCAGCGCCGGATGGGCAGATCGGCGCAGAACCGGCCCGCTGCGCACTCCGTGCCCTCGAAGATTCCTCTCGCAGCCAGGAGTTCCACATTCGGCCCGTGAGGACCTGCCCCGCCGACATCGGAGAACCGCTGGGCAGCCTGCGAGGTTGCACCTTCGCCGGTTCCGGAGGAGGGTTCTCCGAGTTCCCAGGCGAGTGCCGGGCGTGCCAAGCCCGGTAGCAAGCCCCCCATCATGAGCAACACAGTGAACACAACCAGGCGACCGCGGGCTTGCATTCGGCACGGATGCCCGGCACTGTCACTGCGGCCGTCGGTCGTACTCACTGCTCTACGAAGCCTATCCGGGTCATGAACCGCACCGTAGATCCTGCGGGAAGTGTAAGAGCTGTTGCCCGTCCCCGGGGCAGGTCACCTCCGGGAGGGCTGGCGGCGGGTGGGGCCTCGATAGGCGAGGCCCTTGAGGCTCACTGCGAAGCCGTTTTCCAGCAGGATGGCGCCTAGCGGGTGGTCGCCGGCCGGGAGACCGTTGATGGTCTCGACGGTCAACCGCCGTTGCCGGGTTCCGATCTCGGTCAGGGCATCAGCGGCCGAGCCGTGAAGATCCTCTGTGTCGGTGAGGAGGGTGGCGGTCTTCCCGCCCCGCTCCAGGAACAGCAGGGGCCGGCCATCGTGGAGAATCACGTAGGCGCCGGCGGAGCGGGAAGCCCGGCCTCGGGCTTCCTCGGGCCACGGCAGCAGGGTGCCGTACGGGTTGGCCGGATCGGCGGCGGCAAGGATCACGGTTCCTTCGTCGTCATCCGCTGTTCGGAGCCGGTCCAAGGCCCCCGGCAGGGCGAATTGAAGGCCCCCGAGGCCCTCCACGAAGTAGCCGCGGCGGATGCGTCCCGTCTCCTCCAGATGGTTGAGGATGGGGTAGAGGGTGGTCAGGCCTCCGGGGATATTCTCGGCTCGGGCGCCGGCTCGGGTCACCACGCCGTGGCGTTCCAGCAGGAGTTCCGTCCAGGCCGCACCCCATTCCGCATCGGCCACATCAAACGTGCACAGGTCGGCGACCAGCGACCACCTTCCGGACGATGAAGGGGGCATGGCGGACGGCAGGCGGCGCCGGGATCGCCCGGAGCGGGACCGGGCCAGGCGGCGGATTCGTACTGCACGCACCGGGGCGAGGGTGTCGTTGGTGACCTCTCCCGACCACACCAGGTCCCAGAGAGCATCGAGGGTGTCCTCGACGCTCTCGCCGCGGGCAGCTAGGTGAATGTCCCGGAAGAAGCTGGCGCCCCTTTGCGAGAGGTGGGTCCGGATGGCGTGGTGGAGGTCCGAGTCGGGCAGGTCGTCCCCGGATGGTCGGTGGAGGACCGGCAGCTGCTCGCGTAGGTAGAGGGCCACCCTTCCGTCACGAGGTCCGATCGCACCCCGGCCCACCCATACCACCTCGCCCGACGCCATCAACTGGTCTGCCATGGCGGGCGTGTAGTCGAGCCTCGCCGCCAGGACATCCCGTTCGAGTATCGAGGCGGGGATGGGACGGCCCTGGAGGGTGCGGATCGTTTCGACCAGCGCCGCAAGGTGGTTGCGCCCGGTCCGGCCCACTCCCTGCCAGGCGGGCAGGAACCGCCCGAGGGTGGCGGCCTCGACCGCTTCGATCTCACGGCGGAGCACCGCCAGGCTACGCCGCTTCAACCGGCGCAGTACTCCCGCGTCCACCCACTCCTGGCCGGCCTCACCCGGCCGGAAGGCGCCCCGGGCCACCGTTCCGGCCTGCTCGAGCACCACCAGGGCAGCGCGGATGGCAGCCGGGGGCAGGCCGAGGGCTGACCCGGCCTCCTCGGCAGTGAACGGCGCGTGGGTGCGGGCGTAGCGTCGCACCACCTCCCCGAGCGGGTCAGGACCGGCCTCCAGGAAGGCATGGGGAACCCCGGGCGGCGGTTGGACTCCCATGGCGTCCCGGAGCCGACCGGCGTCCTCGATGGCCGCCCAGCTCGGCGCGCCTCCCACTTGAACCCGGATGGCTCGGCGGCGTTCCTCCAGCTCGCGAAGCAAGCCGGCTGCGGAGCCGTCGGAGAGCCGGTTGGCCACTGCCCCGCTGGTGAGCGGCCCGAGCGCCCGGAGCAGATCGTGTACTCCGTCCAGTCCCCTGGCCCGGCGTTCCGGGGTCAGGTACTGCAGCTCCAGCTCGACGGCGGCGATCACGTCTTCGTCGAGTAGGTCGCGGAGTTCACCCTCCCCGAGCAGCTCGCGGAGTAGCTCCCGGTCGAGCGTGAGGGCCGTGGCCCGCCGTTCCGACGGGGCGGCGTCTCCCTCGTACAGGTAGGAGGCTACGAACTCGAACAGGAGCGACGAAGCGAAAGGTCCGGCCGTGGCGGTGTCGACCTCCACCACCCGCACCCGGCGGGCCTCTATGTCCCCCAGGAGCTCCCTGGCGGACGGAAGGTCGAACACGTCCTGGAGTATCTCGCGGTATGTCTCGAGGATGATCGGGAAAGAGCCGAAGCGGGTCACGATGGCCATGAGGTCGGCGGCCCGGCGTCGCTGGAGCCACAGCGGGGTGCGACCGCTGGGGCGGCGGCGGGGCAGCAGCAGCGCGCGGGCGGCGGCCTCCCGGAACCGGGCCGCGAACATGGCCGTGCCGGACAGTTCTTCGATCAGGATCGACTCCAACTCGTCCGGGCCGAGCAGCAGGTCGTCGAGCGAAGGCAGGTCGTCCGTGTCGATGAAGCGGAAGGAGATCCCGTCATCGCTCCAGATGACGTCCAGATTCCGCCCGTAGCGGTTTCGCAGGCGCTGGTTGATGGCCATCGCCCACGGTGCGTGTACCCGGCCGCCCAGGGGCGAGAGGATGGCGATCCGCCAGTCCCCGATCTCATCGCGGAAACGTTCCACCACCACCGTCCGGTCGGTAGGAAGGACTCCGGTGGCGTCACGCTGCTCGTCGAGGAATGCTACGAGGTTGCGAGCCGCCCATTCGTCCAGGTGGTACCGGTGCCGGAGCGTGTCCACCGCTTCGTCGGGTTCCATCGCTCCGAGCGTGCGGATGAAGCGGCCGATCGCCCGCCCGGTCTCGACGGGACGGCCCACTCGATCTCCCTTCCAGAACGGCATCCGGCCCGACTCCGCGGGGGCGGGGATCACCTCCACTCGGTCGGCGGTGATGTCGCTGATCCTCCACGCCGAGGTGCCGAGGACGAACACGTCTCCGGGACGGGACTCGTAGACCATCTCCTCGTCGAGCTCTCCCACCCGGCTGCCGTCGGGAAGGTTGACCGAGTACAGCCCGCGGTCGGGAATGGTTCCGGCGTTGGTGACCGCCAGGCGCTGGGCCCCCGAACGAGGGGTCAGCGTGTGGGTGACCCGATCCCAGACCAGGCGGGGGCGCAGCTCCCCGAACAGTTCGGACGGGTAGCGGCCGGACAGCATGTCGAGGACCGCCTCGTAGGGCCCTCGGGCCAGCTCGCGATAGGGGGCGGCCCGCCTGACCAGGGACAGGAGGTCGTCCGCGCTCCATTCGTCCATCGCCACCGCCGCCACCACCTGCTGCGCCAGCACGTCGAGCGGGCTCTGGGGAACGGTGGTGGGCTCCACCGACCGTGCCAGCATGAGGTCGGCCACCACGGTCGCCTCGAGGAGGTCCCCGCGGAACTTGGGGAAGATCTTGGCCTTGCTGGTCGCCCCTACCTGATGGCCGGCCCTCCCCACCCGCTGCAGGCCGGAAGCCACGCTGGTGGGCGACTCGACGTGGATCACGAGGTCGACCGCGCCCATGTCGATGCCCAGCTCCAGCGTCGAGGTCGCCACCACGGCCGGAAGCTCTCCCCGTTTGAGCAGGTCTTCGATGACGATCCGCTGCTCGCGTGACACCGACCCGTGATGGGCGCGCGAGATCTCATCCCCTGCCAGGTTGTTGAGCTCGGCGCAGAGTCGCTCGGACAGCCTGCGGGAGTTGGCGAACACGATGGTGGACCGGTGCGCCCTGACCAGCTCCAGCAGGGCCGGGTACACGGAGGGCCAGATGGACCGGTAGCCCGGGTCGGCGGGTTCGGAGGAGAGCGGATCGGGGGGCGTCGGCGCCGCCATGTCCTCGACCGGGACGACGATCTCCACCTCCAGGCCCCGCCGGCCGGGGACGTCGACGATGGTCACCGGTCGAGGTGTCCAAGTGCCGTCGTCCATGGTTCCGCCTCCCATGAACTCGGCGATGGTGGATAGTGGTTGCTGGGTGGCGGAGAGGCCGATGCGGAGGGGACGGACGGCAGTCACCTCCTCCAACCTCTCCAGCGACAAGGCCAGATGCGATCCCCGCTTGGTCCCGGCCACGGCGTGGACCTCGTCCAGGATCACCCACCGGACGGAGGCCAGCATCTTGCGGGCCGCGCTGGTGAGAATGAGGAATAGGGACTCGGGGGTGGTGATCAGGATGTCCGGGGGGTGGCGCTGCATCCGCTGGCGGTCGGCGGGCGGGGTGTCTCCGGTGCGGATAGCGGCCACAACCTCGGGAGGGGGCGGCATGCCGTGGCGGTCGGCGGCGTGGGCTATCCCGGTCAGGGGCGCTCGGAGGTTGCGCTCCACGTCATGGGCCAGGGCTTTCATCGGAGAGATGTAGAGGACGCGGCAGCGCCGGGACTTGGCCGGTACCGGTTCGGTTAGGAGACGGTCGAGCGTGTAGAGGAAGGCGGCCAGCGTCTTGCCCGATCCGGTGGGGGCGTGGATCAGGGTGTGGTGGCCGGCGGCGATGACCGGCCAGCCGCCGGCCTGGGCTTCCGTCGGGCCCGGAAAGGCCTCCTCGAACCAGGTGGCGGTGGCGGGCGAAAACAGCTCTCTCAGCACTCTGGTGGCAGGCTATCGCATGCCTGTGACGCTCATACCAGCAGCACCCTGAATGGGATCGTCCCATCCGGCGCGAAGGCACCGAACCACACGGGTCGATGCTGATGCGTGGGCCCGGTAGCGGACGCCTCGGAGTTCTCATCGAGTTTCAGCATGTATGGTTTAACTCCACGAAGATAGGCCGCCTTTCGACCCGTCCCGTCTTCCATCGCTCCCATTGTTTCCCGGCGCATCCACGCGGAGCCGGGTTTCTCAGGATCCCGTTGCCGACGTTCGCCGGGTCTCGCAGATCGGCCTCGGGAGCTGAACAAGGGTCTTGACCCTTCTGTGGTCAGGCCGTACGTTGACTCCAAGAGTCAGCCCCGGCCGGCCAGTGCTTCAAGCTCACCTACAACAGACAGGAAGGAGTTACCATCGATGATCATGATCAAGGAATCCACCGTCGCGAAACGGGTCACGCAGTCCTTGGTCTTCCTGGAGCAGGCGGAGGCGGAGTTCGCGATCGGCGACACTCATCAGGGTGCGGAGAAACTCTACGGCGCTGCCGTCCAGGCCATCATCGCGGCCTCTCTCCAGCGCGGGTGGAAGTATGACTCGCATCGCGCCAACAAGAATGCCTCCAAGGAGATGGCCAAAGAGTACGGTGACTCCTCGCTGATCAACGGGTTCTCAGCTGCCGAGAAGCTATATATCCACTTCCATCACGACAACATGGAGGACTATCAGATAGCCGTAGACCGCCACGGCGTCCGGGGCTATGTCAAGCATCTGTTGTCTCTCCTAGAAGAGTACGAGGGGGCGAGGGGCGAGCGCCACATGGACCTCTCGACTGGCGCCACGGTCTCGGAGCGGATCGCGCAGTCCTAGGGGACTGGTTTCCTATATGGGTGAGCATGGTTTGGGTCTGTTCCTGTATCGTTTTTCTGACCTTTTCTCGATGTTGGGCTTAGTTTGTCATAGCTGGTCGTTATATTGATTGTCATGTATGAAGGAACAGCGTTCCATGACGCCGACCCGATTCTGGTCGCTGAGGACAACCTCAAAGACCACCAGCGGGAGATCGACCGGCAACGAGGCGCCCAACTCGCCTGGCTCAAGATGGTGATCCGCCACCGCGGAATCGTCCGGGACGGATACCGCTCTCTGGTCGACTGGACCGCGTCGAGGTTGGACATACCCCATCCAGTCGCCCGGGATATGGCTTATCTGGCGCGGCGGTTGGACGACGACGTGATCGACCTGATCCGAAGAGGCCATCTGCCGTTCGACCGTACCGTCTCCGAACAGCGGCTTATCCAAGTAGGGGCAAGCGCGTCCCAGGTGGCCGGGTCGGCCGATCTGGATCTGGCGGGGGTCAACAAACTGGCCGCCAGACACCGGAAGCTCAGCCGAGGCGACGAGCGGAACAGCTTCGAGCGCCAGTACGTGAACCTGAGAGTCTCCGACGACGGCGCGGTGTGGCACCTGTCAGGGCGGCTCACCGCCACCGACGGCCAGGTGGTGCGTAAGGCGCTGGACAAGCGGGCCGACCAGATCCCGGCCCTCGCGTCCGACACCGAGGCTGACCTGACCCCGGCCCAGAAACAAGCCATCGGCCTGGCCACTTTGGCCCAAGACGACCTGGACCAGGGTCTTGTGTCGGGTGATCCCGCCGGGCGGGAACCGGTCATCATGCTGATCAAAGACCAACAACTCGCCGACCAATCCCACGACACCCAAGGCGTAGAGGTGTTCGGAGGACCCCGGGTCGGACCCCAAACCACAGAAGAAGTCGAATGCGAAGGACGCGTCGAAGCGATCACTATCACGGACGGCCGGATCACAGCCACCGGCCCACCCCGGCGTCAGGTCCCCAAACGGCTCCGCCGGGCCGTGTTAGCGAGAGACCGCCAATGCGTGATCGACTCCTGCCGAAGTGGATACCGGCTCCAAACGCATCACGTCATCCATAGACGCGACGGCGGCACCGACACCGCGGACAACCTCGCCACCCTCTGCTGGTACCACCACCACATTGCTGTACACCGCCGGGGACACCGGATCGATCCCCACACACCTCCGCATCGCCGCCGGCTCCTCCCGCCCCGAACCTGGAACCAGTACCGACACCCGACCAACCTCGAATACCACAGCCCCCACGACCAGCAACAACGCGCCTACCAACAATTCCTGGACAGATACAAAGCCGAACAACCCCACCCCGGCGGATAACCGGCCCGGAGCTCTCAGACGGAACGAGCGGCCTGGACCAGCGCCCGGGCATGGGCCGGGTCCACGGGGCGGCGGACATCGCCCTGCTCCTTGATGGCCGTGCCCACGATCACCCCGTCGGCGGTTTGGAGCACGGAGGCGACGGACTCCCTGTCGACTCCTGATCCCACCAGCAACCGGGTGTCGGGAACCGCCCGTCGGACCTGCCGGATCATGTCCCGGTCTGCTGGCAGGCCGGTCCCACGTCCGGAGAGGATGATTCCGTCCGCCATTGCCCGGTCCCGGAGATCGGTCGCCGCGTCCTCGATGCGGAGGCCGGGCGGGGGAGTGGCGTGCTTCACGAACAGGTCGGCCAGCACCTCGATCGTGGGGCTCAGTGCCGCCCGCAGCCGGGACAACCGGGCGGCCTGGCCGACTATTGGGCCCTGGTCGGTGTACATCATGGACGAGAGGACGTTCACCCGGATGAACCGGGCATCACAGGCGGCGGCGATCGAGAGTGCGGCGATGGCGTCGTTGCGCAACACGTTGACCCCCACGGGAATGTCAACCGAGTCTCGGACTGCGGCCACCACCCGGGCCATGGATGCCACGGTGACCGGGGGTACCCGGTCGGCGAAGAACGGAGCGTCTCCGTAGTTCTCGACCAGGACCGCATCGAAGCCGCTCTCCTCGAGTCGGATCGCATCCTCTACGGCGCGCTCCACGATGGCCGCTGTGGGCGGGTGGTGGGAAGGCGAGCCGGGGAGGGGTAGAGCGTGGACCATCCCAATGAGTTGGCGGGAGGCCATCAGAAGATGCGCATCTCCCGGAAGGCTACCTCGGCGACGTCGCCCTTCAGGATGACGTTCTCGGCGTCGTCCGGATGGAGCCGCCCGACCGCTACCCGACAGATCTCCCCTGCCGGACCGCGAATGAGCTGATCCGCGTCCTCGGGGCCGGCCACGTACTTGGCGTACATGGGCCCGATCCCCTCGATCCGGACCGGTTCGGTGTACTCGTACCCGGCCAGGTCGAAGGCCCATGGGAGGGTCTTGTGGGCGAACCAGATGACATGGCGCAGGCGATCCGTATCCTCCGGCTCCTCGTCCATCGCTTCGTAGAGGTCGAGGCCGTGCGCCCAGACTTCCGCCATCTGGAGTGTGGCGAAAGTCTTGGTGGACATGTCCGAGTACACCCATGTAACGCGGTCGGTGGCCGAGGCCCTGCTCAAGGCGTCCACGACCTGTGCCCTGCCGAGCCGCCACCACTCGATCACATCCTGGGGGCGGATCTGCCGGCCTCGTTCGATGCCTACCTCGGCGAAGTCATCGATGCTCTCGTACTCGTCGAGGTCGTCGAGCATGGCGCCGTCCTCCGCGATGGCGTTGTAGGCGTACTCCTGGAAATGGGCCAGGTGGGAGATCGTGTCGCGGATGGTCCACTCGTGGTGGGGGATCCGGGTGCTCCACTTGTTGACGGTGATCCTCTGGAGGAACTGATCTAGTTGTTGTTGCTCGGCAACGAGATCGGACAATACTTCCCGCATGATCCCAAGTTTACCATTGCAAATCCCTAATCGGCCTGCCGGTGAGACCCTTGCCTCCGTTGTTTTACCGGTCGGGCCGCCCGCTTCTCGAGAGGGAATCAGAGACGTGGGATCGCCCGGTTATGGTCGCTCGACCGCGCCGGATCCGGAGCTCGGTACAGGCCACTGCGGTCTGGTTCTGGCAGGGCTCAGGCTGTATGCGGCCTGGGTAACGGACCCTCGAACCCCGGGGTCTCGTAGACGTAGCCGTTGAGCCGGTCGACCAGCAGGCGCAGGCGTCCCAGGCTACGCCGGTCGAACCACATCGCCAGCCGGGCACAGTCGAGCGCGTCTCCATCACGGATCTCGGCCTCCAGGGGGCCGATTGCCTTGATTCGGCCCCGGGCGAGGATGTCGGCGAACTCCTCGTTGAGGTGTTCCACCTGCCGCTCGGTGGGGGCGTGTCGCACCCTGACCACTAGCCGCCCGTCCACGTAGCGCTGGGAGTGATAGTTGGCGTAGAACCGGCAGATTTCGTCGGCCGCGGCTTGGGCTTTGTCGGTGAGCACGAACAGGTTGGCGTCCGCTGGGCTGATCATCCCGTGCCCTTCAAGGCGGTCCCGGACGAATTCCTGCCACGAGGACCAGTAGGACGTGCCGGACTCCATCAGGACGACCGGCTGGATGGGCGCCTTTCCGGTCTGGATCAGCGTGAGGAGCTCGAAGGCCTCGTCCATGGTGCCGAAGCCGCCCGGGAAGATGGCGAAGGCGTGGGACTCTTTCACGAACCCGAGCTTGCGGGTGAAGAAGTACTTGAAGTTTATCAGCCGGGACTCCGCAATGTGGGGGTTGGCCTCGGCTTCGAACGGCAACCGGATGTTGACGCCGAAGGAGCCCTCCCGGCCGGCGCCCCGGTTTCCGGCCTCCATGATCCCCGGGCCGGCGCCCGTCACCACCATCCATCCCCGGTCCTCCCACATCAGGCGGGCGAACTCGCAGGCCAGCCGGTAGTCGGGATGGTCGGGCGAGGTGCGCGCCGATCCGAAGATGGTCACCTTCGGCGTCTCGACATAGGACCTGAACACCTTAGAGGAGTAACGCATCTCCTTGAGGGCGCTGTTGAAGAGCTTGATCTCCCAGCGGTCGGCCCGATCCCTGTGGAGCTTGAGGGCGGTAGTCATCAGCTCGGCGATCAGGTCCTGGTTGTCACCGTCCCCGGCTCGAGCGACGAGATCTCGGATCGTCTCGTCCAGTTGCGGGTCTCCCATGCTGTATCGGGCCATGTTTCCTCCGGCGTCATCCCCAAGGCTAGGGAGGGTTCCGCATTACGAAGGCTCTTTCTGACGGATCCCGCCGGGACGCCCTCTTTCTCAACTGATCCGTTCGATCCCGGCGCATCTATCGAAGCCCCGGTCGAAGCTCAGGATCCGGGTTATCCCAGCCGCCCGCATTACGGCCACATGCAGCGCGTCCCGCGCAGACAAACCGGGAACTGAAGCGATAATCGACCTGGCAGTGCGTATTTCCTGCATGCCGAACCCCAGGACGTCATCGACAATCGCGTCTAGGACATCGAAAGCGGGGTCTATGGCGTCCGGATGGTCGATCGCTGTGTACCGATGCAGGATCTCTTGGTACACCTCGATGCCGGTGACCATCGGTTGCTCGTCTCTCACCAGCCGGGTCACGAGGACCAGGGAGCGATCCTTGTGCCGGTGCGACGCGCCCACGAGGTACATCGGGATATTCGAGTCTACGAATATCAAGTGAGAGCGCGTCCCGCTTCTATGTCGTCCAGCATCTCCTCTATGTCGCCCGTCGGGAAGTCATGTACCAGCGCATCAGCCAGGGCCCGCAGCTTGGTTGACACCTTCTCCGCCTCGACACGCCGAGCAGTCCTGAGCGATTGGCGAACCCACTCTGCAATGCTCATCCGCTCCCTCTCAGCCGCCTGCCGAATCTCGAGATACTCGGCCTCGTCCAGGAGAACCTGTAGTCGCTTTGCCATGGATGCCACTATATCTGTAGTCATATGGATGAGTCAACCTGACTAAAGAACAGGTGTGTGATGACTACTGACCTTGACTAATGGCAGACCCATGGAAGGTAGGGCCTGGTACCTCGCTCTAGTGGTTACCCGCCGCGTCCGAAGGACCACCAGCAGAAGTGGTGGGACCCCATCAGGTGGTGACAGTCAGACCGGCGCCCTCCGCCAATGCCAGGCATACTCCGTCGAGGATGTCGTAGCCGGTCACCGTAATCCGTTCCAGGCCGAGAACCCGGAGGGCGGTCTCGGCGATGACGGCGCCGCCCAGGATCACGGGCGCCCGCAACGGGTCGAGGCCGGGGATGGCCCGCTTCTGGTCGAGCGTGAGCCTCCCCAGCCGGGACACCATGCCTTCGAGGTCGGCCAGGCTCAGCCCGGCGCCCTCGATGCCCGCCGGATCGAAGCGGTCTAGTCGCAGAAGGATGGCGGCCAGAGTCGTCCACGTGCCGGCGGTGCCGAGCCCAATCTTTCGGCGGACGGGATCGGCGGAGCGCAACGCCTCGGTGGCGGCCTCGCGGGCCGCGGCCAGGTGCGCGGGGGTGGCAGGATGGGCCGGCAGGCACCGGTCGGTGAGCCGGATCGATCCGATGTTCACCGAGACGCCGCCGTGGTCGGTCACGATCTCGGTGCTTCCCCCGCCGATGTCGACCACAACGGTCTCGCCGCGGGTGCTACTCCGGGCGGTGGCGCCCCGGAAGCACAGATCGGCCTCCTCCTCACCGCCTATGACATCGGGTTGGAAACCCAGCGCTTGCCGGGCGGCTGCCAGGAACTCCTCGCGGTTGACCGCATCACGGGTGGCGGCGGTGGCGACCGCCCGAGAACCGGTGACGCCGGCCGATCGGATCCGCTGCCCGTATCCGGCCAGCACACGGGCGGTCCGCCGGATGGATTCCGGCGCCAGCCGTCCTGATCGGGTCGAGTCCCGCCCCAACCCGGTCACCTTCTCGATCCGCTCCACATCGGCCACACCGTGGCGCTCTACATCGGCGATCAGCAGCCGGGTGGAGTTGGTGCCGATATCGACCGCGGCGAACCGTGGCACCGTGCCGACGCTACGAACCGAACGGCGGGTCGGATGGTCCTTTGCGCACGCAGGCCGCCCAGACCGTCTCGTAGTGGTCGATGTCGTAAGCATCGATGTGGGGGAGCACCATGGCTTCCCACGCCGTGCGGAGCGGGTCCTGCCACTGCCTATACATCATCAGGCCCACCGGAAGGCGGTCGAGAACCGTCCGCAGGCTGATCGGTGTCTCCACCCGGGTGCCCGGATCGGTCGAGAGGAACGACCGGTTGATCTCGGTGGCCAGCCTGCTGATGTGGCGCACGTACACGTCGCGCATCGACGGATAGCGGCGGTCCAGCATGGCCTCGATCTCGGAGATGTCGGGGAAGTCCTTCTCCCAGACGACCCACCGGTCGGCAAAGGCCTTGTTGAGGGTCTGGGTGCCGGCGTAGTCGCGCAGGTCGGTCGGGTTCATGGTTCCGAACAGGCGGACGTCCTCCCGGAGGGGTACTGTCTCGCCGGTCGGAAGGTCCAGCGCCGCGTAACGGTCGAGCAGGCCGTGCAGGGCGAATAGGGTCTCGGCCCCGGCGGCGTTCAGCTCGGACAGGTTCACGAGAGCGGGTCCCCTCAACGCCCGGGTAATGTCACCATCCTCCCAGCGGCTCTCCGTGCCGCCGAGGCCGTCTCCGTAGAGCTTCACGGAACCGATGAGGGTGATGTCGCGCACCTCGCCGGTCAGAGGGATCCGGTAATAGGGCAGGCGCAAGAGGGCGGCGAACTGTTCGATGTCGTGATCCTTGCCGGTCCCCATGTGTCCCCGCACCGCCAAGTGGAGCGGCACCGTGCCGTCGGGCTGCTCCCGGCGGATCCTCTCCACCTGGGCGAAGCGGTACAGCATGCCTACATCAACGTAATGGGGGTCCGGCACGGGAATCTTGTTGACGCGCTGCTCGTGGTCCCGGACGTCTCTCCCGGGAACCGCGACCGTGTCCAGGGTGATGGGCCGGCCCTCCCCGGTCGGGTCGGTGAAGGTGACCTTGGTGGGGTGGTCAGGCACTGCGTAGTTCCGGCATGAGAGGGCTGCTCCCGGTTTGCTGGCGGCCCGCCCGAATCCACCAGGTGTCCTCCCCGTCGAGGGCCAGACCCCGCCGGAGCGCCATCCTCACTCCGGCCACCATGGAGTTGGCCAGTTCGTCCGGACGGGAGATCACTTGGTGGTGACGGTAGGCGGAGACCACCGTATCATCTCCCACGCCGATCCCCAGAACCGTGGTGCCCCGCCCGTCCACTTCCTCGACCGACCGGGCCAGAGCCTCCACCGACCCCCTGGTCATCCCGTCGGCGAGGACCACCATCACCCGGACCCGGGCGCCGTGGTTGGCCAGACGCCCTGCCGCGTAGGTGACGTTCAGCTCGTCCACGTTGGCGCCCTTCTCGAAGAGCGATACGGGTGGGGTCCGGCGCGGGTTGCGCCGTGCCTCGATACCCGCCTCGCTTGCGCGCGCAGCCGTCCAGAACAGCCCGGCGAGGAGGTCGTCGGATCGCCGCCAGGGTTCGTGGAAGGCCGACAGGACGTAGTGGTTGACGGTGGAGGTGAGCCGTTCGGCCGCTGCTCCGTGGCTCTGGCGCAACTCGCTGATGGCGGCGGCCCGGCGGCGGGAATAGGTCCACTCGGTGTCGTCCACCTGGGCGGCGAAGGCTCGGTTGAACAGAGCCACCTCGAAGTCCACCCGGAGTTCGTTGCACATGGCGGCCAGGGTCCAGGCGCCGAGCATGGCAGCCGCAAGACCCCAAGGGCGGCGGTCGCGGGGCGCCGACAGGCGCCGTGGCTGGAGCATGGAGGCTGATCCGTCCACCAGAACGCTGACCGCGTAGGAGCGGCGGGTCGAGACGGAGCGGCGCTCGAACATCCGCTGGTAGAGGCCGCCGCCCAGAAGCAGGGCGGCGTGGGGTGACAGGTCGCCGGCGTCGAAGCCCGACCTCAACCCGCGACGCTGGTTCGCGATGAACAGGGGATGCAGCTCGCCCCCCACCCGCCTCTGATCTACGTTCCATTCCCGGGCCGCGTCCACGAGGGCCGTTCTCCCCCGGTGGGAGAAACTGCGGAATGAGTCGGGAACGCGAGCCACGGCCAGCTTGCCGCGCTGGCCGTTGGGGAGATAGATGACGGGGGCCTGGCTGACCATCAGCAGCTGGTCGGTTCCTTCGCCGGAGGTCCGGTCCATCCGGGACGGCCGGAGGTCGAGACCGGTGGGATCCTCGGCCCCTTGGCGGACCTCGTTGTAGTGATCGGCATCCTGGACGGCTGGAGAGAAGAGCCTGACCCGGTCGAGGCCGTCGATCATGGCGTCCTTCTCGGCCTGCTCCCGTTCGCGGCGAGCCGGTTGGTCGTCCGGCGGGGCTTTTCGGATCAAGCTGTGGGCCTTTGCGATGGCAAGGAGCTGCATGGCCAGCTCGCCGGTATCCCAAGGTTGTATGGCGACCGATGCCTCTTCGAGAATGGTGCGGGAGTCCGCCCAGGCAGCCCCGGAACGGGAATCGAGGAGCCGTTCCAGGCGGTCGGGGGGCACGTACCCTCCCACGGACATGAAGCAGGCGATGGTGAACCGGGTCAGAGGACCGCTGCCCGCCAGCGCTCTTCGTAGGGAGGACCGGTAGAGGTCTTCGAGAACGGAGCGGGCGCCCGGATAGGCCTCCAGACCTTGACGCTCCTGGCGCGCATCCTCTATAGCGAAGAAGAGAGCCTCGGCCGGGGGGCCGCCCGTCCGGTCGAGGGCCTCCAGCACGGTGAACTCCTCGCCGTCCTTTGGGCTGGGATGGTCGTCCCCGAGCCAATGATCCGGTAGGGGCCGGCGCTCGTCGAAGTCGGAGGAGACCAGGTGGATCACCTCGTGGAGCGCCGAGGCGAGAGCGGTCTCCTCGGCGGTGACGGGGGCTCTGCGCCCGTAGGCGGCTTGGAAGAGTCCGGGGTCGATCACCACCTCATGCTCGGATGCCCTGCTGGAGGATCCGAGCGTCACCCGCAGTTCCTCCCTGCCGGACACGGTGCGTGCGACACGGGTCACGGCGCCGGCCACCCGCTGGTACCGGCCGACCACCGACTCGATGGCGCGGTCCTCCGGAGGCAGGATCTCGGCCAGCAGTGAGCGATCTCGAAGTGTCACAAAGCTCTATTGTCGCAGGTCCGGCCCGTGCGTGGACCAGGACAGACCACTATCGGTTGTTCAGGCCACGAACACGGCCAGCAAGCCCGCCAGTATGAGTATCGAGGGCACGAGGGTTCGCGCCAGATCGGCACTGGGACCCGGCGGAATCCTCTGCCAGGCCCCCACGATGAGCATTCCGGCCACCAAACCGCCGACATGGGCTTCCCAGGCGATCCCGGGAACCAGGAGGGGCAGAGCGAGGTTGATCGCCAGCAGCAGGAGGAGTTGGCGGAAACGGGCTGCGCCGGCCGGGGTGTGGCGGAGCGGATATGTTCCCACCAGAACGGCGCCGAAGAGCCCGAAGATGGCGCCCGAGGCCCCCACCGCGCCGCCGTCCGCCAAGTACTGGAAGGCCACTCCTCCCGTAATCGCGGAGGCGACGTAGAGCGCCACGAAGCGGATGACACCCGCCTGCCGCTCGATGTACGGTCCGAACAGGTAGAGGGCGTACATGTTGAAGAGGATGTGGACGATGCTGCCGGTGGAGTGCAGGAAGGTGGCGGTGATGACCCGCCACCACTCGCCGGCACTGACCGCCACGGTGATATGGGCGTAGTCGATGGTGAACCGAGCGTTCAGCCGCTGGGCCAGGTAGGCGGCCACCGAAATCACGATGATCACGAGGACCGCCGGGGTCATACCGGATCGGATGCTGCGGGCGGGTACAACCCGGGTCGTGACGCCGGCGCATTCCGGGCACCGCTGGCCTACGGGCGAATCCCGGGAACACTCCCCACAGATGTGCCGTTCGCACCGCGAGCACCGCAGGTAGGTGATCCGGTCCCGGTGCCTGTGGCAGGTGGACGGGCCGGCGGCGCTTGACGTTCCGTTGTCCATGCCGTCCATTGTACGAGCAGGGTGGTTAGTACTCGGCTGGGGCGTGTGGTGGTGGGGAGCCCCCCGGCAAGAGACTCGGTGCCCGGCGGCCGGCCACCCGGGAACTGCTTGTACCATACCGGCCCATGCAGGTTGAGATTTCCCGGGCGTCCACGGGGTTGACGGTCGTGACCGAACCGGTTCCGGATGTCAGGTCGGTGGCGGTGGGTTGCTGGATAGACACCGGGAGCAGGGATGAGCGTCCCGGTGAGGCGGGCGCGGCCCACTTCCTCGAACACCTCCTTTTCAAAGGTACCGAAAAGCTGTCGGCCCGGTACATATCCGAGACGTTCGACGCCATCGGCGCCCAGAGCAACGCCTTCACCTCCAAGGAGTTCACCTGTTTCTGGGCCCGCATGCTCGACAGCGAGTTAGCGACCGGCATGGACCTGCTGGCGGAGATGCTCCAGCGTCCCGCGTTCCGGCCGGACGAGATCGATTCCGAACGCAACGTGGTGATCGAGGAGATCAACATGAACGAGGACGATCCGTCGGATGTTGCGGGTGAGACCTTCATGCGGACCCTCTTCCATGGACATCCGCTGGGCCTGCCGGTGCTGGGGACCCGAGAGTCGATCGGCGGCATGACGCCGGAGGTTCTGAGGGGTTACTGGCAGAGGCGCTACGGCTCGGGAACCGCACTGGTGGCGGTGGCCGGCAATGTGGAACACGAAGAGGTGGAGGAGATGGTGGAGTGCCGCTTCGGCGCCTGGGACGCCGAGGACGGCACCCATGACCTGGATGCACTCCGGGTCGGCTCAAGGGCGAGTGTGGTGGAGCGAGACACCGAGCAGGTCCACTTGGTATACGGGGGCGAGTCGATCCACCGCACCGACGAGGGTCGGATCGCCGACGGTGTGATGCATCACATACTGGGCGGCGGTATGTCGTCCCGGCTGTTTCAGAAGATCCGCGAGGAACGGGGTCTGGCCTACGCGGTCCATAGCTTCACGATGCGCTTCGCCGAGACGGGCGGTTGGGGAGTGTACGTAGGCACCACGCCGGCCAATGCCCACACGGTCATGGAGATCCTCGCCGAGGAGATCGCGCGGATGATCTCGGAGGGAGTGACGGGAGCAGAACTGGACAGGGCCAAGGGACACATGCGGGGCGCCCTGGCTCTCTCGATGGAGGACACCAACGCCCGGATGATCCGCCTGGGCCGTAACCAGCTGTTCGGCTTGCCACATCTTTCGCTTGATGAGCGCCTGGCCCGGGTCGAATCCGTCACCAGGAAGGACGTCGCGGACATAGCCGCCCGCAACCTGACGGGGCCGCGGGTGGTGGGCGCCGTGGGCCCCCTCCCGGCCGGGGAGTTCGAGGCATACCTATCGTGATCTCGGTCGGGATCTCCGGTGCCCCCGGAAGGATGGGTCTTCTCTCGCAGGCCGCCATCGAACCGTTGGAGGATCTGATCGTCGGGGGTCTGTACGCACCGGGCCACGACGGCGAGCCGCTCGCCGGGGGCACCTGCTCGGGCGATCCCGAGCACTTGCGCCGGTGTGATGTGGTCCTGGAGCTCACCCACCCGGAAGTGGCCCCTTCCAACGTCAGCCGGTGGAAGTCTTTCGGAGCACACGTGGTGATCGGAACCTCGGGGTACGACTCCTCCCGCATCGCCAGGCTCCGGGACGAGTGGGCGGGGAGCGACCGGAGGTGCTTGGTGGTCCCCAACTTCTCCCTCGGCTCGGTGCTGATGATGCGGTTCGCGGAGATGGCGGCACCGTTCTTCGCGGCGGCGGAGATCATCGAGTTGCACCACGACCGGAAGCGTGACGCACCCTCCGGAACCGCTCTCAACACCGCAGCCCGCATGGCGCGGACCCGTCAGGAGGCGGGCATTCCACCGATCGATCGGGGCCGGGAGTTGAAGGAAGGCGCCCTCGGCGCCGACGTCGAGGGTGTTCCCGTCCATTCGATCCGCTCACCGGGCATGCTGGCTCACCAGGAGGTGATCCTGGGTGGGGTCGGCGAGTACCTGACCATCCGCCACGACACCATTGACATCTCCGCCTTCGCCGCCGGAATCGTGCTGGCACTGCGGTCGGTGTCCTCTCTGGAGGAGCCGGTCACGGTGGGCCTCGATGGCTTGCTCGCCCTCTGATCCCCGTCCCCGTCTCTTTCGGCATGCTCCTATGATTGAGCCCGCGCGGTAAACCGAATGGGCGGCCTCCAGGCCGGCCACCCGCGAAAGGAACGGAACTTGGCCCTGACTGCCGGCTTGACCACCGCCATGATCACCCCCTTTGCCGGCGACGGGTCGGTCGACTACGGCCGGATGGCCCGGTTGGCGATCCACCTGGTCGAGAACGGGCACGACGGTCTGCTGGTGACCGGAACCACCGGCGAGTCGCCCACATTGACCGATGCGGAGAAGCTGGCCCTGTACTCCACCGTGGTGGAGGCTGTTGGAGGTAAGGCCGTGGTGATCGCCGGGACCGGCACCTACGACACCCGGCACTCGGTCGAGATGTCCAAGAAAGCGGCCGATGTGGGCGTTGACGCCTTGATGGCGGTTACCCCCTACTACTCGAGGCCGAGCCAGGCCGGCCTTCTGGCCCACTTTCTGACCATCGCCGACGCAACCGATCTTCCCCTCATGATCTACAACATTCCCAGCCGCACCGCCCGGTTGATCGAGGCGGAGACCCTCGCCGAGATGGCACAGCATCCGAATATCGCCGCTACCAAGGACGCGGTGGGCGACCTCGAGTTCACCAAAGCCAGCATGGAACTGCTGCCGGATGACTTTATGGTGCTCTCGGGAGATGACTCTGCAACCCTTCCGATGATGGAGTTGGGTGGTCAGGGCGTGGTCTCGGTGGCAGGACATCTGGCCGGCCGCCAGATCAAGCGGATGATCGAGGCCCACCGGGCGGGGGACGCTGCCGAGGCGTGGCGCCTTCACCACGGGCTGATTGCCCTGTTCGATGCCTGTTTCATGGAGCCCAACCCGATGCCCACGAAAGCCGGCCTCAACGCCCTCTGGGAACCGGTTGGTGATCCGAGGCTCCCGCTGGTCCCCGCGTCGCCGGAGACCCGCGACGTCGTGGTTGCCGCAGCAGGCCGAGCGCAGAGGTTGTGAGCGTCCGGGTCACATTCCTGGGGGGTCTGGGCGAGATCGGCCGCAACTGTGCTGCGGTAGAGATCGACGGTCAGATAGCGCTGGTCGATTGCGGCCTGATGTTCCCCGAGGAGCACATGCGGGGGGTGGATCTCGTCCTTCCGGACTGGCGGTGGCTGGTCGAGCGCTGGGAGGACGTCCGGTGCGTGGTGCTCACCCACGGCCATGAGGACCATATCGGCGGCCTCGGCTATTTCCTGTCGGAGATACCGGTCCCGGTCTTCGGCACCGAGCTGTCACTGGCCATCGCGGCCGGGCGGGTGGACGAGATGAGAATCGAGAGGGACTTCCGGCCCACCCCGGACGGTCGATGGGTCACGGAGGGGCCGTTCAGGTTCCAGCTGATCCCAGTCTCCCATTCGGTCCCGCAGGGAAGCGGGGTGGTGTTCGACACGCCCGAGGGTCTGATCCTTCATACAGGGGACTTCAAGCTGGATCCGACACCGATCGACGGGCGCCGCGCCGACCTCCCCACCTTCGGACGGTTCGGGAACCAGGGTGTACGGCTCCTGCTGTCTGACTCCACCAACGCCGAGCGGGACGGGTTCGTGCCTTCCGAGAAGTCGCTCGAGGCGCCCATCCTCTCCATCGTCCAGCAGGCGCCGGGCCGGGTCATCAGCACCTGCTTCTCCAGCCACCTGCATCGGGTTCAACAGCTGTCCGACGCCGGCTTGGCCGCCGGTCGCTACCTGAGCTTTATCGGTAGGTCCATGGAGCGCAACGTGGCTATCGGTCGGGATCTGGGCGTTCTCCACATCCCCGAGGACCGGGTGATCAGGATCACCGATGCGATGGACCTGCCCGCCGAGGAGGTGATGATCATCACCACCGGTTCGCAGGGGGAGCCCTTCGCCGCGCTGTCGTTGATGGCTGTGGGACGGCACCGCTTCGTGGCCCTGAACCAGACCGACACGGTCCTCATCTCGGCCACCCCGGTGCCGGGCAACGAGACCGCCGTCTCCAAGGTCATCTCCGACATGATCCGGCGGGGCGCCACGGTCTATCACGGGGGGAACGCGAACGTGCATGTGTCCGGTCACGCTTCGTCCGAGGAGTTGAAGACATTCATCAACCTGGTCCGTCCCGATGCCTTCGTGCCCGTTCATGGCGAGTACCGCCATCTGCGGGCGCATGCCGACCTCGCTATCGACATGGGGGTTCGGGACGTCCTGGTCCTGGAAGACGGCGATGCGGTGGTCCTGGATGGCGAATCCACCAGGGTGGAGCGTGGTGTGGTCGAAGCGCGTTACGTGTATGTGGACGGCTCAGGAGTAGGGGACATCCAGCAAGGTCTCCTCCGGGAGCGGGCCCGGCTCAGCGATGACGGGGTGCTGGTGGTGGCGCTCCTCTTGGACGGGGAGGGGGAGGAACTGGTGAGGGTTCCGCAGGTGATGAGTTACGGGTTGATGGCCGAACCCTTACACGTTATGGACGATGTCGCCGAGGAGATCATGGATGCCGCCGACGACGATCCTGCTCGGTTCTTCCGGGATGTCGACACCGCCGTCCGCCACGCGGCGCGCCGGGTGATCAGGCACGAGGTCCGCCGCAAACCCGTGGTCGTGCCGGTGATCACCTACCTTGACTAGTTGGTAGTTAGGTCTATCCCGCTGCCTTCCCGCGACCAGTAACCAGCAGCGAGCAACCACATCTGCGGCCGGGGATTCTCCTGATCGCATCCGATAGCCGCCGGTGTGGCCCGGATTGGTGTAATCTGGTCGGCTACATGACCAAGGCGACATCCACCCGTGGGGACACGGGGCGGAGACGGGTGTCACAGGTACATGCGAATCGGGAGCAGACGAAGCGGATCAAGCCGCGCGGGGGTACCGCTACCCGCCGGGCGTCTGGATCCAAGTCGGCCAAGCCGCAAGCATCCGGCCGATCCAAGGGGGTCCGACAGGGCTCGCGCGGTCAGCCTCGTGAATCGCTCCTCGCTCTCCTCTACGAGCGCCTCCGCTACGGGATCGGGCGCCAGGCACACCACCTGATCGGACTGGCGCTGGCGCTGGCCGGCGTGGTGGTGGCCCTCGCATTCGTCGAGGCCGCCGGTCCGCTGGGCCAGCACCTGCTGGATGGTCTCCGGTTGCTGCTGGGCATGTGGGTCTACCTGTCTCCGCTGGTGCTGCTCGGGCTGGGAGGCACCCTCCTGCTCGGTCGTTCCGCCGAGGGTTACCGCCGGATTCTCTTCGGGGCACTGGTCTGGCTGGTGGGGTTGGTGGGCCTGTTCCACCTCATGACCGGCAATCCGGCCCTGGCCGCCGGCACCGAGGGGGTCAAGCATTCTGGAGGGGTGATCGGGTCGCTGGTCGCCTTCCCGCTGGAGCGGACGCTCGGGTTCTGGGGTGCGTTCGTGGTGCTCGTAGTGGTGTCGTCCGGCGGGGTGATGATGGCGATGCGGGCCTCCATCGGTGAGGTCCTGGTCGCGTCGGGTGAGTTGAGCGTCTATACGGTGAGGGTGATTCGAGCACGGCTGAGCGCCGCTCGAGTCCGTTTCGCCGGCATCGTAGGCGGGCGTGAGGAGCGCCGCAGAGCCCTGCCCTCCGAGGTATCGAGACCACGCCGACCAATCCGTCCACCAAAGCCTGCCCCGGTAAACCCCTCCGGATCGGGTGAGGTCGTCAAGGTTTCCAAGCGTCCGGCTCCGGGCGCCTCGAAGCCCGGTAGGGCGAAGGTCGCCGGTCAACGCAAGGCTTCGAAGAAGCCGTCCCCGGCAGCGACTCCACCCGATGCGGACGGGTACCGGCTACCTCCTCTTGACCTGCTGGATACACCCAGGGCGGAGCATCGGAGCGGGAGGATGGTCCAGGAGACCGCCCGCCAGCTAGAAGCCACGCTCCACGACCATGAGGTCAACGCCCGGCTCACCAACGTGGTTTCCGGGCCGACCGTCACCCGCTACGAGATCGAACTTGCCGCCGGGGTGAAGGTCGCCCGGGTCACCAACCTGGCCGGCGACATCGCCTATGCGCTGGCGACCCCTGATGTGCGGCTCCTGGCGCCCATTCCCGGCCGGTCGGCGATCGGGGTGGAGGTGCCGAACCGGCATCGCCGGCTGGTCACGCTCGGCCACGTGCTCTCTTCGGAGGAATCGACCGGTAACCACCATCCGCTGGCGGTCGGGCTGGGAGAGGACATCTCGGGGCGTCCCGTCCTGGTCAACCTGGCAGAGCTACCCCATCTGCTCATCGCCGGCGCGACCGGCGCCGGCAAGTCCTCATGCATCAACTCGATCGTCACGTCCATCCTTATGAGGACCAAACCGGAGGATGTCCGGTTGATCATGGTCGACCCCAAGCGGGTTGAACTCGGCCAGTACAACGGGGTTCCCCACCTGCTTACCCGGGTGATCACCAAGCCGAAGAAGGCATTGGAGGCTCTGCATTGGGCGGTCGGTGAGATGGACCGGCGCTACGAGCTGCTCGCGGAGAGCGGGGTGCGGGACATCACGGGTTACCGGGAGAAATACGACGCGGGCGGCCTGGATCGGGCCAAGTTCGATCGCTTCCCGTTCCTGGTGGTGATCGTCGACGAGCTGAACGATCTGATGATGGTGGCGGGGCGCGATGTCGAGACGGCCATCGTCCGCATTGCTCAGATGGCCCGGGCGGTCGGGATCCACCTGGTGATCGCTACCCAGCGGCCGTCGGTCAACGTGATCACCGGCGTGATCAAGGCCAACATTCCGAGCCGGTTCGCGTTCTCCGTGGCCTCGCAGGCCGACTCGCGGGTGATCATCGACGTGGTGGGCGCCGAGAAGCTGGTCGGAGTGGGGGACATGCTGGTCATCACCGCCCGCGATCCGCGCCCGCAACGGGTGCAGGGAGCGTGGGTGAGTGAGGGTGAGGTCGCGGCGGTGGTCAAGTGGGTGCGGGACCAGAAGAAGGTCGAGTACCGGAAGATCGAGGAAGAGGTCAAAGAATCCAGGCGCCAGGAGGCCACCAATGAGGACGACGGTGAGGATGCCGACCTGATCCGGCAGGCCTCCGACCTCGTGGTCCGCTCGCAACTGGGGTCCACCTCGATGTTGCAGAGAAAGCTCCGGATCGGGTTCGCCCGGGCAGGGCGGATCATGGACATCCTCGAGAACAGAGGGATCGTCGGGCCTTCCGAGGGCTCCAAGGCCCGCGAAGTGCTGGTCACGATGGAGGAGCTGGAACGGGAACGGGCAAAGGTGCCGGTCTGATCCGACTTGCCGGCCGCTGACTCCACTCGATGGGAGGGCGGCCCGGTTCGCGTACTATTGGCCCCGATGCCCTACGTGTTCGAACTGCCCGACATCGGTGATGGACTCACCGAGGCCGACATCGTCCGCTGGCACGTTCCCGTGGGCGGGACGGTGGATGGCGACCACGTGCTGGTCGAGGTCGAGACGGCCAAAGCGGTGGTGGAGATCCCTGCTCCAGCCGGAGGGACGGTCTTGCACCACGGTGCCCAGGAGGGGGAAACCCTGGCGGTGGGGGCGGTGCTGGCGGTCATCGGTCGAGCCGGGGAGGTCTGGCCGGATGGGAATCAACCCAGTGAAGCAGCGACCGGTTCTCGGCGGTCTCCGAGCCCGGGAGGCCCGGATACGGGTAGCGGGACGGCGGCGGGGGATGCCCCTGTCAAGGCCTTGCCCGTGGTGCGGCGGCTGGCCCGGGAACACGGCATCGACCTGTCGTCCATCCGGGGTACGGGGCCGGGCGGGAGGATCACCAGGGATGACGTGATGGTGGCCTCCGCCGGCATGCCGGCGGAGGATGCTGTGGCGGCGCCCGCGGGTGAGCGGGTCCGTCTCTCGATGCTTCGCCGTACCATCGCCGGCCACATGACGGCTTCATGGCGGGAGATCCCCCACGTGACCGTCTTCCACGACGCCGACGCCACCCGCCTCCTGGCGGGCCGGCGAGCACTGGCGGCCCGCCATGGACGGAGCATTCCGATGGAGGCCCTGGTGATCAAGGCCCTCGTTCCGGTACTGGACGAGTTCCGGGTTTTCAACGCAACCCTGGACGGTGACGAGCTGGTGTTTCATCCCTCCCTGGATGTTGGGATCGCCGTGGATACCGATGAAGGCCTGCTGGTGCCGGTGATACGCCAATCGGAGAAGCTGGGCCTCATGGAACTGGCGGCAACCGTTGCCGACCTCGGGGTCAGGGGCAAGTCCCGGTCGCTCGGTCCGGCCGACCTGACCGGCGCCACCTTCACCGTCACCAACATCGGAGCCCTGGGCGGGGGGAGGGGCACCCCCATCATCCCGTTGGGCACCACCGCCATCCTCGCTATAGGCAAGGCCGCCGACACCCCGGTGGTGCGGGATGGCGCGGTGGCTGTGGCGCCCGTGATGCCGCTGTCGCTCGGCTTCGACCACCGGGCGATCGACGGCGGCCTCGGGCAGCGATTCCTCAACAGGCTGGTCGAAAACCTGGAGGAACCGGCCCTGTTCATGGCCGACTAGGCCATTATCACTAGCCGGCACTCTTGCGTAACGTGGATTCCAGCACGACCGTGACCGATCCGGCGGTGGTTGACCGGCGTCACCGGTCACTGCTGGCCATTCGTGAGGCCGAGCTACCGAGCCGGGTCATGACCATCTCGGGATGCGAGGGCCGGATCGAAACCCGGACCCTCTCGAAGGACATGTCCGGGCCGGCCACCCGTCTCGTCATGCTGAGCCAGGGATGGGGGTCGGGGGTGGTGGGGGCGTTCACCGCCGATGTCGAGCTGTTCGTGATACGCGGCGACCTGATGGTGGCGGGAGAGCGAGTGGGCCGGTATGACTACGCAGCTGTCCGGTCGGGCGAGGTGATCTCCGGAATACGGGCTCTCGTGCCCACCCTGGCGCTCCTTATGACCTCGGCTCCGGTCCGGTACGACAGCTCCGCCGGCGGAATGCTGTCCAAGCCCCTGATCGGATCGGTCGGCGGATCTCCGTGGGCGCCCGTCAGCGAACTCCCGGGCCGGTTCATCCGCCCACTCGCCGATGGGCCCAATGGCCATGTGTGGCTGGCGGGGGCCCGTGCCTGGACCAACGAGGACGGTCCGTGGCATTCCCACGCCGGCGCGGAGGAGATCTTCGTGCTGGACGGGGAGTTCACTATTGCCGAGCACCTACCCGGCCATCATCCTGACCCCTCCGACGGGCCGGGGGGCGAACAGATCCACCGGTGGGCGGCGGGGACGTACACCTACCGGCTCCCGGGGCAGCTCCACGCCGGCCCGGGTTCGGGCTCGTCAGAGCTGGCCCTCGCCTTCCACCGTTTGCAGGGCCCGCGGGATTGTCTATGGACGGACGGCGTACCGGCTACCTGATCAGGTCAGGCCCATGACCTCCCGGGCGGCGGCCACGAGCTCATCCGATCCGGGAACGACCGCCCGTTCGAGCGGGGGACTGAACGGGATGGGTGCTTGGGCGGCGCCCACCCGCACCGGGGCGGCTCGCAGCCGGTCGAAGGCTTGACCGGTGATGGCGCTCACCACCTCGGCGCCGAACCCGCCGAACTCCCAGGCCTCGTGTGCCACCACCACCCGACCGGTCCTGGCCACGGAGGACAGCACGGTATCGAGGTCGAGTGGAACCAGCGATCTGAGGTCGATCAGCTCCGCCTCGATACCCATCTCGGCCAGCGAGGAGCAAGCCTTTTCAGCGTGGAGGGTCATCACAGAGTAAGTGACGATGGTCAGATCCGAGCCCTCGCGGCGCACCGCGGCCGAGCCGAGCGGGACCACATGATCCCCAGCCGGTACCGGCCCTCGTTTGGCGGTGATCCGCTTGTTCTCCAGGTAGACCACGGGATCGTCATCCGCGATGGCCGCCCGCAGCAGGCCCCTGGCGTCGGCCGGGTTGGAAGGGGCCACCACCTTCAGGCCGGGCAGGTGGGTGAACAGGCCTTCCAGGCTGGATGAATGCTGGCCGGCCGATGAGCGGAGAACCCCGTCGGAGGCCCGGAGCACCAGCGGGACCGACACCTGCCCGCCGAACATGTAGCGGAACTTGGCGGCCTGGTTGACGATCTCGTCCATGGCCCCGAGGGTGAACTCGACGAAGCTCATCGAGGCTACCGGGCGCAGTCCGGTCACCGCCGCCCCGACGGTGACCGCCATGATGATCGCCTCCGAGATGGGCATGTCGATGACGCGGTCGGGTCCGAACTCGTCCAGCAAGCCCCGAAACTGCCCGAAGTTGCCGCCCCAGCTGATGTCCTCTCCGAGCACTACGACCCGATCGTCCTCTCGCATAGCGGACCGCATGGCATCCACGGTCGCCTGGCCGAAGCTCATCCTTCGCATCGTCCTGTCCCCCTGAGGCATCAGCAGACCTGGGTGAACACGTTCTCGAGGGCGGTGCCACCGTCCGGATGCGGGCTCTCCTCGGCGAAGCGCACCGCGGCGGACACCTCATCCGCTGCCTCCGCCCATACAGCCTCCCCGAGTCCGGCAGTCATGAGCGCCTCATCGGTGAGCGTCCGTTCCCACCGGAGGATCGGATCTGCCTGGCGTCGAGCCTCCACCTCGGCGGATGCCCGGTAAACCTCGGCATCGCCCACGTAATGGCCGCCGAAGCGGTAGGTCTCCATGTTCAACAAAGTCGGTCCCCCTCCGTCGCGGGCTCGACCGACCGCCTCCAAAGCCTCCCGGTAGGTAGCCGCGGCGTCGTTACCGTCCACCGTGATACCGGGGATTCCGTAAGCGGAGGCCCGCACGGAGAGGTCTTCTACCGACGTGGTGCGGAGCCGGGAGGTGAACTGGGCGTACTGGTTGTTCTCGCACACGAACACCACCCCCAGGCGGTGGGTTGCGGCGAAGTTGAGCGCCTCGTGGAAGGTCCCCTTGTTGATGCCCCCGTCCCCGAAGAAACCCACCGCCACCTGGTGGGTGCCCCGGTAGCGGGCGGAGAGGGCGGCTCCGGCGGCGATGCCCAGCCCACCGGCCACGATCCCGTTGGCCCCCAGCATCCCCACCGAGAAGTCAGCCACGTGCATCGAACCACCCCGGCCCCGGCAGGCCCCGGTCGCCTTGCCGTACAACTCCGCCATGATCGGACCGAGCTCCATGCCCTTGGCGATGGCGTGGCCGTGACCGCGATGGGTCGAGGTGATGTAGTCGTTGCGGTCCAGGGCGGCGCACACGCCTGCGGCGATGGCCTCCTGGCCGATGTAGGTATGGACGAACCCCGGTAGCTTGCCGGCCTTGAACAACTCCTCGACCCGGGACTCGAACACCCGGATCCGCACCATGGTCCGGTGGATGCCGAGGGCCAGGCCGGGTGACATGTTCTCGGTGAGGCTCATTGGGCGGTGTATCCCCCGTCGACGGCGATGGTCTGGCCGGTGATCATGGCCGCGGCGTCACCGGCCAGGAACACCACCGGGCCGGCGACATCGGCCGGGGTTCCCAGCCTGCCCATCGGCGTGCGGGTGAGGAAGAACTCCTTCAGGTGCGGCTCCACCTCCCATTGCCTCCGCACGAGCGCGGTGCCGATATGCCCTGGCGCGACGGCATTGACCCGGACGCCCGAGGACGCCCACTCCACGGCCAGGCTCCTGGTCATCTGGACCACCCCGCCCTTGCTGGCCTGGTACCCGACACTGCCGGGGAAGCCGACCAGTCCACCGATCGAAGCGATGTTGATGATCGAGCCGTGGCCCTGTTCGATCATGCGCCGTCCCACCGCCTGGCACATGTAGAGACTGCCCTTGACGTTCACGTCGATCACCCGCGCCAACTGATCCGGTGGATAGTCAGCTGCAGTTCCGCGGCCCCCGATGCCGGCACTGTTGACCAGCACGTCGATGGGGCCCAGGCGGGTGCTGATGTCTTCCACCGCCGCGTCGACGGCCTCCCTGTCGGAGACGTCCAGAGTCACGGCGGACCCCCCTACGGCACTCGCCACTTGATGGTTGGCCTCCTTCGCGATGTCCGCACCCACCACTTCGGCGCCGGCCGCCGCGAGAGCCAGAGCGATTGCCTTGCCCAGACCACCGGCCGATCCGGTAACCAGCGCGCTCCGGCCGTCAAGACGGAATCCGGGTGGGGTCACGGGTCGATATAGGCGAGGGTCGCTCCCACCGGTACTTCGTCATCGGAAGCGGCCACCATGATCTCGATAACGCCGTCCGCCGGAGACTCCAGGGCCACCTCGGCCTTCTCGGTCTCCACGATCACCACCTCCTGGCCCTGTGCCACGGCGGCGCCCGGGTCGACCAGCCATTCGATGACCACCACTTCTTCGACCACACCCATCTGTGGCACGGTCAGGCGTACTCGATTGGAGGTGTCGGGTGTGCTCATCGGGGCGGGATCCTCCGGTGTCGTGGTTCCGGTCGGGCCGATTCTTGCAGGTTCGGACCACTCTCAGGCGACATGGCCGACCGCCGTCTCCTCTGAGCGAGCACGGAACCTCCACAGCACCATCATCGCCATGGCAGCAGCGAAGTTAAGGGTTACGCCTGCCCAGGGTAGGTCATAGGACCCGAAGGTGTCCACGCCCCATCCGAACACCACCGGTCCGATGGTCAGACCCACGGCGAACCCGAGCACGATCGACCCGGTGCTATGGCCGGTCTGCTTGGGCTCCGACAGCATGATGGCGGCCATCATGCCGACCGACATCCACGAGCCCGTGCTCATTCCGACCAGCACCGCCCCGACCCAGATCAGGTAGGGCGTGGTATAGGGGGCCATCCAGGTGGCGATGAAAGCGCTCGCCGATAGGGCGCCGATCGCCACCAGCGGGACGGAGGGATGCGCGGCTCGTTCCGCGATCCTTCCCCACACCACCCTCCACAATGCGCCGGACGCGCCCGAAACGGCGATGACCGTGCCGGCCAGAGCCACACCCATGCCCAGATTCTCCTGGGCGTAGAGTGGAACGAAGGCCGCGTACGTGCCCACCCCGATGCCCATGGTGACGCCGTAGGCAGAAATCCACCGCACCGCGCCGGGTAGGCGGCCTCCCCGTTCCCCGGCGTTCCTCGCCGGAGTCCAAGCGGCGGGTCCGGAAGGCACGATGGCGAGGGTGGCGGCGATCCCTGCCAGCGCTACGAGAGAGGCAAGCACCAGCGCCATCCGCCATCCGAGCCGTGTTGCCGTCACCGGGAGGGCGAGCCCGGCGGCCAGGATCCCGATCTGTACACCGGACTGCTTGATCCCGGTTATCCACCCGCGGGACCCTGCCGGAACGTTCTCGACGATGATGTTGTTGGTCGCCGAGTTTGCCCCGGCGGCCGGCAGCCCGGCTATCGCGACGAACACCAGCAGGGACCACAAGTCCCAGGAGAAAGCCATGGTCAGCAGCCCCAGAAACACGAACGACAGCATCAGGACCTGGGTGTAGCGGCCGCTCAGGCGGTCGGCCAGTACCCCGAGCGGGATGCTGGTGATCATGATTGCGAAAGCGTGAAAGGTGGCGACCGCTCCGATTTCGGTCCGGGTCAGGCCGAGGTCATCGATGAAGAAACGGGACAGTATCCCGATGATCGGCCCGGGTGTCATCGAAAGTGCCATCGCACCGGCGAGGACGGCGGAGAGTCCCACGAGGCCGACCCTCCGGGGTGCCATGGGGCTCGGTTCCAGAGGATGGTCGATGTCGGAGTTCTCCCTCGGTATCTACCTGCGGGCGGAGGGTACTCCCGCGCACACGCGATCGCGCGCACCGGGTGACTTCAAGCCGTCCTTGACTGCGGAGGTCGAGAATCCGCCCGGCTACCGGTCCCTGCCGACCCTCAGCCCGGACACAGCGCTGTCCGGCGCCACCCCCAGTCCGGGAGCATCGCTCAGGCACAGGCTTCCGTCGATGAGCCGGGGAAAGGGTTGGGCCAGGCCTTCGCGGAGCGGGTTGGGGTTGGAGTCGATTTCGAGCAGGCCGTCACCACCCGCCGCTGCCAGCAGGTGAGCGGACGCCACAACCCCGATTCCCGCCCCGAGATGGTGGGGGCAGTAGCGGCGACCGGCAGCCAGGATCCGCCTGGCGACGGGCAGGCATCCCGAGATGCCGCCCCACTTGGTTATGTCCGGCTGGATGACGGCCAGCGCTCCGGTCCTGATCGCCCTGCCGAATGCCGCGTCGCCGTACAGGTTCTCGCCGCCCGCCAGGGGGATGGGAGAGCCGTCGGCCAGGCTCCTCCAGTCGGCCTCGGGCCGGTCGACTGCAATCGGCTCCTCGATCCACGCCGGGGAATAGGGCGCCATGGCGCCGATCATCGTCCGCGCTTCCTCCGGTGACCAGGCCTGGTTGGCGTCTACGGCGATGGTCGTGTCCGAGCCGAGCGCTTCGCGCATGGCCGAGAGGTGGGCCAGGTCTTGCTCCAAGCCGAATCCCACTTTCAGCTTGAAGGCCCGGTGGCCGGCCTGCCGGGCATGTCGGACGAGCCGGATGGGATCATCCGGTCCGATCCCGCTGGCATAGGCCGGTACCCGTCCGCTGCCCGAACCGCCGAGGAACCTCCAGAGCGGCATGCGTGCCCGCCGGGCCGCCATGTCCCACAGTGCTATGTCGATGCCGGCGATGCATTGAGCGAAGGGCCCCGGCTCGCCCGCCTGGATGCCGAGCAGCCTGAACCGTTCCGATAGATGATCGAACACGGCCTCGGGCCCGGGCCATGGCCGGCGGACGACGGCCGGAGCGAGCACCTGAGCGATCAGGTCGGCGCGGTACCCCGCGGCGGGATCCGGGAAGTTGCACCACACCTCCCCATACCCAGGGGTCCCGTCGGTGGATCGGGCGGTGACCACGACCGCCGGGCGGTCTGCCATCGTCCCGAAGGAGGTTCGTACGGGACGGGTGACGGGGGCGCGGTAGACGTACACAGTCAACGACTCGATGGTGAACGGGTCGATGATGGGGAAGCCGGGGCCGCCGCTGGCGGTGTCGGTGGAGGTCATGGTCGCGAGTATGGTTACCGCCGGCGGCAAAGGCCAGGAAGGTCGATGGGTTCCAGCACTGATCCGGGCGGAACGCCCGGCGGCGGAGAGCATGAGGCTCCGACTCACCCGGAGGCGGATTTCGAGGGTGTGATCGGACCCGACTTCCGCGAGTCGGATCCGTGGTGGCCGCCGATGGCCAACGATGCCCGCGGTAAGCCGGATGTCGTGCTGGTGGTGCTCGACGATGTGGGCTTCGCCGGTCTCGGGTGCTACGGGGCCGAGGTGGAGACCCCGGTGATGGATGCGCTGGCGGAGCGGGGATTGCGCTTCAACGACTTCAACGTCACCCCGCTGTGCTCACCAACCCGTGCCTGCGTGCTCACCGGGCGCAACCATCACAGCGTCGGGATGGCCTACCTGTCGAATGTCGACTCGGGATTCCCCGGACACCGTGGCCGGGTGACGAAGTCGGCGGGCACACTCGCCGAGGTGCTGCAGGGCGCCGGCTATGCCACGATGGCGATCGGCAAGTGGCATCTGGCGCCCCTCGAGGAGACCACCGCCGCCGGACCCTACGACGAGTGGCCGCTCGGACGGGGGTTCGGTCGCTACTACGGCTTCCTCGACGCCCTCACCGACCATTTCTACCCGGACGTGGTCGAGGACAACCACCGGGTCGACCCGCCGGGCAAGCCTGAGGGCGGCTACCACCTCACCGAGGATCTGATCGACCACGCCATCTCCTACGTGAGCGACCAGGTGTCGGTCAAGCCCGAGCAGCCGTTCTTCCTGTACACGGCCTTCGGAACGGCCCACTGTCCGCACCAGGCGCCCCAGGAGTACCTGGACAAGTACCGGGGGCGCTACGACGAGGGTTGGGACGTGATCCGCGAGCGCCGTTTCGCCCGCCAGAAGGAGCTCGGGATCGTCCCCGAGGACGCCGTTCTCGCGCCCCTCAATCCCGGGGTGGAGGAGTGGGACAAACTGACGCCTGACCAGCAGAAGCTCTTCGCCCGGTTCCAGGAGGCCTATGCGGCCATGCTGGATCACACCGACGCCCAGATGGGACGGCTGTTCGACTTCCTCGAGTCCATAGGGAGGCTCGACAACACGATCGTCGTGGCCCTGTCGGACAACGGGGCCAGCCAGGAAGGCGGACCCGACGGTGGCGCCGACATCGTGACCTACGAGGAGGACCGGTTCTGCACTGTGGAGTTCAACATGGAGCGGTTCGACACGATCGGCGGCCCGCACTCGCAGACCAACATCCCGTGGGGTTGGGCGCAGGCCGCCAACACGCCGCTGCGCTGGTACAAGCAGAACACGTACGCCGGCGGTGTGCGGACGCCTCTGATCGTCTCCTGGCCGGAAGGGTTGGCAGGCAACGGGGGGGTGCGCACCCGGTTCGTCCACGCCATCGACATCACCCCGACCATCCTGGACCTCGTGGGCGTGGCACCGAAGGCCTCGTACCGGGGTGTGGACCAGATGCCCTACCACGGCGCCAGCATCCGCGATGTGCTCGACGACCCGGGCGCCCCCGCTCCCCGGGATCGGCAGTACTTCGAGATGATCGGCCACCGGGCCATGTGGCAGGACGGCTGGAAGGCGCTCACCCGGCACCGGCGCAACGAACCCTTCGAGGACGACCCGTGGGAGCTGTATCACATCGACTCCGACTTCTCGGAGTGCGACGATGTGGCCGCTGAACACCCCGAGAAGCTGGCCGGCCTCGTGGAGCAGTGGTCGGAGGAGGCCTCCCGATTCTCCGTGTTCCCCCTGGACGACCGCTACCTGGCAGTGAGGGCCTCCACCTTTACGACCCCAGGTACTCCGAGGGCGAGGGACACGTTCTCGTACCTGGCCGGTTCGAGCCGCGTGCCCGGCGCCGCCACGCCACTGGTGTTCAACCGGGACTTCAAGATCACGGCCCGGGTCGCTCCGCTGGGCGCTGCCGACGAGGGGGTGCTGGTGGCGGTGGGTGACGTGAGCGGCGGTTACGTTCTGTACCTGGCCGGCGGGCGCCTCGTGTTCGAGTACTGCTACCTCGGCGATCGCCAGACGCTCGCCTCGTCCGGCCCGGTGATGCCAGGGGCGACCGAACTGTCCTTCGGGTTCGAGAAGACCGGGGACTTCCGGGGCACCGGTCGTCTGGCAGCGGGCGGTCGGACTCTCGGCGAGATGGAGATGATCTCCATGGCCCGAGGGATGATCTCGTGGGGGTCCCTCAGCGTGGGCGCTGACACGCTGTCCCCGGTGAGCAGTTCGTACGAAGGGGAGTTTCCCTTCACCGGCAACCTGGAGCGAGTCGACTTCGACCTCGGCTGAGCCCGGGCCGAAACGGGGTTGCCTGGGGAGGCTGCATGGCCGGGTTCCCGTGCGGGATGCTCGTCGCCAAGCCTTCCTTCAGGACACATCGAGATCAAGGGCGCGACCGGCGCCGATTTGCGGGGAAGTCTTGGCTCGCGCAGTAAAGTCGTCGGATGGCGATGCCACCTGCCGTCGCGGCGCCCTGGCGCCTTCCGGGATTCTGGGCCGACATCCGGCCGCAAGTGTGGTCGGCCCTCGGGTTGTCTCCGGCCGTGTACGCGGACGAAGCCTTCTTCGCCGATGAGCAAACCCGACTTTTCGGTCGGGCATGGACCGGCGTGGCTCTCGCTGACGAACTTTCCCGGCCGGGACGACTTCTCGTGCGGTCGGTCGCCGGGAAGTCGGTTCTGCTGACCCGGTCCGGGAGTCAGCTGCGCGGATTCATGAACACCTGCCGTCACCGGGGGACCGAACTGGCCGAAGCCGACTGTGACATAGCCGGCATCATCAGGTGCCCATACCATCGCTGGAGCTACTCGACCGACGGCCGGTTGGTAGCGGCGCCGCTGTTCGAGGCGTCACCCCCATCGGACTTCGACCCCGCCGACTGGCGTCTCGTGGCCGTACGGGTGGACACATGGGGTCCCATCGTGTTCGTCTGCTTGGACGAGGAGACACCCCCGCTGGATGTGTGGCTCGGTGACCTGCCCGAGCGATTGGCCGGCTACCGCCTGGAGGGGTGGCAGCTTGCCGACCTTGACGGGGCGACCGCCAAGTTCGATGTCGCAGCCAACTGGAAACTCCTCGTCGAGAACTTCGCCGAGTACTACCACCTTCCGTGGGTGCATCCGAAGCTGGCCAAGGTGTCCCGCGTCAAGGATCACTACCGCTATCAGGGCCCCGGGATGTACTGCGGGCAGACCACGACTCCGGTGTCGAGCGACCAGCACGAGGACTGGGCAGTGTTACCCCCAGCCACTGGGTTAGGCGCCTCCGATGCCGCGAGCGGAAGGTTCGTCGCCGTGTTCCCCAACGTTCTGCTCGCCGTGCTGCCGAATCATGTGTTCCTGGTCCTGCTCGAGCCGCTGAGCGTCGGGCGAACCATCGAGCACTGCACCTTCCTGTTCCCGCCGGGTGCCGCGCCGTCACCCGAGGACGAGGAGGGGAGGCAACGGCTTGCCGAAGCGTTCGAGACCACTCGGCGATTCTGGATCGACGTGAACGACGAGGACATCGACATATGCGAACGAGTCCAGCGAGGCGTCTCCCGGGCCGGCGCGCCGCCGGGTCCCATGGCGCCGCGTTTCGAAGAACCCCTGAACCGCTTCCACAACATGACGGCCGATCTCATGACCCTCGGATCGGTGGCGGATCTGGAGGTGCCGATGGGTGACCGGCCGGGCGATGTCGATCTCTACGGCACCAAGCCGAACCCTATGCCGCCGCCCATCGAGGCCGAGGCCGCACGACTCGGCGCGCCCGCCGACGTCGATGGCACAACGGCGCCGGCCCTCGGATAGGGTCGAACAGGATGATCACAACGTAGTGTGTTGGCATAACGCGAGTTAGACCCGAACCGACCGTCGCTAAGAATCCGTGCTAATGATCGCCAGTATGGCCAGTCCCACACAATCTATTCCTCTTGGACCAAACTGCGGAGGCCGTGGTGTCTTCCTGCCCGATAACGGGCGATATCGCACCGATCCCTTGGAAGCGCTCACCTCATGAGCGACACCGTGCTGGTGGTCGGGGTGGGCATGACCCCATTCGTGGGGTTCCGCGCCGACGCGAGCGTCCGGGACATGGTGGTCGAGGCGGCTCGGGAGGCCCTGATCGACGCCGGCATCCGGGCAGGATCGATTGACATGGGTGTTGTCGCATACGAGAGCGACCACTTCAATCGCCAGATGAGCCTTGGCCACATACTCCAGGACAGCGTGGGACTGGTGGGGAAACCCACGCTCCGGGTGGAGGGTGGCGGCGCGACCGGGGCACTGGCCATCAGGACTGCGGTGATGGCGATCGCCTCGGGCGCCGCACGGTCGGCGCTGGTGTTCGGCGGGGAGACCAACGGGAAGTCCGTCCACCGGGCCACCGCAACCGAGATACTCGCCATGTCCGCCGATTTCGAGTGGGAGAGCCCGGTGTTCGGGACCTTCGCCGCTCCCTACGCGCTGATGATCACCGAGCACATGCGACGGTACGGAACCACAGCCGAGCAGTTCGCCGAGATCGCGGTGAAGAACAGGCGCATCGCCCTGGAGAACCCCGATGCCCACAAGGGCATGTCGATCACGGTGGAGGACGTGCGCGGTTCGGCGCCGCTGTCCGATCCCTATCGGATGTTCGACGCGAGCCTGCTCAGCGACGGCGCGGCGGCCGTGCTCCTCGCCACCCGGGAATGGGCCGAGCAGCACTCGTCCAGCCTCCCGGAGCGTCCCCCCGTGGCGATCCTCGGTTCCGGGTCATCCACCGACCATCCCCGCCTATCCGACCGGTCGGATGAGTTGTTCCCCCACTTCGCCGCCAAGCGGAGGGCGGCCCGAGACGCCTACCGGATGGCCGGCATCGACGATCCGGCGCAAGAGATCGATGTGGCCGAGGTGTACGACTCGTTCAGCGGGGCGGAGCTCCAGGCCTACGAGGACCTGGGCCTGTGCCCGGTGGGGGAGGGCGGCTTGGCGGCTGCCGAGGGCCGCTTCGACCTGGGCGGAGACGTCTGGGTCAACACCTCGGGCGGGCTGCTGGGCCGGGGATCGGCGGTCGGCGCCACCGGTATCGCCCAGGCAGTGGAGGTGGCGCGCCAGCTCAGGGGAGAGGTGTCGGGTGCCCGAGCCGTCCCGGATGCGCGGATCGGAATCACCGACACCCACGCCGGGGTCGGCTCGCTGGCGGTCGTGAACGTGTTCGGACGCACCGCATGAACGCGACCGACCGGTGCGCTTCCCTCGCGATTTCCGAGACTGCGAAGACTAGGGGGTTGAATCTGTCACACCCCCGATATACGTTGTCCATCACCAAGCACCTGCGCTGGTCGAGAGCTCTGCCAATTGGCTCGACCAGCCCGAGGGAATATCCAAGGCTTCATGGAGCGGAGGGCCGATTCCCGGCAGCCAGCCGGGCATGGCCGACCACGCTCCAAATCGGAAAGGTGGTGGTGGGGGAGGGCCCGGCGCGGTGCGCCGGTCTGCCGGATAATTTTCGCGTTCTCGGCGCCTTTCGGGGCGGCCGGCGCTGCTACGGGATCGTCCGTACTGGGCTCGGGGGGAGATCCCGCTCGCCCTACGCCGGATCCGTTCTCCGCCGGGGTGGCGCCTGATGCGGGTGACCGGAGTTGAACGGTGGACCGCTCCTTCGGGGGATCCGTTCTCCTTGCTACATATCGAGATGGCCCAGCGGTATCGCCATGCGGTCGGATCGGCCGATCCGTTCTATCGGGGTCTCGACAACGGGGTGCTCCGGGCCACCGAGTGCCCGGAGTGTGGGTCGACCTGGTTCCCCCCGCGGCGGTTCTGCGTTGCCGACCTGTCCGAGACTACCTGGTACGACCTGCCCGGCACGGGGAGGATCGTGGCAGCCACACGGGTTCACAGCCCGCCTCCGTTCGGCGGTATCGAGGTACCGTACATACTCGCCTCGATCCGGCTTGACGGGGTGGACGGTGGCATCACCCACCGGGTGGTGGCCGAGGACATACCGGAGCGGGGTACCGTGGTGGCGGTTACGTTCAGCAACCGCCAACCCGCCCATCCGCTCTTGCGGATAGCGTTCGTAGTCAAGGAGGTGACCGCGTGACCCGACCGGTCGGTATCGAGATCTTCTACTGGCTCGACAGATGGTCGGACGACCAGTCTTCGGTGTTCGCCAAGGCCGCCGAAGCCGGTTACGACGGGGTGGAGATCTCCCTGGTGGCCGGCCTCGATGTCGGCGTCGAGCGGATGGCGCGGACTGCCGGATCGCTGGGCCTCGAAGTTCTCTGCAGTACCGGGCTGAGCCCGACCATGGACATCTCCAGCCCGGACGCCTACGTTCGGAGAGCCGGTGTGGACCATCTGCGGCGCTGCCTCGATGACGCCGCCCGGCTCGGCAGCCCGATCCTCGGAGGTGTGACCTACGCCACCTGGATGGGTTTCCCGGATGGCGACCACGACGGCCATAGGCAACGCTCCGCCGCCGCCCTCCGCGAGGTCGCCGGCTATGCCTCCACACTCGGCATCGATATATGCCTCGAAGTCCTCAACCGTTTCGAGACCTTCATGTTCAACACCGTCGCCGATTGCCTGGAGTACATGGACATGGTGGACCATCCATCCGTCAAGGTGGAACTGGACACCTTCCACATGAACATGGAGGAGGATGACCTCGCGGGTGCCGTTCGCCTGGCTGGGAGCCGGATCGGCCACGTCCAGGTAGCCGCCAACAACCGGCGGGCGCCCCAGTACGGCCACATCGATTGGGCTTCCTTCAGCCAGGCGCTGGACCAGGCCGGCTACGAGGGCTGGGTGGTGTTCGAGACGTTCCCCAACTCGAAGGTCGAGACCGGCCGGGCCACTTATGCCTGGCGGGACCTGACCGACCGTCCGGATCGGGATGCGGCAGGTGCGGCCCGATTCATCCGCGACAACATCGCATGAGCATCCGCACCCGACGCTTTCTCAACGATCCGGCCCGGGCGGTGGCGGAGATGCTGGCAGGGTACGTCTCCGCTCACGCAGGCGTCATCTCGCTGAGGGACGGTCTGGTGGTCCGCACCATTCCCAAGGCGGAGGGCAAGGTGGGGTTGGTGATCGGCAACGGTTCCGGCCACGAGCCGGCCATGATCGGTTGGGTCGGGGAGGGGCTGTTCGACGTCAACGTGGCAGGCCCGATCTTCTCCTCACCAGGCCCGACGGCGATCCTGCGGGGCATCGAGGCCGCCGACCGGTGCGGCGGCGTGCTGCTACTGGTCTCCAGCCACGCCGGGGACATCATGAACGCGGAGCTTGCCATTGACGAGGCAGAGGATGCAGGCATCGACGGGGTGGAGGTGGTGGTCCTCTACGACGATGTGGCCTCGGCGCCCAAGGAGCGAATCGCCGAACGCCGCGGCGGCGCCGGGCTCTTCTTCGTGTGGAAGATGGTGGGGGCGGCGGCGGAACGGGGCGACCCGCTGGAGGCGTGCGCCGCGGTCGCCCGCAAGGTCCGGGACCGCACCCGCTCGCTCTCTGCGGCGACCGGCACGGTGGCCCATCCGGTGAGCGGGCAACCCCTCGGGGATCCCGAGGACACCACCCTGTCGGTGGGCATGGGGGTGCATGGCGAGCCGGGTGACCGTCTCGGCGAGGATGTCCGGGCGGACGAGATCTCGGGGTTGATGATCGACCGCCTGCTGGATGACGCCGACCTGCCGCCCGGGACGCAGGTAGGTCTGCTGCTCAACAACGCCGGATCCCTCACCCTCATGGAACTATCGGTCCTGTACCGGGGGGCTCGCACCGCCCTGGAGCGGAGAGGGGTCGAGGCAGTCCGGTCCTGGATGGGTCCGTATGCCACCACCCTCGATATGGCGGGATTCTCGTTCGCCATCTGCCACATGGATCGCGAGCTGCTCGATCTCTACGACCGGCCTGCCACGGGAGCGGGCTTCACGATGGTAGGTCGGTAGCGGGGCATGATCGATCGGGACCTGGCGGTGCGACTGGTGGTCGCCGCCTCCACACGGGTGAACGACCACCAGGAGGAACTGTCCCGGCTCGACTCGGTGGCCGGTGACGGTGACCACGGGGTGAACATGGCGACCGCCCTGGCGGAAGCGGCTCGTCGCGCCCAGCAAGGCGACCACAGCACGGCCGCCGATGTCATGCGAGCCGCCGGATCCGCCTTCCACGAGACGGTGGGCGGCGCTGCCGGCGCCCTGTTCGGCTCCTTCTTCGGCGCTCTGGCCGCCGGCCTCTCCCGGTCGGCGGCCCCCGATGCGAGCTTGTTGGTAGCCGGGATGGAGAAGGGCCTGGCGCGCGTAGCCCGGGTGGGCAAGGCCGAGCCGGGCCATAAGACCATGATCGACGCCCTGGCGCCGGCGGTAAGCGATGCCAGAAAGTCGGTGGACAGGCACGATGACCTGGGGTCGGTGATGGCCGCGGCGGCCCGGGCGGCGCGCCGGGGCGCCAGGGCGACCGCCGGCATGCGGCCCTCCGCGGGACGGGCCCGCTTCGCCCCGGATCACAGCCTGGGAACGGAGGATCCCGGCGCCAACACGGTTGCCCTGGTCCTCGAGTCCTGGGCCGACCAGCTAAGCAGTGAGGTGAGAGCATGAGCGGAGGGCGACTCCGGGTCGGGTACGTGGGGGTGGCGTTCGAGAGCTACTACGCCGACGAGCACGACCAGTACCGTCGGGCCATCACCGGCCTCGGCCGCCTCGCGGAGGAGCTGGACTTCGACCTGGTGGCCATCGACCACGGCATCGGCGATCTCGACTCCGCTCGCCAGGCCGCCGACCACCTGTCATCCCAACAGCTCGACTTCCTGGTCCTGCAGGCTGCTGCCTGCGCATCGGGCGAGCTGCTCGAGCCGCTCGCGGCGGCCGCTCCCCGGCTCGGGCTCTGGGCCACACCGGAGCCGGTACTGGAGGGATCCATCCAGCTCCACTCGCTGGTCTCCACCAACCACTTCGCCTCGATAATCCGCCGCTACCTGCGAGAGAGGGGGGTGCCCTACAAGTGGTTCCTGGGCCACATCGACGAACCGGAAACGGAACGGCGCTTCCGCGTCACCTTCCGGGCGCTGAAGGGGATCAAGACGATGGCTTCGGCACGGATCGGCTGGATCGGCGGCATCTCTCCCGGCTTCTACAACATGCTGTTCGACGAGGCCAGGCTCGAGAATCGGTTCGGCACCAGGGTCGGCACCCACACCATCGACGAAGTGGTCCGGGTGGCTCGGGCTGTCGAGACCAAGCCGGCCGCCTCCGTGGTGCGGATGGCCACCGACCTGGCCACCGAGGTGACCGCCCCATCGATCGGCATGGACCGCAACGCCCGTCTCTACCTGGCGCTCCGCCGGATCATCGAGACGGAGGGGTACGACGCCCTGGCGGTCCAGTGCTGGCCCAGCTTCCAGGAGGACTTCGAGATGGCCCCCTGCATGGCCTACAGCCTGCTGGGATCGGAGGACGGTGTGGCGGTCTCCTGCGAGGGGGACGTACCCGGAGCGGTGTCGATGCTCCTGATGAACTCGATGTCGCCCAATCATGGGTCCGCCACCCTGCTGGACCTCACCACCCTCGACCTGGAATCCGATGCCGCCCTGCTCTGGCATTGCGGGGTCACGCCTCGCCATTTCGGCGCCGGCAACGGGATCCGCTGGGTGGATCACGTGACGCTGGGACGGAAATCGGATGTCCGCTACGGGGTGTCGGGCGACCTGTTGTTCGCTCCCCAGCAGACCACCATCGCCTATGCGGGGGACGACTTCAGCGAGCTCTTCGTTGCCACCGCCGAGGTGGTGGACACCGGGAAGGCCGGGTTCGACGGCACCCGCGGCTGGTTCACCCGCTTCCGGCTCAACGGCGAGCCGATCGAGCTGATGGACCTGGTCAACACCGTGATGGTGCAGGGCCGCGAGCACCACTACGCGGTGGCGCAGGGAGACCTGTCCTCGGAGCTTGCCGAGGTTGCCGCCTGGCTGGGGATGCGCACTACCCGGCCTATTCCGATGCGCGACCACCTACAGATCGAAGGCCTCAACACATGACCGGCCGGTCGGGGGCAAGCTCGGAGGGGCTTGCGCGGGTCGCAACGGACGCCGGTCTGTTCACCGTCCTGGCGATCGATCATGTGGGGTCGTTCGCGCAGACCGTGAGTCCGGACCAACCGGAGAGCATGACCGCCGCGGACATCAACGCCGCCAAGCAACCGATCATCGCCGCGCTCGGGCCCATCGCCGGGGCGGTCCTGATCGACCCCGGCTATCTGATCGGTATGGACCGGGCCGACCGGCGCCGTCCGGAGGGTGTGGGTCTGATCCTCGGCATCGAGGATGGGGACTACGCCGACGTGCGCACCGCCCCTCGCCTCCTCCCCGGCTGGAACGCGGAGCGAGCGGCCGGGATGGGAGCGGACGCCGTCAAGATCTCCGTGTACTACGACCCGGACGGGGATATGTCGGCGGCGGAGCGATTCGTGACGGACGTTGCGAGGCAGTGCCGGGCGGCCGGGTTGCCGCTCTTCTGCGAGCCGCTGGCCCTGTACGAGGACCCGAAGGACCGGAAACGAGCCGTGTTGGAGGGGGTGAGACGGTTCGGCCCGCTGGGCGCCGAGGTGCTCAAGCTGCAGTTCCCTGTCATGCCGGAGGGTGGTCGGCACGCTCCCGAGGAGTGGGCCGAAGCCTGCGTCGAGGTCGACCGGTTGAGTCCGGTTCCCTGGGTCATCCTGTCCGAGGGCAGCGACTTCGGGCTGTTCCGCGACCAGGTGCGGGTGGCGTGCGCGTCGGGGGCGTCGGGGTTCCTCGGAGGCCGGGCCATCTGGCGTGAGCTTGCCACCGGCCGCCGTGACGCGCAGCATGCTGCCGGGCGGATGACCGAACTCCGCGCCGTCGCTCAGACCGAGGGGACGGCCTGGGAAATCTCGATGGCTCGGCGCAGCACGATCCGGTAGCCCGAAGGGCCATGGCAGGAAGCCGCCGCCTCTATTCCGACCTGGCCTACCTGTGGCCGCTGGTGAGCCCTCCGGAGGACTACGCGGAGGAGGCCGGCTACTGGAGGGACGCCATCCGGGCCCGGCTGGGGGAGGGACGGCATCGCATACTCGAACTCGGCGTGGGCGGTGGCCACAACCTGTCGCACCTCACTTCCGACTTCGAGGCCACCGGCGTTGACCTGTCCCCGGAAATGCTGGAGCACTCCCGGCGGTTGAACCCCGACGTGGAGCATCGCGTGGGTGACATGCGGACGGTGCGCCTGGGGAAGCTGTTCGACGCGGTGCTCATTCACGATGCGGTGTCGTACATGCTGACCGAGGACGACTTGAGAGCGGTCTTCACCACCGCCCGGGTCCACCTGCGGCCCGGTGGTCTGCTTCTGGCGGCGCCCGACCTGGTGGTGGAGTCCTTCGAGGAGGGCAGGGTCTTGCGCTGGGACATCCCGCCACCGTCCCGACCCGGCGACCCGGAAGTGAAGGTCGAGGAGCGGTTGACCGACCCCGATCCGGCCGACACCACCATCGAGTCCTGGATCACCTACACGATCAACGAGGGAGGCCGTCTGCGCGTGGAGACCGACCTCCATGTGACCGGCCTCTTCCCCATGGCGACCTGGGTTTCTCTCATGGAGGATGCCGGCTTCGAGACCGAGATTCTCCCCCTTCCCGGCGACGGAGACGGATGCGGGGAGCACCTGTTCTCCGGCATCCTTCAGAAGAGCCAATCCCAGATCCTTGCAGGCGCATCGGTGACCCCGCCTCCCGGACGGGTCGGGCTCGCGCCAAGGTTTAGTAGCTACAGCTAGATTGTGAGCCGCACGATAGGCCTACCAGGACCGAGGACTACCGATGACTGTCGAAGACATCACCGCCGCCGACCAGGGCGTATCGGACGCCAAGTGTCCGGTGTCGCACCAGATGCCCGCTGCGATGGGCTCGCTGGCGAATCAGCACTGGTGGCCGGAACAGTTGAACCTGAGGCCGTTGAACAAGAACCCGCCGTTGATCGATCCCATGGGCGAAGGGTTCGACTACGCGTGGCGAGACCGGTATCCGAGTCAGAAGTAATCGTTGTCGAGAGCTGACGGAGAATCGGCTACGACGAAGGCAGAGATTGTGTCGCTCCGGACGGTCGGTCGACGACCTTCCCAGCACTGGCGGCCGAGGGTGTCCTGGTCTACAAAGTCGACGCGAGGCTCGGAACCGGGGAACTCCCATTGAAGGTGGTCGGCGACTCAGGAGACGGACGGGTCGACGACTACCCCGTCCTGGTCAGCGGCGATCGTGTCACCGTACACGGCTACACCATCACCGTGGTGACCACCATGCCCCATACCACAATCACAATCACGCAAAACTTCATTCCCCCCGGCGTAGGCTTCTTCTAGACGCCAAGCGGGCCGCATACCACATCCCCCGCGCTCGCCCAGTCCGGGCGGCTCCGCAGGCTGGTCGCGGATTTGTCGAGTGTACGGGTGGTGTGGAACGCTGCACCATGGCACGCATTGAAGTCATACCTGACGACTCCTGGGACGGGGCACTCGGTGAGATCTATCCCCGAGTTGTCGATCGTGTATACGGGCGCGTCGACAACGTCCTGGCGGTGCACTCGCTGAACCCCCGCGGCATGGCCGCTCACCAGGGCCTCTACGAATCGGCGATGGCCGGCACCGCGACGCTCCGCAAGGTCGAGCGGGAGATCATCGCCCTGGTCGTGAGCCTCGAGAACGATTGCCACTACTGAGTTGTCCACCACCGGCGCGGTCTGCGCCTGCTGATCAAGGATAACGAGCTTGTCGAGGCGATCGAACGGGACTGGACGACCGCAGACCTGTCGCCCAAGCGGCATTCGATGCTCAGGTTCGCGATCAAGCTGACCAGGGCGCCGGGCGCGATGAATGACGCTGACGTGGAAGACCTGCGATCGGCCGGCTTCTCAGATCGTGACATCCTGGACATAGTGGAGGTTGTCGGCTACTTCGCCTACGCGAACCGGATCGCCGACGGTCTCGGCATCGAGACCGAATCCTGGATCCCCGACTGACGGCAAGGAGCAGCCAGCTGCCGCGATCGTCCTCCCGCCGGTAGCAGGACAAGTCCTTGAGGCTTGTTAGCATCGTTTGATGATGAGCGTCGGAACTGCGAGCCTGGGCTGCCGGCCGGCCGGAGTCCCCGTGGGGAACCGGTAGTGCTCGGCCGTCTGACCGATCTCGCCTCCAGCCGCCGCGGCAAATGGGTGACGGTGGTGGTCTGGTTGGTGGCCGCCGGAGCATTGATCTTGCAGCTCCCGATGCTCGCCGACGCCAACGAGAACGAGCAGGCGCTATTCCTGCCCAGGGACGCCGAGGCCACCCGGGCGTACCGGTTCGCTCAGGAGCATTTCCCTGCGACCGGCACGCCGGTCCTGGTCGTGTTCCGGGAAGCCGAGGGTCTGGGGCCTGCCGCGTACGGGGCCGCAGCCGAGCTCGCGACCTGGCTGTCCGGCCCGGCGGCGCCCGACAACGTGGGCCAGGTTCTCAGCCCCGATCCGGTCATGGGTCAGCGGACCGGGCTGGTGTCTCCCGACGGCACCACCATGTACGTGTTCGCGGAGGTCTCCGGCGAGCCGGCCGACCTGTCCTTTCTCGACACGGTCGAGGCCATCAGAGACCGCTCGGGGGCGTTCGACCTGAGCGGCGTCGAGATTGCCGTGGGCGGGCCCGGAGGTCTCATCCTCGACCTGGTCGGGGTGTTCACGCAGATCGACACCCTGCTGCTTCTGGTGACGGTCCTACTGGTGCTGGTGCTGCTGGTGATCATCTACCGCTCCCCGGTCATGGCCGCTATTCCGCTGCTGGGGGTGGGACTCGTCTTCCAGATGGCCGGAGCCATCGCGGCCTGGTACGCGCTCCGCTACGGGATACCGATCTCCGGTCAGACGACCGGCATCATGACGGTGGTTCTCTTCGGGACAGGCACCGACTACGTGCTGTTCGTCTCGGCGCGTTTTCGAGAGGAGCTGACGCGACACGATGATCCCCACGAGGCGATGAGACGGACCATGCGCGGCGTCGGCGGTGCTGTCGCCTCGGCGGGGGCCACGATCCTGGTCGCCTGCGCGGCGCTCGCTCTAGCGACGCTGCGCTCCTACCAGGCGCTCGGCCCCATCATCGCGTTGGCGGTGGCTCTGATGATGCTGGCCGCCCTAACCCTCATCCCGGCGTTGCTGACGATCTTCGGGCGGCGCGCCTTCTGGCCCGCCCAGCCCCGGCTGCAAGCGGAGGCTACGGAGCAGACCGACTGGCGGCGCAGCGTGTACGGCAGGGTGGGCGCGGTCGTCCTCCGTAGGCCGGTCCTGACCCTGGCCGTGACCGGAGTGGGCCTGGCGGTGCTGGTTGTGGGCCTGGTCTCGTTCCGGGCCAACTACGACCAGCTCGACAGGTTGCCGGCCAATACGGAGTCCGTCCGTAGCTTCGAGCTGTTGAGAGGCGGGTTCCCGGGCGGCGAGCTCTCTCCCACCCAGGTCTACGTCTCCCTGCCCCTCGGCGCCGGCGCGCTGGACCCTGCCGTGCTCGCCCAGATGGACGCCCTCACGCTCGAACTCGCCGGCCACCCGGCCGTAGCTGATGCCTCCGGTCCGAGCAGACCCCTTGGCGTAGGGGGACCGGAAGCGTCCCAACTGCCGGAGGGGAGCGGGCGCCGGTTCGTCTCCGCCGATGGAGGCGCAGGCCGCATCGACGTGGTGCTCCGAGACAGACCCTTCTCTGAAGAGGCCCTCGATGCCGTGCCCGAGCTGCGGGCCCTCGCCCGGCAGGAAGCTTCGGTCCTGGGCCTGGCCGCCGGGAGCGTGCTGGTCGGCGGGGACACGGCTGAGGCCTACGACACGCGGACGGCGGGCAACCGGGATTCGGTGGTGGTGCTCCCGCTGATCCTCCTTGCCATCGGCGTGGTCCTGGCCCTGCTGCTGCGTTCGCTGATCGCCCCCCTCTACCTGATGGCGACGATCGCATTCACCTACTTCGCGACGCTCGGCCTCGTGGTGGTGGTATTCATCGTCCTGGCAGGTCACAACGGGCTGGGTCCGGCAGTCCCGTTCTTCCTCTTCGTGTTCCTGAACGCGTTGAGCGTCGACTACAACATCTATCTCATGTCCCGCATCCGCGAGGAGGCCAGGACCGTTCCGCTCAGAGAGGCGACCCACCACGCATTGGCGCGGACCGGGCCGGTCATCACGTCTGCGGGCCTCATCCTCGCCGGCACCTTCTCCGCGCTGATGACCCTGCCCCTACAGGACCTGTTGCAGCTCGGGTTCGGGGTCGCGGTCGGGGTCCTCATGGACACCTTCATCACCCGCACCCTGATAGTCCCGTCAGTGGTCTCCATGCTGGGCCGGTGGAACTGGTGGCCCTCCCGGGTCGCCTCCCGAACGCGAGCGCTTCCCAGGTAGCCGGATCTGGCGGTCGGCGGCATGCGTCTAGAAGGGTGCCCAAAAGGACGAGGATGGGTTGGCCCGTGATGCTCTGACCTGGGGTTGCATTGTCGGGAACCGGGCCTACGGGACCTTCTTCACTACCGGGAGCGGATGCCGGAGACGAGCCTTGGCAGGAGGGTGGCCACCGCCTCCAGGTCGCCGAGCGTGTCGGCGGCAACCAGGTGGTCGAGATGGGGGAGGGCCAGCCGGATGCCGCGGGTCAGCGGACGGTATGAAGGATCGGACTTGAGGGGGCTCATCCATACGATCGTGTAGGCGAGGCGGGACAGGCGGCCGACCAGGGAGGCCATCAGGTCCGGGTCACCCGTCTCCAGACCGTCCGACGCGACCATCACCACTGCTCCCCGCACATGGCGCAGAGCGATCGGGTTCCGGAGCAGGGACGCCAGCGATTCGCCGATCCTGGTTCCTCCCGCCCAGTCGACAACCCCCGAAGATGCGCGCTGCACGGCGAGGTCCGGGTCGCGGCCCTTGAGCAGGTCGGTGGTGTGTGTGAGCCTCGTACCGAAGCAGAACACCTCGGCGTCGAGGGTGCTGGTCACAAGGCCGTACGCCAGATGCAGCATCGCCCTGGATTGGGTGGACATGGATCCCGAGACATCCACCAGGAGGAGGAGGCGGCGGGGAATGACGACCCGCCTTCTCCACGACCTTCGAAACACCTCCCCCTCGCTCTGCAGTGCCTTGCGAACGGTGCCGCGCAGGTCCAGGCTGCTGCCCGCCGGCGCCGGTCGGCGCCGCCGGGTGCATCGGCGCGGTACGCGGACCTCGATCCGGCCTATGAGTTCGGCGAGAAAAGCCTTCTCCTTCTCGGTCCATTGCGAGAAGGACCGGCGCCGGAGTGTCTCGAAGAGCGAAGCCACGGCGCCCGGTTCGGGGTCCGGTGGTTCCTGCTCGGGCTCCCCGCGGCCGTGCTCTACGGAGGTGTTGTCGACCAATGAGGTCCGTTCTGCACCGGCCTCGGTAGCGGCCGCTTCACCCGGCGGGCTCTCCGGGTCCTCGCTGCTCTCGAGCGACACGTCCGCCTCCGAGCCGAGGAAGAACGAGGCGAAGGCCGCGTCATACGCCGGGATGTCCACGAACTCGGAAACCAGGCAGGCTCTCCCGGACCAGTAGAGGTCTTCGAGATCATCGACCCCGAGCAGCGTGACCGCCCGCCCGAACGTTACGATCTCGGCCGGACTCACCGCTATTCCCTGCCCACGCAGAGCATGTACGAACGAGACGAGTAGTCGAGCCGGATCCTCTGTGGAGGCGATCAAGCCAGCACTTCGTCGAGTAGGGGCGCTACCCGGTCGAG